>NZ_CP048020.1:1986786-2317917 GCF_010365865.1 Treponema vincentii | reverse complement strand
TATAGTTTACCGCAAATTCTATAGCTTCTTGTTTATAATCGATATCCGGCGGTAGGCAACCTGCATACTGTATCAGGGCATCATAAGCTCTATTTTTTTCTTGCTGGGGTATTGTTACAATATGTTGTCTATTCGTTTTTTTCATTTTTACAAATAAATATTCAATATAATGCTGCACTTCCTGCTGCAGCTCCTTTGAAAGCATATTGTATTGCCGCATCATTATATCGTTCATAGAACGCTCCTTATCTATCCATCCCATAGCAGTATAGCACACTTTACCGTTTCATTAAACTCTGCGAGCTTGGTGGCGTTTGCAGCTACTGTGATGACAAGCGGCGTTTATCATTTATCGAAAATGCAGCATCACCATTTCCCCCTGCTGCAAGACGAACTGTTTACCGGTACACATAAACCTTAGTTCATTACTATCCTTATTTTCAACAACAACCGTTAGTTTCTTGTGCACCGGTATCGGCGTAGAAAATGACTCGCCTTTTTGCAATCGTATCGAAGAAACAGGCTCCATATCATTTTTTTGCTGATTCACCGTTTCCGCACTGTCCCTCCGCGGTTGTAACTGAATGTTTGAAAGATAATCGTATTCGGACGGAGATTCTCTTTGAGTATGCTTCTCTGTTTCATCAAAAGTCAAATCCTTATTCAGCATTCTTGCATTTCTTGCAAAGGCTTCGGTTTTATCACTAGCATCTGCTTGTATTTCTCCAGCCGTTGAAACCGTTAAATCGGCAACACCGGCTAATACGGTAATAGGAAAGTAAAGCGCTCCGGTAGCCGGCGTACTTGTGCATGACATCACACTGATGCACAATATGCAAAAATATAAATAATATCGTAGATGTTTCATATCTCAAACCTCCATTTCTTGATGTTTCCCGATAGTAGTGGAAAATGAACGGCTCTTTATAAGCGGAACGAAGGCCCAATGCTGATATTGAGCATATCGATAAATAAATAGCTTGTTTTTCTTTTCCCGTCAGATCCCCTGTATGAACCGAAAGGAATAAATATAAACGAGTTAAGCGCCGAAACATATAACCCGTATTTTTTTGAAAAATATGTTGTGAATGCAATTTCCGTGCTGACGGCAGGCAGGAGTGTGACCGGCCTGAAAAAATGAGCAGGAGAAAGCGCAAATCCCGGGCCGATACCCGCGGAGATTTCAAAATTACTGCCTCTACCGTGAGTATACCCGAACATAAAATGAAACAGAGTAAGCGGCAAAGATACCAATTTCGGTGTCGGTTCATCAGGGTCTTTGGGATAGGTTGTAAACCACACCGCCGTATTATTATGGATAAAAAAACTGAAACCGGATTTTTCTTTTGTAAAGATCATATCAAGATTAAGTGATGGTCCCATAATGATATACAAATCAGGCCGTATCCCTAAAAATACCGTTGACAAGGCAAATGACGGTGCAAATACATACTGTTCAAAAACCCGCTTCCGCTGTTTTTTAGATTTTACCGTAGGCTGAGCTGTAACCGATTTTTCTTTCGGATAGATACGGAAGGAAGCTCCCAAGGCGGCATCTACCGTGCTCATCGCTCGCATTTTTCCATCGTCCGCTAAAGCCGCAGGTAAAAAAACAAATTTATTATTTAATGTGAAATACAGTCCGTATTTTTCGGTAAAAAATTTTGAAATACTCAATTGAGTTACGAGTTCAGGTAAGATAAACATCACGCCCAAACCGCCTGCTGCCGTAATTTCCAAATCGGTTTTTACTCCGTGAGTATATCCGAACAATACCCCGCCATGCCACACCGGAATATAACCCGCTTGTGCAGAATCCTTGTTTGTTGCGGTGTAGGCAAGCGGAAAAAATACTTCATTTAAGAGTAAAAACGAAAAACCGGATCTAAGGGAAAATTGCATATCGAATTTAATTGAAGGGCCTAAGACGAACGGAAGTTCCAATGTATTTTTTGATGTAGAAAGCTCAAAACCGATACCCATGCCGGCAGCCGGCGCAAAAAGATATTCGTCAAATCCGGCGTGTTTCTTCTGCAATGGCGCAGTATTGTTCGGCTGCCCGCTGCTCGTATCATGTTCTCGGTGTTCGACTTCCGCTGTATCATTGGACTGCAGTGCCGTTTCTTGTGAAAAGCAGGGAATCGCAGAGAAAAAACAAAGAAGTAATACAAAATAAAATTTGCGCATTTATTCATCCCTCCGTTTTCATGTATCCCTTAATTTAAATGCACCGACTAGGCGAACCGATGCGCTTATTATACTATCCTACAGGGCAAAAGTAAAGCAAACCGCTAATTGCGTTTAAGAGATGCTCAATCCGATTTTTTTGTGTATAATACATTATTGAGCTTTCATCGCTGATAAAAACCAGATCATAAGCATCTCTAAAAAGTCGGCTAGATTTTTAGAGGTTTCACATATTTAAGAGGTTGTTATGCGCATCATATCCGGCTGTTCCACTATAGAAGATTGTATCCGCCGCTACGGTACGGACGCCCGCACGTGTTTTGTGTTTCCGTCACGGATTGCAGCTCGGCTTTGGATGCACCGTGCGCTTGCGTTGACCGGCCTTGCAGCAGTTCCTGCCGAACTGTTTATCGCATGGGATACCTTTAAGGCGGAGTGCTGTATCGCTCAAGCGGAAAATAAAAACCCGGCGTCTCAGATTATCCGCTTGCTCTTTGCGCATCATATTGCAGCCGACAATGCTGCGGCGGCAAAACCCTTTCTACAGACCATCATCCCGGCGGACTACGCAGCCGACGGCGCTATATTTGCGCAATGGATTGCCGGTATTTTGCCGCAGTTGGATCACTGGGAAAAACGCGCGGCGCAGCATAAAGCCGGTAAAGATGCCGAGTTCTCCGATTTACGGATTTTGAAAAAAGCATATACGGAATTTTTGGATGCGCACCGGCTCTTTGAACCTTCTTGGGCAGGGGCGGAATTTATTCCTCATGCACAACAGTACATTTTACTGTATCCCGAATTAATGGAAGATTTTGACGAGTATCGCAGTCTATTGGAAGAACGGCCGGAACTGTCGATGCTCCCCGCCCCTGCCTTTAAAGCCGAAACAACGCCGCTTATCCAATTCGGCACCATGCGGGAAGAAATCCGGTCAACCGCGCTCGCAGTTGAGCAGATTTTGACAACCGGAGTTCCCGCCGATGATATTGCGCTCAGCATTGCCGGTATTGAAGATACCGTACCGTATCTCAAGCGGGAGTTTGCATTGCGGAATATCCCTGCGGAATTTCGGCTCGGATTTAAACTCGGCGAACAGCAGGCAGGGCAGCTCTTTCCGCTGCTTGAACAGTGCGTACAGGAACATTACTCGTTTGAAAGCCTTAAACCGCTGCTGCTCAATCCTCATATTCCGTGGAAGCATCCCGCGCAGATACAGGCGCTCATCAATTTCGGCATAAAAAACAACTGTCTCGTTTCGTGGAAGGATGAAGGACACTATAAAAACGTCTGGAAGGAGGCGTTTAAACTCCCTATTCCGTATAATCCTCATAGCAGTGCTGAGGAGGAGCAAGCAGAAAAAGAGCAGGCAAAGGAATGGCTCCTCCCTTTTATGAAAGCTGCGGAGCGGTTCGTGCAGGCTCAAAGCTTTTCCGAAATGAGGCGGCAGTACATCCTCTTTCGAGCGCAGTATCTGAATCCCGACGGCTTTTCAGCCGAAGACAATGCCGTCATCGGCCGTTGTATCACACTGATGCAGGAATTGGTACAGCTTGAAGAGGATTTTGCCGACTGTCTGCCTGCACAACCCTATCGCTTTTTTACCGCTCAACTTTCCCGCGAAATCTATGTACCGCAAAATACCGGAAGAGCGGTCAGTATCTTTCCGTTTAGAGTCGCGGCTGCAACGCCCTTTGCGCATCACTTTGTCCTCAACTGCAATCAAAAAGCAAGCAGGGTGATCTATCAAAAACTTCCCTTCTTACGGAAAGACAAACGGGAAGAACTCGGCGTTGTCGAAAAAGATGCAACGCAGGCCTTTTTTGCGGTGTATGCAACATACGGCGCCGTGCGCTTTTCCGTTTCCGAACAAACCTTTTCGGGCTTTACCGTCAGCAATGGCATTTTTACCGCCTTTGCTCCCCGCCCCGACCTGAATAACAGCGACTCTCTTTTGCAGGAATATCGCTTCTTTAAACGGGAAGAACCTGCGCCGGAAGCGCTGTATTCCGTACAAAAAGCAGGATTTGAACAATTCGCCGGTATTAAACAAGCGCGCGGCTTTTCCTTTTTAACCGAACCTTTTAACGGCAGTCTGCCGGTACTTTCGGAAAAGCTCAAGGCCGGACATTATACGGACGGGGCATTCCGCATCAGTCAAAGCGGCTTACATCTTTTTTCCGACTGTCCGGCTCAATGGTTTTTGTCGTCGGCGCTTTCCATCGACGAAGAAGACACTGATGCGGAACTTTTCAATCCGCGCTATATCGGTATCATTTGCCACCGTATTTTGGAGCGGCTCTATCAGCGTATACGGGAAAACGATAGGGTGTTTATCTCTGCGCATCTCGCCGATTATAGGACGTGGGCTGAATCGATATTTAATGAGACCGTTCACAGCCAAACCGATTTCCGAGGGCCGCTTGCCGCGCCTTTTATCGAATCGATTAAAAAGCGCAGTTTAAAAAAGCGTTGACTTTGTGCTTACGTTCGACGCGGAAAAACTGGACGGTTATACGCCGTATATGATAGAAGGCGAGCTGCAGTACCGGAGCGGAGACATCCTCTATCACGGACTCGTAGACCGCATCGCCTATCAGGAAGCTGAAGGCCGCGCCGTTATCATTGATTATAAAACCGGCAAGGTTCCGTCCGCTACAGACTATACCTCGGAAGCTATGCGAGATTTCCAAATGCCGATGTACATCTTCCTTGCAGAAAATAGACTGAAACAGGAAGTACTTCATGCTTTTTTCCTCGGTATCACCAAGGAAGATAAAAAATACATCGTCAACGATAAAGAGGTGATACCTCAGGGAAGTGCCCGTTCTTCTAAAACGAGGGAAGAATTTGAACCGTCGATTCAGGCTTTTTTACAAATTGCTCAAGCGTACGCGCAGCAGGTCGGTATGGAAGACTTTAGAAAACCGGCAGCCGTACAATGGCAAGATTGTATGGGATGCCCCTTTCACACTATTTGCAGAACAACCTTTACCGTTGAGGAATAAGACTTATATCTGTTGTATTTAATAGTATACATTAGATTTAAACGTACACCAAAACCGATAGAGCGGCAAAGATAATCTGCAATACTACCATAATCAAAAATAAAGGCGCCATAAATTTATACCACTTATTTATTGGTATCCCCATAAGACCGCATTCAACGGCACATGCTGTAGGCCAAAACATATTTGAGAAACCGTCTCCAAATTGATAAACCAATACGGCTGTCTGACGGCTTAAATGTATAATATCGGCGACGGGAGTCATAATAGGCATTGTAATTGCAGCTTGACTTGAAGAACCGGTAATAAAAAAATTTATTATATTCTGAATAAAGAGCATCCCAATGGCGGATATATATTTTGTTCGTCCGTATAAAATACTCGATAAATAGTAAACAATTGTGTCGGATATTTTTGCATTTTGCATTACCAATACAATACCTCTGGTAAATCCTACAACCATCATAGAGCCTACCATACTTTGAGTCGATTTAATAAAAGTTTTACATATTTTATCCGTCGAATATCCTGAAGTTATTCCGGTTATAATCATCATCATAAGGTACATCGCCGCAATTTCATTAATATACCATCCCAGTTTGGTTGTCCCATAAAGCAACATAGCGATTGTAAAAACAAACAACATCAAACAAATTTTTTGTCTTACTGTTATAACAGCTTCTTTCTGTTTAAAAGGGAAAATAAGCGTCCGTTCTTCGCCGTATAAAATAGACTTTTTAGGATCTTTTTTTACTCTTCTTGCGTACTGCAGTAGATATAAAATAACCGTTACTTCAAATACAATAAAAATTAAAATTCGATATTCAATCCCGGAATACATACTGATGCCGGCAATACTTTGCGCAATACCTACTGAAAACGGATTTGTCGTAGCTGCAGCAAATCCGGTAGCAACTCCGACAAACACTATAGCGCCTCCTACTACGGCATCATATCCTAAGGCAGTAACAATCCCTATAAAGACAGGCACCATACCGTATACTTCTTCATAAATTCCCATCGTTGAACCAAGGACACCAAAGATGAGCATACTGACCGGAATAATCAAATATGTTTTTTTACCCAACGCTTTTATAAGAATATTTATCACACTGTTTAATGTTCCGTTATCAATCAACAGATATACATAACCATAAGCAAAAATCATTAAAAACATTATTCCGGCTGCACTGACATACCCTTTTTGAAGCGTCAAAAAAATATCAAAGAAATGAGGCTTTATACCCTCTGCATAATGAAAGCTATCGGGAATAATTATCATTTTCCCCGAACTTTCATCCAGTACTCTATCAAATTCTCCAGACGGAATAATATATGCAAGTGCTATAACCGATAACAAAATAATACCTAATATCACATAAGTATGAGGCATTTTAATATTAAGAAGCTTATTCTTAAACTGTATCATAGCCGCTCCATTATTAGAACTACACTGATTATACTGTGAGATATCGCTAAAAACTCGGGTATATTTTTAGCGACCCCTTATAGGTTTTCCTGCAATATATACAGTTTCAACATTCGTATCATAATCAAACGGATGTTTTGACCAAATTACCACGTCTGCATCTTTTCCTACAAGAATTTCGCCTTTTCTATCATCAATGCCCAATACTTCAGCAGGATTCTTTGTTATAGATTTTAAACCTTCAATTTCATCCAAGCCTGCGCGAACGGACTGCGCTGCATAAACCGATAAATAATATATTGGCGTAACATCATGATCTGCTGTAATACATATTTTTATGCCGGCTTTATTTAAAATCCCTGCCGTTTTAAAACTTCTGGACATGCTTTCCAATTTTGAGCGCGGGTACATGGTTGGGCCAAGAATAACAGGATATTTATGTGCAGCCAAATGATCGATTATAGCTTCTCCATCGGTACAATGAATGATAACCAACTCAATATCGTATTCTTTACATATTCTTATAGCTGTACATATATCGTCACAACGGTGCGCATGAGCATGGAACGGAATCTTTTTATCTATTGCTAAAAGCATATTTTCTTTTCCTATATCCCGCTTAAAATAATCGCCCCGTTTCAAAGCTTCGTTCTTTCTATATTTATAATCAAGGCTCTCTTCGATACATTTACGCAAAAGGTACGCGTTTCCCATTCTCGACTTAAAAACATATCCGGCCTTTTTCGGATTCTCGCCGAAACTGCATTTTATTGCGGCTTTCCGTTTTATCAACATCTCTTCAACTGTTCTGCCATATAATTGGATAACGCTATTCATTCCTCCAATTACACTATCGCTGCCGGGACATACACAAGCGCATGTTACCCCGTGAGCAGTTGCTTCTTGTACAGCAGAATCGAAGGGATATATTGCATCGATTGTATCAAGATACGGCATAACTGCTTCACTATAATCATTGCAATCATCTCCGATCGCTCCGCGGCCTTCTTCACTAATGCAAATATGACTGTGAGCATCAATCAGTCCCGGTGTTATATATTTATTTGAAGCATCACAAATTTCTTCATTTTTATCGGCATCCAATGTTTCTGCAATTTCGGTTATTTTTCCATCAATAATTCTAATATCTTGCCGAACAAATCCGCCGGCTTGAAAGTTTAAAATATTTCCATTCTTTATAAGCATAATGACTCCTCTCCTCTATTTAATATATCGTTACTTATTGAATATCTCTAAAAACTGACGTTTTAGAAATTCCTTATTATTAATGATACCCTATAGTTACCGCAATTGTCATAAATACTATTTCCAGCAACAGCACGATAACAAAGAGCGGCGTAACAAATTTATACCATTTATCAATCGGCACACCCATTAAACCGCAGCCTAAAGCACAAGAGGTAGGCCAAAACATTTCCGCAAACCCATTACCGAATTGATAGGCCAACACGGCTATTTGCTTGCTTAAACCGATTAGTTCAGCAGTAGGAGCCATAATCGGCATTGTAATTGTCGCTTGACTGGAAGAACCCGTAATAAAAAATTTTATGATATTCTGCAAGAAGAGCATTCCAAAGGCAGATATATATTTACTTGTTTCCGAAAGTAGGGATACCAAATAATAGACAATCGTATCTGAAATCATTCCGTCCTTCATAACAATTAAAATCCCACGGGTAAATCCTACAATTAACATTGATGATACCATAGACTTTGTAGATTCGATAAATGTCTTACATATTTCCGTAGCGGAATAACCGCTCGCAATGCCTGCAAATATCATCATCATTAGAAACATGGCTGCTATTTCGTCAATATACCAACCAAGTTGAGTCGTGCAATATAATAATATACCTAAGGTAACAAAAAAGATAAGCAAACAAACTTTTTGCCTTCCGGTCATTTTTATACTTGTCAGTTCCTCAATACTTTTCTCTTTTATGATATAAGGATCGGAACCGTATAGTATCGATTTTTCAGGAGTTGCTTTTATTTTTGCAGCATAGCGCATTATATAAAATATTGCAGCAGCTTCAAATACAACAAAAACCGCAATTCTTAATCCTAATCCCGAATAAGCGGCCACGCCTGCCACGTCTTGAGCAATAACGACATTATACGGATTAAAAGTACCTGCGGCATATCCGATCGTAACCCCCAGATATACCATTGCACCACCGACTATTGCATCGTAACCTAACGCTATTGCTATTCCTACAAAAACAGGGAAAAGACCATATACCTCTTCAAAAATCCCCATTGTTGAACTTAACACTCCAAGAACAAGCATGACTATCGGAATCATAAGCTGTACATGTTTACCGACAAGTCTAACGAGTGCTCCAAGAGAAGCATCCATCGTTCCATTTTTTACCAGTACATATACAAATCCGTATGCAAATATAATTAAAAACATAATATTGGCTGCATCGACATACCCTTTCTGTAAAGAGAGAAATATATCAAAAAATCCTGGAGCTTTAGTGTCAATAAATTGAAAACTGCCGGGAACGACGACCATTTTTCCGGATATTGGTTCCTTTACTCTTTCATATTGTCCTGCCGGTATGATGTGGGTAAGGATGGTCATAATAATAAGAATACTTATGAGAATTACATAGGTATGGGGAACTTTAATACGTTCAAACCATTTTTTTGCTACCACAGTGTCAGACATACAAATACCTCCTGTAAAATGAGAAGCGCAGGTAATCCGCAGCTCTCTTATAAAAAATTCAATAGCCATTTATTTAAGGTAACCGGTTCTTTAGATTCATCATAAAGCTTAAAGTAACTTGAATGTCAACAAAAATTTTATTATTATTTCGTTCTATGAATAAGGACTTAACAATCGGCGAAGTTTCGGAGCTTTTAAATATCTCCTGTCCGACATTACGGTATTGGCAAAAGGAAAATATTTTTCCTGTTAATCAAGATGGTATGAATAATTATAGAAAATATTCGGTTGCAGATTTAGTCAATATTGCCGAAATCTCGTTTTATCGCAATCTTGGTATTCCTATAAAAGAGATGCGCCGGTTTAATATGTTAAATTTAAATGATTACGAAAAAATACTTAATGATGCCTATACAGACTTTGAAACAAAAATAAACAATTATAAAATAATGTTGAAAAAAATTATTTTAAAAAACCGACAAATAAAAAACATAAAAGAGCTAAAAAATACAGAATATGCGTATGAAGATATACCCTTTAACTATGTTGTAAAGTTTGATTACGGAGACAAGCAAAAGCTCATACAATACGCGAATAATCCTTCTCTCTATGTACGTTGCATTAACAGCTCGGATATTAATGATGATGAGAGGGGTATTATTACGCAATATCCCGATAAAACGGATAAAATTCTTTGGGAAAAAACTGAAAAACAGCGTTATATTGTTTTTCTTGTAGAAGAAATTGTAAATCGAAATTTCTTAAACAATATCCCTGAAAAGCTAAAAATAATACATAAAAGACATAGGACGGGAAAAATTCTCGTAAACTATTTAATAAGCGAAAGCATACGCAATCAAAGAATAGATTATCTAAAAGCCTATATAGAAATACTTTAAGGAACCTCTAAAAACTGATTCACAGTCCACAAAGCGGATAACTTAATGAATTTCATTACAGAACAAGCCGATAGGCTTGCCGTTTTTAGAGGTTCCCAGGCGAAACTTATTTTGCAAATACCGGCTGAACGGCTTTTACCCATTCGTCGATTTTTTCGTTCACTTTAGCATCGCCCTTGTCCAAGCACAGACCGAGCATTCTGCCGCCTCTTTCCATACGGGAGAATTGGAATTCATATCCGCAGGGACATACATCACCGACAAAGCGGGCGCCGCTGAAGCGAAGCTTATCATAGAAGTCCGCAGCTCCGGAGCAAAAGCTGTCGGGATGGCGTTCTTGGCTTCCAACGCCGACAATCGCGACATTCTTCCCGGAAAAATCAACTGTGTGCAGCAGTTTTACTTTACCGCCCCAATCTTCCATTAAGGCGCCGAAAAAATAGCTGGAGGACATCAGCACGACATTCTGATAGTCCGCTATCGCATCAACTTTCGTATCTTTCATATTATGCAAATCGGCTCCCAGCTTTTCCGCAATCTGCTTTGCAAAAGTTTCGGTTACGCCGCCTTTACTTGCATAAAAAATTCCTGTTTTGCTCATATAACGCTCCTATTGATGATGGATTTATCATTACTGACACATCAACTGTAACTATAATATAATCATTCCTATAGAAAAAGCAAGAATAAGTCTTATTTTCTTCAACAGGCATAGAGCTTTCGGACAATAAAGAGGGCTAAACGGCGAGGTAGTAAACGGTACAGGCTTATCAACAGAGCATAGGGAGCGTTATAGGGATACAAGAAGCCAATCCGCTTTTTATCCGCTAACGATGCAATAAAAGAACCGAGTTTATCCGCCGGTATGCCATGCCGTTCATCACGTTCCATCTTTGAGATACTCTTTGTGATTCTTCCGAAATACACATCGTTACCGGCATTCGATTTGTTACGAACATCCGTAAACGGAGTCGCGACATCACCCGGCATAATAAGCGCACACTGTATACCAAACGGAAAAACTTCGGCGGCAAATGCTTCCAATAATTTTCCAAGCGCTGCTTTGGATGCGGAATAAAAAGCCTGAAAGGGAATGGCAATTTCTCCTGCGACCGAACTCACCGCAAGAATCTTTCCAAAGCCTTGCTTCCTCATGTATGAAGCGGCTGTCTTCATCGTTAAAAAAGCGCCGAAAAAATTTACATCCAGCTGTTTTTTTGCATCCTCAAGCTTCGTAAACTCAACGGCTCCCGAAATACCGAAACCGGCAGCACAGACACATACATCCAATCGAGCTTCCCGTTCCCATACCTCGGCAAAGACCTTGATCAGTGCATCTTCATCTGTTACATCCGCAGAAAAATGCTCGCCATATTCAGGTACTTGACCGTTAAGTGTGCGCCTACTGACGGTATACACAGTATAACCGCTATTGTTTAAAGCTTTGACCGTTTCCAAGCCGATTCCGCTTGTTCCGCCCGTTACCACTGCGACTTTTTTTGCCTTTTTTCCGTATTCCGTATTCATTGTGTTACCCCATACTATCGAATCTTGCACGCTACCGTAGCTATGATAATGCATAATATACAAAAAAAACTCAGCTAGAAATAGGCTTTTTAAAAAAGAGGCTTGACAAAAAAATGGGGATGATAGTATAACATCTATGGTGTAGGAGCACCTTGGATATAAAGCTTACGAACGGTAAGAGAATACTTCACTTATCAATAACATATCTTTTGGCAAGAGTATCGGCCGATATTCTTTGAATCCCAGTAAAAAATGTCAATTTAAAATAATAACAGTACTAAACGGTTTGAAGAGAAGTTATAAAACTGGATGGAACTTTTAGAGACTTTAGTTTTCAAAAGTTTCCTTTATACAATACAAAAATTTTGAGGAGGTCAAAATTTGAGCAAGCTAAAAGGTATTCTTCTGTTGCTGATCGCGGTAATTGTGATGGGATGTACTACACAACCTAAGCAGCAGAAGGAAGAAAAGCCTGTTGCAGAAACGCAGCAGGTTGAAAATGCCCCTGCGGAAGAGAAAATAGATGAGCCGCAGCAAAGCGAGAAAAATAATACCGGCAACGAAACGACGGTTTATTTTGCTCCGAAGACGTATAAGATTGATACGTTCACCGCGCATAAGTTGGACAGTATTGCCGAACTGTTGAAAGCGAAGGATGTAACACAGATAAAAATTGTCGGACATTGTGCAAAATTGGATAGCACAAAAGAAGAAGAAAAACTGTCGTTACAACGTGCGTATGCCGTCGCACAGTATTTTGAATCAACCGGAGCCTTTACAGCGGGTAATATTACCATATCGGCGGAAGGGGCTGAGCACCCCGCAGGATCTCATGCGGAAATTTCCGAACGGAAACACAACCGCAGAGTTGAAATTTATTATTAAAAAAGATGCGGAGTCATCTTTTATAGTATTTGGAGGTAGGATTTATGAAGAAATCACTCTTTGCCGCTGCTTTTGCGGCTCTTTGCTTCTCAGTTTGGGCACAAGTGCCTGAAACAATGACCCATGATTATCAACGCGCGGCAATGCAATACCGTAACGGTGATAAACATTTTGTCAACAGCGATGTATTCTTTAAGCTTAATTCGGCAGATAAAGAGACGGGTCTCGATTTTGTCGAATTCTCACTGGACGGTTCGAGCTTTATGACTTATCGCAATCCCTTCCAGATCTTGGAAGAAGGTAAACATGATATTTCATATCGTGGTTTCGATAACAGCAAAAACCTTGAAGTTGCAAAAACCCTTTCGGTAATTGTCGACAATACTGCGCCCAAAACGACGCTGAATACAACTGAACCGTTATTTTATAAAGGTTTAGCTGCTTACTGCTCTGCAGAGACAAAATGGTATATTTCGGCAATCGATGATTTAACCGGTTCCGGGACTGCGGGAGCTTATATCGGCACAGATTTGGATTCTTTAGCACTCCATGGTAATGGGAAAGAAGATGAAGGTGCTTATTACTCTATAAGCGAAGAAGGAGGACCTGCAAAGATATATTATACAGCTGTTGATAACGTCGGCAACTTAGCTCCTATTTCGGTAACATCCGTTATCGTTGATACAACCGCTCCGACTGTTTTTTATCGAAAACAGTGATCGCCTTATCAATAAAGATGATGCATACATGATTTTCCCGAGTTCCGATGTCGTTGACGAAGAGGGACGTATTATCGTTTCAACCAAAGAATCGGTGGCATTCGGTGCGACCGACGAACTTTCCGGTGTTGATGCACTTTATGTCAAAATCAACGATGCCGATTACGTTAAGTATATCGAGCCGCTCCATTTTTCTACCGACACTGTTTACAATATCGATGTAAAAGCAATTGATAACGTCGGTAACGTATCGGAGCCCGTCTCATACAAGTTCTACGTAGATAAGATCACTCCTGCATCTGACATAGAGATTATCGACAGAGAGGGAAACGAACCGGCGACATGGAGCGTTCCCGCCGATGGTCAATAAATCGGGTACACTGAAACTTCAACAGTGTTGTTCAGCTGCGCTATTTTAGCGGTTGAAACTTAACCTTTAGTTAACCGGAGCACCGATTAATCCGACCAGGATTAGTCGGTGCTTTTTTTATATGCTGAGATTTCTAAAAATATAGTTAGATTTGCTTTGTACCGGAGTATTTCGGTTCGGTACGTCCTTTTTTACCTAATTGCCCACAGGCGCCGCCGATAGTTCTGCCACGCTTTTGGCGAACTGTTACATTGAGATTTTCCGCTGTTAAATAATTATAGAATGATCGTATTTCGGAATCGGAAGGAGTGTTATACGGTAATTGCTGCACGGGATTCCACGGGATAAGGTTGATATGAACGTTGAGTCCTTCGGCGAAAGCGCGTACTTGCTGCGCAGCTTTATAGGAAGTGTTTACATCTTTAAGCAGCGCGAGTTCCAGAGTTACCCGCTTATCGGTTTTATCATTAAAATAGCGGATTGCCTTTTTTAATTCGCTGAGCGGATTTGCTTTTGTAACCGGCATCAAGGTTGTTCGCAAGTCTTCGTCCGCGGTCGTCAACGAAACGGCTAGGCGAATATCGAGTTTGCTATCTGCAAGCTCATAAATGCCTTTGCAGATACCGGACGTGGAAAGCGTTATCCGCCTGTGTGAAAGGTTTCTGCCCTTGGGGTGAGTAAGAACGGCTATAGTTTTTGCGATACTGTCGAGGTTTAATAACGGTTCGCCCATGCCCATAAACACGATATTGTCCAACTTACCACAGATTTTTTCCAGATGCAAAAATTGTTCTACAATTTCGTTGGGGCTAAGATTACGCAAACAACCGAGCTGGCCTGTTTGGCAGAAGGTACAGCCCATCGGGCAGCCGACTTGGCAGGAAACACAGGCAGTCCTACGCGAAGCTTTATCAAACAGCAGTACCGTTTCAATGCTGCTGCCGTCATGCAAGCCTATTCCGAGTTTTACCGTACCGTCAGGATCTTTCAACACGGTTTCGCATACAGTATCGCACGGCGTATATTCATCGGTAAGTCGTTCCCTCACTTTAAGTGGAAGATTTGTCATACCTTCAAACGACGAACACCCCTGCGCAATCCATTGAAAAATTTGTATAGAGTGAAAGCGTTGCGGTAAATTGCATACTGCATCAATTTCTTCCGGCAGCATTCCCGAAAGGGCTGTTTTTTTTACAATGCCGTTATCGCTCTGTCCCAATCACCACTGCCTTAATTTTGTAATGAAAAAAGGGTATCGCTTACTGCTTGGTTTTTAATGCCGTACTGTTGGAACGCTTGCAGTACTTCAATCGCTTTGGCTTTTTCGTTTATGTGAATATAACAGTCGGCAAGTTCAAGGTAAATACGATAGTTTTTCCGATCCGCCTGCAACAAATGCGTTAAACTGGTTATTGCTTCATCATATTTTCCCTGTATCTTGCACAGAATCGCAAGCCCAAGTATCGCATAAGAATCATAATCGATATCGAGCGCACGCTGATAAATCTGCTCGGCTTTTTCATAATCGCCGATGTGCCGGTATGCATCGCCCATACGGGTAAGAATTACTTTATTATTCGGATCTTTACTCAGAATTGCTTCCCAGTATTTTATTGAATGTTGCTGCTGCTTCATACCACGATAACAATCGGCAAGACCAAAAAGTCCGTAAAAATTATCGGGATCTTTTTCAAGCGCTTTCTCAAAATAATACACACCGCGGTCGAATTGCTTCATCTTTCGGTAACAATTTCCAATCGATGTTAAGATACGGATATCGACATTTTCAGGATTTTGATCAAAAATCTTTTGCCAATAAACGAGCGCTTCTCGATACTTTTTAAAATCATAATGGAGGTGCCCCAAGCCGATGAGCGCATAAGGATTGTTCTCTTCGATCTCAAGTACTTTCAAATAGAGTTTTTTTGAATTTTGAAAATCATGTATCTTTCGATATGCATCAGCAACGCGGGTAAAGACGGTAATGTTTGCATTATCATGCTCAAGGTACTGTTCCCAAATTTCTATTGCCTTAGCATATAAATTCATATTTTTATAGCAATCTGCTAATCCGAACAAAGCATAATTATTCCCCGGATGGTGCCGTAAACATTCACTATAGTATTCTGCGGCTTCTTTGCATTTATTCCGCTTTCGTGCGGCATCCCCAAGTCCGACAAGGGCATAATTATTGTTTTCATCAAGTTCCAACATTTTTTTAAATTCAGCTTCTGCCCGATCAATTTCATTTGCTTTTAAGAGAAGGTAGCCCTCGCGTGAAAGCTTTGTAAGTTCATCGGTTCCTTCTGCGTGAGGAAGCTCTTGAGCAGGAAATAACGAATCGGTCTGCTCGGAATAACCATTTTCAATACTTTCAAACATTTTCTACTCCTTTTGTTTCAGTATCTATTAACACTCTAATGAGCCGAACAAGCGAATCAATAATCGGGTCGGATTTTCGTTTATTTTTCGCAAGACAATACATGCGGAGTGCTTCCAGTGTATTATCATGCGCAATATAGTAATCGCCGACTCTTGTAAGCCCGTCCGAATAACCGGTCGTAACAAAGATACGTTGAGCTTCGTTTATAAAGCCTTCGTTAAAGAGTTGGTTCCCGCGCCGGTTTAATACTACCTTTTGTTCAGAACTGAGAGGAGTGAGTGCGTTTTCCGTTACTTTAATAAAATGCTTATTGTCCGATTCCATTTTGCTTCGTCTTTAATAAATTCATAAACTTTTCTGAAAAACAGAACGATTTATTTTTAATACTGATGCACTTATTCTATAAGATAGGTGCGTTTATTGCAAGCCCCCGCATTTGCTGCACGAAAATCTGTTTTAAGAAGGTGCCTTAATTAGCTGATGGGAAACAAAACTAACTTGTTTAGTTCCGCATGTACGATGTTTTGCGCTTCATCTTCTTCAAAAGCATATTCCCTAAAATACCGCCCGAGGTTACGAAAATAAGATACAGCCATCCTGAAAGCGAAAAATGCGCAATCGGAGTAAACAGAGCGCCTATCACCAGTCCTACATTGATGAGATTCACCGAAAGCTTAAACGACGATACATCGCAATAATCGAACCAATGACAAGGTTCAAAATATCGAATTTGGACAGACCTTTTTTTTCTGCCGGCATATCGGAGCCCTGCAAATTACGATCCTAATTAAAATTGTACTTCGTAACAATGGGTTTCCGGCCGTTTTTTATATCGTTGAAATACTCATATACGCTTAAGCCCAAAAACGAACCCATGATATTGTATACATTCTTGTACCCACGACCTTGCATCGCACAAATCGCATTGTAACTGCGCTGGCTGGATCGGCAATGCACATACACAGGTTTATCCTTCGGAATCTCGTGCATCCGTTCCCTGAGTTGGCTTAAAGGAATATTGACTGCGTTTATAATATGCCCCATCTCGAATTCACGCGGTTCGCGCACATCGATAATACAGGCATTCCTTTCCACTAATTCGCGTACCATCGTAACCGGTACCTGTTTGAACACACCGTTCAAAATATTCATTCCCACCAGCGCCGCATGATTTACAACGTCTTTAGCGGTTCCGAACATGGGTGAATAACACAGCTCGAGCTCTTTTAAATCCTCAAGCGTACCGTTCAGCATGATAAACGAAGCAATAACATCGACACGCTTATCGACATTACCCTTTCCAACAGCCTGTGCCCCCAGAATTCTTCCCGACGGTTTTTCAAAGATAAGTTTGAAAAAGAGCGGATTCGAGGCGGGCATAAGACCGACCTTATCGCCCGGAATAACATACACATAATCGTACTGGATGCCGTTCTTTTTGCAGTCCTTTTCGTTAAGACCGGTGCAGGCAGCATTGTAATCAAAACAATGGATAACCGAAGAACCGATAACGCCCGTGTTTCTGTGCGGTATGCGGTACATATCGTCGGCAGCGGCACGAGCCTGCCGCTGGGCGGGGCCTGCAAGCGTAAGGCGTGTCTTTTTGTTGGTAATAAAATGCGTTACTTCTATGGCATCCCCGACGGCATAAATCCCGTCTACATTTGTTCGGTAATTATGGTCAACTAAAATGGCGCCTGTTTCGCCGAGCGTCACTCCTGCGGTCTTTGCCAGTTCCGTTTCGGGGCGTACACCAAGCGCCATAATAACGGCGTGCGCTTTCTCCTTTTTTCCGCTTTCCAGTACAATAAAATCGTTCCCGATTTCCTTAATGCCGTCGCCCAGAATAAGATTAATGCCCTTATCGTGCAATTCTTTATGCAGAATTTGTGCCATATCGTAATCGAAGGGAGCCATAACCTGATCCAATTTTTCGACAAGCGAAACATTTTTCCCTGCAAGCCGGAAATTTTCTGCAACTTCCATACCGATAAAACCTGCGCCAATAACAGCAATATCGTCTATCTTATTGGCCTGAACATAATCGTCTATCTTTTTTATATCGACTACGTTGCGTACAGTAAACACGTGCGGTTTATCATGCCCCTTAACGGAAGCGGGCACAATCGGCGAAGCACCGGGCGACAACACCAGCACATCATAAGCTTCTTCAAATTCCTTGCCGGAAGTCAAATCCTTTACGGTAACCGTTTTGGCCGCAGCATTTACCTTTAATACCTCGTGCGAGGTTTTTGCAATGATATTATATTGCTTTTTAAATTGCTCCGGCGTCATTAAAACGAGGTTCTCACTTGCAGGCACCATTCTGCTTAAGAAAAACGGCAGACAACAGTTAGAAAAAGAGACATTCGATCCTCTTTCGAACATGATAATTTCGGCGCTTTCGTCCAAACGTCTTACACGGGCGGCGGCGGAAGCTCCGCCTGCGACGCCTCCGGCAATCACAACTTTTTTTGCCATATTATTCCTCCTGGTAAAGGCAGAGTCAATTTGAACTGCCCATTCATTATACAAGTCATTATAAAAATATATATAAAAAAATACGACACTTCTTCTCAGAATATAGCGTATTCCGTTTATAGAAGGAGAAACGAGCGATTAAAGGTTAAATTGAAACGATGGAGATTCAAACAAGAAGGCGTCGAAGAATTGGGACACCTTCTTGTTTAAGTTTTCACGGAAGTCGGTTAAACTCTAAATTTATTAACTTCGGATACTAAGCTTTCAATATTGTGCTTATTTTTTTGTGTAATTTCATTTACTTCCTGTACAGCGTTATTGATTTGAACCGCTCCTGCTGCCATTTCATTCATACTGTCGGTAATGATACGAGTAAGATCGTTGAGCTTTTGCATCTCTTCCGCAACGCCTTCACCCCCTTTGAGCATTTCGGCAGACCCCTCGCTTACTTCAACCGTTACCATATTGATATTTTTAATTGCGGTAAGCACTTCCTTGCTGCCGTTTTCCTGTTCACGCATCGCTTCGGTCAGACGATCGCTCATCGATTTTACCTGTTCCGATAAGTTAAAGATGGTACTGAATTTTTCTTCGGCAGTTCTGGAAGAATCCGAAAGCGTTTCAATTTCTCCGCTTAAAATTTTCAGTGTTGCAGTTATTGCTTTACCTTGTGTTGCAGAATCTTCCGCAAGTTTGCGGATTTCGTCGGCGACAACCGCAAAACCTTTACCGGCTTCTCCTGCATGAGCTGCCTCTATAGCGGCATTCATAGCAAGTAGGTTTGTCTGCGAAGCGATATGCTGAATAACGCTCGACGCTTCCAACAAGCTGCCCGATTCCTCTGCAATTTTCTGTGTTACGGTATTGGCGGTCGCGACCGTCTCTTTCCCGTCCCCTGTTGCAGAGGCCAGCTTTTTAATAGCACCGTCGGTACTTTCAAGCGTCTTGGTAATTGAAGCGATATTTGCAACCATCTGTTCTATAGAAGAAGATGACTGCGCAACACTTTCCGCCTGCATTTCGATACTGCCATTAAGCTGCTTAATCGTTCGAACGATCTCTTCAATAGTGGCTGCCGTTTCGGTTACGCTTGCGGCTTGTGTCATTGCCTGTTGTTTTACACCTTCGATATTGGCGCTTATTTCGTTGATGGCGCTCGCGGTTTCTACCATGTTGGAAGCAAGCTCATTTCCGACTTCTTCCATCGATTGGCTATTTACGCCGACGGCACGTATCGATAATCCAATCTTCTCGATTGTTTCATTGAAGTATGCGGACAAATTCGTTATTTCATCATTCCCAAAAACCGGCAAGCGAACCGTTAAATCCCCTTCGCCGTGAGCAATATCTCCCAATGCAGCGACAACCGCCTGAACAGGCTGCATCATTTTATAGGCGATAATATACACAATGACAAGCGATAATACTAAAATAATAATACCGGTAAGCATAATGCCTTTGCGAAGCGCGTTCACGGTTCCCATAAATTCATCCACCGGAGCTTTTATAATAACAGTCCAGCCGGTTGACGGTATGGTAGCATAAGATGCTATATTATTGATGCCGTTATACTCATAGTATCCTACAGAAGATACTTGGGATGCCAAAGCTTGTTTTTCAAATGCCGCTAGAGACGTAAGTGCTGCGTCTGTTTTCGCTTTTTCTTGTGAATTAGCACGGTTCTGCACTAACGTGAAATCTCTATGTGCAATAACTGTACCCGACGAATCTTCAATATAACAATATCCATTTTTGCCGACTACAATATTATCTATTTCTTGGGAAAGCAATTTTGCCGGTGCCGCCGCACTAAGAACACCGATGATGGTATCCATGTCGTCATAGATCGGAACAGCAAAGAGTATTTGCATAGTATTCGTTATTTGCGAAAGGAATGGTTCCGTAATATAGTTTTTTCCCTTAGCAGCGGACTGAAACCATTCCCTGTCACTTACAAGCGTGAGGGATCTATGCGCGTCATACCGATTACCTTCGAGATCGCATACGCCGAAGTAATCTATATTTGTATTCCGTTCCGCTTCTATTGTTATCATTCGCGCCTTTTCCTGCAATGAAAGACTGTTATCACGTAAAAACGGCATACGGGCAAGTCCTTCTACAAATTGTACAAAGGAAGAGGCTCTTCCGTCGACAATTTCTGCAACGTCTGTTGCCTTGTCGGTAAGATGGACTTCAATTTTTTCCATAACGGCTTTACGGGCTGTTCTTATTGCCAAAGTTCCCAGCGTAATGACCGCCGCTAAAATCAATAACCCGAAAAATAAAACGAGCTTATATCTAAGCGGGAAAATTCGTTTTCCGGTATTCATAAGATACCTCCCGTCTTGTAATGATGATTTCCGCACGTACGTATCGGGTATTATACTTTTTTCATTCATTTTGTCAAGTATCTCCTTTTAATATCAAGATTACATCAAACTACCGCATTACATTGAATGTCGTGGAGGATCGTCCATGTTAGCAGTGAATAGTTGATACAAGAATCCGCTACTATATGGAGTACTTCACTTGTAGGATGTGTAGCCGTTAAAACGGCCTATAAAGAAAAGCCGATATTATTGAATCCCCGTATATCAGCTTTCTCTAATTAAGAGCAGATACTATCATTTTACTATTGACTGTTCAAGCGTTTAATTGCTTTATAATATTGAAATTAAAATATTGTTACACGATATACACCGAAAAATTGACATTCTAAATGATAACAGCTACAATAAACAACTATTTACGAGGTAATTCATGGCACTATTTTTCCGTGTTTGTTCGGGGCTGTCTTTCGTTTTTTCTCTCCTATTAATTGTCAATAATATGCATGGTTTAGCCTTTGTAGGAAGTGTTGCCGGTGTTATTTTCTCTTCCGCGCTCACTTACGCGCAATTAAAGTTAAACCGGAAGAGAACCTATATCTCACTCGTTTTTACGAGAAAGCTCTTTGACTACTGGCCGTTTGTTATGATAGCTTGCTTTATATGCTCCCGTGCACTTGTAGAGCATTCACCTTATACAATGGATGCCATTCTTGCGCTGCTGTGGTTCGGTATTTTTATTTTAAAATCGCGTACTGTCCATTATCTCAGAAACAAGAACTTACAAAAATATTTTCCGGATATCAAACCTATTCAAAAGAAAAAAATCTTTTCGCGCAAAGGGAAAAAATTGAGAGAGCGCATAAAAATAATTTTAACCGAGCTGCGTAATAAAAAAACGATTAAAGAAATAATAAAACAAGTTTTAATTGAACTGCTCGAATGGGTGGATGCCGCTTTTTACGCGATCTTTTTTGTGCTATTAGTCAACATCTTTATTTTTCAGGTATACCGCATTCCATCGGAATCTATGGTGCCGGAGTTTATGATCGGTGATACGGTTATCGGCGTTAAAACTCCTTCGGGGCCTTTTTTTCCGCTTTCGTCTTTTAGACTTCCGCAATGGAAAAAATATCAGCGCGGCGATATCGTTATCCTGAACAACCCGAATTATCCCGACACGCCCAAGGCACGGCTTAAAACGTTTATGTCGCAGTTGGTGTATATGCTCACCCTTGCACGAGTAAACCTTAACACCGATGACAACGGCAAACCGAAAGCGGATCCGCTGGTAAAGCGGGTTACCGGACTTCCCGGCGAAAAGCTGATGCTGGTCGACGGAGTTTTATACGTTAAACATCGCGGCGATACCGAATTTTTACCGGTAGAAGAAGATAGCCTCTATGCAAATTGGGATTTAGCAAGTCTTCCCATATCAGAACGCCGGTTAATCAAAGATATATATATCGGCTCCGAAGAACTGCGTATAATGGAAGCAGTTGAATCACAGCGAAAAGCACTCAACTTAAACGATGCAGTAAAGCAAACCGAATCGCTTGTCAACCGGCTTTCGCTTTTAAAAGGCAATAACGACACGGCGGCAGCTGCAGATTTCTTACAGGAAGCTGAATATGAGATGAGCGCACTCTTTCGTGCAAACGATACGATAAGCCGCGAAATTTTAACCACCAACGGCGGGCTTGCATGGTTCCGCAGCTTTATGACAAGTTGGGTTCCTTATTGGCAAAGCGGCGATACACAGGACGCTTCGTTATACGAAAAACGGTTTGCGCAGTTGAATGCACTTATCAAGCTCTGCTTCGGTAAAATCATTATCCGCAATATTGAACTGTTCCGTGCAAACGCTACGGCGGAGCAATTCATCAACGACGAAGTGCGGAACAGTCTTTTACAAGAAGCGCAAACCTACGCCTTTTATCTTGCATGGACTAATCAGCGCAACATGAATGTCTTCCCTGCCGGACAGGATGAGTACATTCCTGAAAATGCGTATTTTATGATGGGGGACAACCGGTTTAATTCAACAGATATGCGCCATTCCACTGTTTTTAAGCTGACCTCCGTAGATAAAAACGATGTACAATCCATTCGATTTTTAAGTAATATTGAACCGAAATATGTCCCTGCGGAAAAAATACTCGGTACGACGATACTGCGGGTATTTCCCTTCTCGCGATTTGGAGCTTTATAAATGCAATTGGAACCCGCACAAGAACAGATTAATGCATGGTTTAAAAACCTTGGCTTTCCTTCTTTATTGATGCATGAGCCGAAAGCTCATTTTGACTTTACTACTGCCTCTCGCCGTATCCTGGTGGTAGGGCCGATGGGGTCGGGAAAAACCGAATATGCGGGACACGTATGGAGAGATGCACAAGTCGCCCGTACCAAAAGCGGCGCCGTGCAAAAGCTGACCAGCGGAGCAAATTCTCAAAAAGATTTGTTTGACCCTGCAAGCGGTATCGGCTCGGCGGATAGGCGATATACTTTTTTTGCACGCTACAGCCTCGATAAAGAGCGTTTTCCCGACTATCCTGAGGATGCGCTTGCCTACCGCGGCGGCTACCAGCGGTGCGGGGAACATATTGCGACAGTCGGCAATTCGTTTGCGCTTGAAAGACTATTACAGGAAAATCCGCATATCGGTACCTGGATTATCGATGAGGCAGCATTTTATGACGAACGGCTCGCATACGTGATTAAAAAAGAAAGCGACCGCCGCGGCCTTGTGTTTGTGATGCCGACCTTGCTGCTAAACTTCCGCGGCGAAATTTTCAATGCAACAGCGCGGCTGCTGGTAGAAACGGCAACGGAAATATATCCGTTCTCCGCTTATTGCGAACATCCAGACTGTCTGCAAAATGGCTACAATACCTATCGATACTACATTGTAAACGGCGTTGAATGCCCCGCGCTCTATTTTGATCCGCTGATTATCATCGGGGGAGACCGCAAAAAAGAAGACCCTTTTGAACCGAATTACTGTACCCGCTGCGATCAGCACCATTTTTTACCCGGTAAGCAGTACACGTTCTTTACGTTAAAGCCGCTTGGAATAGAAGCAAGCAGAGGAAATATGCAGCCGCTTATGCAGGAACTTGCGGCAATTCAAGATAATATGGAGCATTCCATATTATTTAATACGTTTAAGACTGAATATCTCGATTGCGCCAATCCTTCGCCTGAACGGATCAATGCGCTCCGTGTTCCCTGCATCGCAGAACGGGCGCTCATCTTCCTTTTTGCCGAACAGAATCTACTCTCCGCCGATCAAATGCGCACATTGGTAAAAGAGCTGCACTTAAATAAGGAGTATCTTGATAAGCGGCTATCCGATAACAAACGACCGCTTGTGTGGAACTGAACAGGCACATTATTTGTGCGGAAGGTTTGATACCTTTGTTCTTATCCGTTCCCCATTATTTTCATCGGTTTTGTGTACCGGCTTGCCAGAATGCAAACGGAAATAAGCCGACAACGCCCAAGTACAAGATAACCTTTAGCGTAGATGAGGTCTTTACAGCAAAGACAAACAAAACAGAAATAAAAACCGATACTACCGTCGAAAAGGACAAAACCGTAGCCATTACCTTAAAGCCCGATGACGGCTTTAAGGTAATGGGCTGAACGCTTGACAATCAACACCCCCGACGCAGATCATTGCCGAGAAACGGCAGGTATTAAACCGCACGAATAAAAAAGATGATTTTTTCTCCATTTCTTTAGCCATTTTTGCATCAGTGCTTTATAAGAGATATTACTAACGGAGGCGAAAGATGGCTAAAAAACCATTTGAAGAATTAACAATCGCAGACGATTTTATGTTCTGCAAAGTCATGGAACATGAATCTATTTGTAAAGAATTTCTTGAGATACTCTTTAACGCTAAGATAGAGAAAATCACGTATCTATCGTCCCAAAATACCGTTACCACTAATTCGAGCGCAAAAAATGTTCGTCTTGACGTATTGGTAAAAGACGAAGCCGGTACATCTTATGATATTGAGATGTGTTTTCCGATAGACGTCCGTGTCTATCGGAAAACACGAGTTTTGCCATTCGGCAAAACATCGCTGCTGCTAGAACCAGCGGCATCCATGCCGCTGCTGAACCAGACTTTTCGAAAAAAGCCTTCCGTTAGCCTTTTGTAAATAGGCGGAGTAGATGCTAGGAGCGTACAAAAAACACCCGCAGGCGTACTTGCTGTACGTCGAGGACTGTTTTTTGTTAAGCGACAACGCAGATACCCGCATATTTTCAAAAGATACAAAAAAAGATTATATTGAGAATGCAAATGCATTTAGCACAGCAGATAATAAAGATTTACAGGGCTTTTTACAATATGTAAAAACCGGTAAGGTAACAACTGAATATACAGGGAGGATAGAGCAGATGATACAGACAGTAAAACAGAATGAATTAGCACGGAGAGAATACCATATTTTACCGGTAGCTCTTATGGACGCTTTCGATGAAGGTGAAGCCAAAGGTTTCGCCGAAGGTTCCCGCCAAGCAAAACTCGAAACAGCAAAGATACTAAAACAGTACGGAGATTCCATGCAAAAGATAATACAAGCTACCGGTCTTACTCGAGAAGATGTTGAAGCGATTAAATAAGACGTCAGTGGTTTCGGATAGCAACGAGTTTTTCACTGAAAAACTCGTAATTCAAAGATGTACAAGGAAGTACATCTTTGAATGATGCTGTTCATGGCGCTGTTGACCAGTGTACGTCCCTGTACGCTGGTCAACGACGAGTTTTTGCGCAGCAAAAACGTCGCTGCTATATGGAACCACCACCGTCCGTGGCGGTGCTGTTTTTATTTTTTTGGAAGGTCACTGCGGGTTTTAATGACCTGTAAGATGAGCCCGTAATTCACCGCTTCGTCTGCCGAAAGCCAATAGTCGCGATCGGTATCTTTAGCAACCTCAGCTACGTCCTTACCGGTTTCTTCGGCGATAAGCGCATTAATTTTTGTGCGGATTTTTTCGATTTCTTTTGCATGGATTTCGATATCCGTTGCGACCCCTTTGATGCCGGATAACGGCTGATGGATGAGGTAGTGACTATTCGGCAACCCAAGCCGATAGTTTTTCGGCGCCGCTAAAAGAATAAGCGCACCTGCACTGGCTACCAATCCCATTCCGATCGTATAAACCGGCGGCTTAATGAACCGAATCATATCAAAAATCGCAAAACCGGCATCAACATCTCCGCCCGGAGAATCGATATACACATAAATCGGTTTTGAAGCGGAATCGGATTCGAGTATCAAAAGCTGACGGATAACCTTTTCCGCCAGCTCTTTATTCACTTCACCCGACAAGATAATTTGACGGGTATTCAAGAACTTCTGCATCAGCTGATCATTTGCGCTATCGCTTGTTTTTTCCTTTGATGTTTCTTCCGCGTTATAAAAAGTATTCATGAGGTGTCCTTTATGAGTATAAAACATCCCTGAACCGTTTTGATTTTCAGAAATGCCTATCAATAAAAATACGGTTGTCATAAAAACCGTTGACGTACTACCATACTAAAAAAGCGCACTTTAGTACAGCGGGTATGGAATGCGTGCGCAGAAACGCCATAGATGCGCCTGCCGTTAGCCTTTTGAAATAGACTGTTAAGCAGTTGTACATCCCTGTACAACTGCTTAACGACGAGATTTGTGCATAACACAAATCTCGCTACTGCATAGAACCACGGACATCCCTGTCTGTGCTGAAATACTATTTGCCGTTAGCCTTTTGAAATAGCCTGTCCAGAAGTGTACATCCGTGTACACTTCTGAACGCGAGTTTTTGCGGAGCAAAAACGTCGCCGTTGCGTGGAACCCCGGACATCCCTGTCCGTTCTGATACGTTGAAGATTAATTTGTGTGCAGCAACGCCGTAGCCGTATATTTTGCCGTAAGCCTTTTGAAATAGACGATGCAGATACAAGGAATACGGTAAAAAAGTACCGCAGGCGTATCTTTGATACGTTGAGGACACTTTTTTACCGTATGACGCAGTAGATGCGTCGTATATTTCAAAAGCTCCCGAGGCGTTTAATCTCTTCGATCTTATCCCTCACCACCGCCGCCTCTTCAAACAACAACATATCGGCATATTCAGCCATCTGCGCTTCGAGCTTTTTGATAAGCTTTTTGCGGTCGGCGGGGTTCAGAATATTGAAGCTGTTGACCAGCGGCTCGGTTTCGGCGCGGGCGGCTTCTTTTTTGATTTCCGTTTCGCGTACCAAAATATCTTCAATCGATTTTTTTATGGTTTTAGGCGTAATGCCGTGCTCATCGTTGTAGGCTTGCTGAATTGAACGGCGGCGGGTGGTTTCTTCTATTGTTTCCTTCATCGCGTCGCTGATACGGTCGGCATACATCACCACGCTGCCGTTGGCATTACGCGCCGCCCGCCCGACAATCTGTACGAGGCTGGTGGTTGACCGCAAAAAGCCGATTTTATCCGCGTCGAGGATGCCGATAAACGACACTTCCGGCAGGTCGATACCTTCCCGCAGGAGGTTAATCCCGATAAGCACATCGAACTCACCCGCCCTCAAGCCTTTGAGGATTTCTACCCGCTCGATGGTTTCCACCTCGCTGTGAATGTACTTTACCTTTAAGCCCAGACCGGTGAGGTAGTCGGTAAGGTCTTCCGCCATCTTCTTGGTGAGGGTGAGGATAAGACTCCGCTCATCCTTTGCGATACGCTTTCTCACCTCGCCGTAGATATGCTCCATCTGCCCCTCGCTCGGATGAATTTCGATGAGCGGGTCTAACAGACCGGTCGGGCGGATGAGCTGCTCAACAACGCGGGTAGAATATTGCAATTCTTTGGGGCCGGGTGTTGCGGAAACAAAGACAGCCTGATTGAGCATTGTTTCAAACTCATTGATTTTAAGCGGGCGGTTATCCAGCGCGCAGGGAAGCCGGAAGCCGAAGTCTACAAGGTTCTGCTTGCGGCTGCGGTCGCCTTCGTACATAGCGCCGATCTGCGGAAAGGTTACGTGGCTTTCATCCATAAAAAGGAGGAAGTCTTTGGGAAAGTAATGAAAAAGCGTTGCAGGAGGCTCGCCCGGCTTGCGGTTTGCGATCGGCGCAGAGTAGTTTTCTATGCCCGGGCAATGCCCCATCTCGGAGAGCATTTCGATATCGTATTCGGTACGGGTTTTCAGCCGTTCAGCCTCAAAGAGCTTTCCCTGCGCCTTGAGCGTTTCCAAACGTGCATCAAGCTCCTGCTTAATCCGTTCGATAGCATTGGGAATAGCATTTTCCGGCATAACAAAGTGCTTTGCAGGATAAATCGAAAGCTCTTCGTATTCTTGGCTCACCTCGCCGGTCAGCGGGCTAAAGCGGCGGATACGCACAATCTCTTCCCAGTCAAACTCGATGCGGTAGGCTTCTTCCATATACGCAGGGAATATTTCCATCACATCGCCCTTCACACGGAACCGACCACGCTCTAACACCGCATCATTGCGCTCGTATTGCAGACTGATCAGCTGTTTTTTGAGTTTACCGGGATCAACGGTCTGCCCTTTTTCTATGGTGATGCGTAAATCGCGCCACGATTCGGGTAAGCCCAAGCCGTAAATGCACGACACTGTTGACACAACGATAACATCCCGCCGCTCCATCAAACTGAATGTTGCCGAAAGCCGGAGTCGGTCTATCTCATCGTTGATAGAAGCGTCTTTTTCGATATAGAGGTCTCGCGCCGGGACATAAGCCTCCGGCTGGTAGTAATCATAGTATGAAACAAAGTATTCGACGGCATTTTCTGGGAAAAAGCCTTTGAACTCACGGTAGAGCTGCGCCGCAAGCGTCTTGTTGTGGCTGATAATCAGCGTCGGTTTCTGCACCGCTTGAATAATGTTCGCCATCGTAAAAGTCTTGCCCGAACCGGTAACACCTTTGAGCGTTTGGAACCGGTCACCCGCAAGTATGCCGTCCGCAAGCTGCCGTATCGCATCCCCTTGGTCGCCCGAAGGCTGATAATCCGCTATCAGTTTAAACTGTTTCATATATGGATGAGATTGTACTGTATTCTGTAGTTTATTTCTATCATTTTGGTACGGGTACACGAAAATACGCAGTAAAGAATGTAATATCACCGACGTCTGTTGCGGTGCTGATGCGTTTATCCTGGGTGTAGTCGGAAATTTGCTTGTAAAAAGCACCCTCATATATTATAATAAATCAATGGAAAATTATAATAAATCCGCGAGCGGACAGGGCGATGCGCTTTTTGTCTGCGGCGGATGCAATGCAAAAATCGGTGCAGGGGTTTTGAGCGCCTTACTGAAAACACTCCCCAAGACTTCACACGAAGGCTTATTGGTCGGCTTCGACAGCTCCGATGATGCGGCCGTTATTCAGCTGACACCCGATATAGCAGTCATCCAGACCCTTGATTTTTTCCCGCCGATGGTAACCGATCCTATCCTTTTCGGGCAGATTGCAGCAGCAAATGCTCTCAGTGATGTGTACGCGATGGGTGGAGAGCCGGTATGTGCAATGAACATTGTCTGCTATCCTGAGGAAGCAACCCGCGATAATGCATACGCAGCGCTGCAAAGCATTCTAACCGGCGGCGCGGAAAAGGTGAAAGAAGCAGGGGCGGCACTCGTTGGCGGGCACTCCATCCACGACCCCAAAATAAAATACGGACTTTCCGTGATGGGAACGATACACCCTGAGCGCATTTGGCGAAACAACACCCCGCAGGCGGGAGATGTGTTATTTTTAACCAAAAAACTGGGGATCGGGATTATCACCACCGCGTACAGCGCAGGAGAAGTCTCCCGCGCCGCCTTTGACGAAGCGGCTGCCTCAATGACCTACCTCAATAAATACGCAGCCGAAATTCTCCGGAACTTTACCGTTCATGCCTGCACTGATGTAACCGGTTTCGGCTTGGGCGGACATCTTTCGGAAATGACCGGTACGGATTTTACCGCCCGCCTTGACGCAAGCCATATTCCCTATATCGAGACAGCGTATCAGGCAGCCGGTGAATTTTTGCTTACCGCCGGCGGACAGCGGAACCGGAACTTTGCTCAAGGGAAAATTCACTTCGGCATAAAAGATTTTGCACTTGAAGAAATTATCTTTGACCCGCAAACCTCAGGCGGTTTACTTTTTGCCGTCAGCCCTGCCGAAGCGGAAAAAATCAAACCGGCCTTTGCCGAGGCAGGCATCAGCCTATTCCAAATCGGCGCCATCGAATCTCGCGCGGATTATCCGATTGTGGTGAGTTGATGGTTACTTAATATCTATGGAGGAAAATGATGATTGAAGTAAATGCGATGGGCAAAGCGTGTCCCATTCCCGTCATTATGACGAAAAAAGTATTGCGCGAAAACACTGCAGGGGAAAACATCCTGATACGGGTGGATAACGAAATTGCGACCCAGAATCTGACCAAGATGGCAGGGCAGCTGAATATCAAAGCAAGCGTTACCAAGCTGAACGATGCGGAATACACCGTACTCTACGACTTTCAAGGCTGCGAGGCTTGTGCTATTTTGAACGACACAAGCGTGTTGGAACAAGGCGCTGACGAATATGTTGTGGTGATCAATTCCGACAAGATGGGCACCGGCGATGAAGGTTTCGGCACAAAGCTGTTGGAGAACTTTGTGTATGCGCTGACCGAACAGGATCGAATCCCTAAAATGGTGGTGATGTATAACTCCGGTGTCCGCCTTGCAACCGAGAACGAAAAAACCGTCAATGATTTAAAAACCTTGCAGGAAAAGGGGACGGAAGTGCTTGCGTGTGGGCTGTGTTTGGATTTCTACGGCTTAAAAGAGAAACTGCAAGTCGGTTCGGCTACCAATATGTACCGTATTACGGAAATTATGCGTACCAATAAGGTCGTAAAGCCCTAAGCCATGCAGAACGAAGTATTTTGCGTTATTTCATTTGATAGTACTCATCAGGCAATCGCAGCGGAAATGGCAGTGACCGGTCTCTCCGGCGCCCGCCTGATCCCGCTCCCTCCGGAAATTTCAGAAGGCTGCGGGATGGCGCTGCGGGTCAACCGTGAAGATGCGGAAAAAGCGGTTGACTTATTAAAAACAAGCGGAGCCGCGTATCAGGATGTGTATCTGCTCACCGTCCAAGGCTCGGACAGAACCGCAGTGAAGATGTCTGGGAAATAGTCAGAAGGGTAAGTAGTATGATTTATTTTGATAATAGCGCGACAACGCTCCATAAGCCCGACAGTGTTGCAGATGCAGTGTATGACGCGATTGCCTCTCAGCAGTTTGCAAATCCGGGACGTGCTGCGCATAAAACCGCCCATGCGGCGCTCGCCTCTTTGTATAAAACCCGTGTTGCCGTTGCCCGTATCTTCCATATAACAGATCCGCTGCAAGTTGCACTGTGCCAAAATGCAACGACAGCCTTGAATCTCGTGTTCAAAAGTTTGTTCGGAGCAGGCGATCATCTCATTACCACTGCGCTTGAACATAACTCGGTCTTGCGTCCGCTCTATCAGCTGGAAAGTCAAGGGGCGGAGCTGTCGATTGTCGGCTTTGATCTTGAAACAGGCGAGCTTGACTATACGGCAATGGAAGCGCAGATACGGAGCAATACCAAGGCGATTATTGTTACCGCCTGCTCCAATGTTATCGGCGCCGTTCCCGATATGCAGCGAATTTACGGCTTATGCAGAAAGAATGGATTGACGCTGATTATCGATGCCTCCCAAAGCGCCGGTACCATGCCGATGGATATTTCGCAGTATGAACAAACCATTGTCTGCTTTACCGGTCACAAGGGATTATATGGTCCGCAGGGTACCGGCGGCATCATAGTGAACGGTGACTTTGCTTTTAAGCCGGTGTTTTCCGGCGGCAGCGGCATTCATTCTTTTGACAAAACACACCCCGCGACAATGCCCGATGTCTTTGAAGCCGGTACCATGAATGTGCCTTCCTTTGCGGGACTGACGGCAGGATGTGCATATATCGAACAGCTTGGACAAGAGAACGCCGCTGCGTATTTAGCAAAGCTGCGCGCATACTTTTTCAAGCTCGCCGCAGACCTTCCGTTTATCACGCTCTATGCACCGAACGTACAAAATGCCGGTCCTGTTATCGGGCTGAACATTGGAACCGTGCCGTCTGCGGAAGTGAGCCGCCTCCTTGATGAGCGGTACGGCATTGCAACCCGTCCGGGTGCCCCACTGCGCTCCGCTTGTGCACCGGAGCTATAAAACGGAAGCGCAAGGGATTGTCCGCTTCAGCTTTTCTACGTTTAATACGACGGAAGAGATAGAGGCTAGTATCGATGCTCTTGGGGCCATCAGCGAGTCCTTTTGAAATATGCGGGTATCTCCTTCGTTGCTGCGAAAAAATTAATCCTCAACGTATCAAAGATACGCCTGCGGTTAATTTTTCCTCGCGCCTCGGATCTACCTCGCCTATTTCAAAAAGGCTTACGGAGGAGTATGCTTTACGATACGCTGCTGCTGAAAAATTAATCCTCAACGTATCATTTCCGACATGGATGTCGGTGGTTTTCGACAGGAGCGAGTTCGCATTGCGAACTCGTCGTTAAGCAGTTGTACAGGGATGTACAACTGCTTAACAGTCTATTTCAAAAGGCTTACGGAAAATGTGTTTTCAAAAGCGGTAGAGGTGTGTGCAGCGCATTGAGTACTGCAATAAAAATTGCCGTATCGTAGTCGTTCGTTCCGATTTGCAAACTGGCGATATCGCTCAATGGGAAAGGAACAATCCGCCGCTGCTTCAAAGTCGCCGGTAGTCATATTGAGAAAAATAGCGGTGGTAAGCGTTTCCGTTTTCATACCGGTAATTCCGGCCAGCATCATACAAGCGCCGAATTCTCCCAACACTCGTGCAAAGCATATTATCCAGATGCACCCTATCTGATATTTGAGGTTTGGAAGCACAATATGAAAAAATATCTGTACATTGGATAAGCTGAGATTTTTTCCGATAAAAACATAATTATGATCGAGCATATCAAAAAGTGCGGAAAAGTTTTTAACGGCATGGGGGATTATCAATTTCAAAATATTTTTATATCTTTATGGAGAAAAACAGTGAATGCAACTACCTTTTTTTCGCTTACATCAAATGTAGCGCTCTTTTTTATGGTCCTTTATTTTTTATTTAAAATAAGACCGATAAAAGCCGCTTTGGTATATCATACAAAAACACAAGCGGAATTTATTGCTGCAATCGGATTAACATTGGTCTTTTCTATTTTAAATATTTTGGCTTCGGTTCTCGGTATCCAAGTGGGAAATGCGCTCGCGAATATCAGAACAGGCGTTGTCGTTGTTGCAACGGCGCTGCTTGGACCTCTGCCGGGAATCATTGTCGGACTGATCGGCAGCGTGTATCGATACACTGTCGGAGGATGGACAGCGCTCGGCTGTTCTGCAGCAACTTTTTTCTCAGGTATTGTCTGTGCCGGTATCGTCTTGATCCTTCGGCAGAAATACGAACGCATAACTTTAACGTACAAAACGATTTTGCTTTTTTCAGGTTTCGGTGGAGTGTGGGAAATACTGCACATCATGGTATTTGTACCGCTCCTCGGAGAGAAACCGTTCGCAGAGGCCGCCGCGCTCATGTTCGATCTGCTTCTCTTTCCGCAAATCATTATTAATGCCGTTATTATCGCTGCGGTGTTATTCTTGATTACGGATCTTGGAAAACAGGAAAACATCAAACAGCTGCAAGAAGATGAGGCGCTTTTACGCGCAAAGCAAACGGCCAATCAATCGGTCATAGAAGCGATTCATCACGCTCTCCGTAATTTGACGGAGCACGGAACCATTCTTGAAGGAACAATGCAGACTACGTCAGAAGGCGCCGGTCACATTGCCGGAAATATCAATAGCCTCAAGCAGCAATTGATGAATCAGGCCGAGAGTGTAACAACGACCGACAGTACGGTAAAAACGATTTTGGAAACACTCAATACGCTCGACGGCTACATTGTTATCCAATCAAATAAACTTATGCAGTCTTCTTCATTGATAGAAACGATGATAACAAACGTGAGAGCCGTTACCGAATTACTTGAAGAAAGTAATACCGTTATCAAAGATGCGTATCAACTGAGTATGCAAGGAAAGGCAGGGGCAAAAAATGCCAATGAAGCGGCAATGGAAATTGCCAAAAGGTCAGGCGATCTTTTGGAAGCAGGTGAAGTTATTCAAAATGTGGCGAGCCAAACTAATCTCTTAGCGATGAACGCAGCTATTGAAGCGGCACATGCCGGTGAATCGGGTAAAGGTTTCGCTGTCGTTGCCGATGAAATTCGGAAATTAGCGGAAGAATCAAGTATGCAAGGAAAAAAGATTGCCGCGGTCATTAAAGAATCTTTACAGATTATCCAGAAATTAACCAATACCGAAAGCACGACTGAAAAGGCGTTTGAACAGGTATACACATTGGTGAGCAAAATTTCCGAGCAGGAAGCCGGTATTTTGGAAGCAATGCAACAGCAGGAAACCGGCAGTGAAAAAATTACCGCAGCTATTACGGATATCAACGGTATAACACATGATATAAAAACTAAATCGGAAGAAATGGCAAATAACGGCCGCCATACTGCAGAGGAAATGGCGATGCTCAATACCCTAACCGCAGCGCTGACAGAGAAAATGAGCGAAATGACCGGTGATGTATTGAACATCAACAAGGCAATCCAAACCGTCCACGAAGTTACTCAAAAAAATGCACAAGCTATCCAAGAAGTCGTACGGGAAGTTGATTCATTCCAACTCTAGCAAGGTATCAGGGCTTTCGCATTATACATATTCTAGGCGACTGCTGTCTTTTTGTGCGAAATTTTTTCGGTAAATGGGTAAACGCATCAGACAGTCAAAACCATAGCGCAAAATAACGAGGCTGGAGCAGCATTTGAGCCGCAAAGCGGCGAAATTCTGCTGATACAGCCTCGTTATTTTGCGGGGGATATACTCCTAACAACCTGATGCGTTTACCTTCATTATATCAACGATTTGACACGGTATTTTTATTGAGGTATACTTATTGAACTTATTTGAGGAGGCGCAAATATGCGAAAAATAAGCTTAAAAGCGGTACTGGGAGCAGCTGTACTGGTATTAAGTGCATTTGTCATTTGCTCATGCACAAAAAGCGAGGAAACGACAAAGAAAGCTATGAAAGTCGGTATGGTTACCGATGCGGGGACGATTGATGATAAATCATTCAATCAGGGAACATGGGAAGGCATTATCCGTGCGGAAAAGGAACTTGGCGTTGAGATTAAATACTTAAAGCCGGTGGGGACAACCGAAGCGGACTATGTGAAAGAAATCTCCAACCTCTATGATTCAGGATATAAATTTATCGTTTGCCCTGGTTTTAAATTTGAAACTGCAATTTTCAAGGCACAGACAAAATACCCTGATGCAAAACTCGTCCTTATCGACGGCAACGCTCATCCTGCCGATTCGTATGATGCTCAAAACGGGCCGAATACCATCGGTATTCTCTTTGCCGAACAGGAAGCAGGCTTCACTGCCGGCCTTGCCGCAGCGCTTCAATTAAAAGAAGGCCGCTTCGGATTTATCGGCGGTATGGAAATTCCGGCTGTTCAGAAGTTCAACTGGGGATGGCAGCAAGGTATTAAATATGCCAATGAAAATCTTGGAACGAACATCGAAATGCATCCGGAGGATTTCGTATATCAGGGAACGTTTAGCGATATCGCAGCGGGACAGCAGATCGCTGCTTCCATGTTTGACCGCGGTGTTACCTGTATCCACGCTGCAGCAGGCGGCGTCGGCGTAATCAATGAAACAAAAGCACGCCGTCAGGTCGGAAAAGACGTATGGGTTGTCGGTGTCGACGTTAATCAGTATAACGAAGGATTACTCCCCGACAAAAAATCGGTCGTTTTAACTTCTGCAATGAAGTATGTAGACCGTGCATCTTATGATATGGTCAAAGACGAACTCGATGGTAAATTTCAAGGTGGAAGAACACTTATTTTGACTGCAAAAGAAGATGCGGTCGGTATTCCTCCGGAGAACCCCAACCTTTCCGATGAGGTACAAGCGAAAGTGAATGAAATTTATCAGCAGATTAAGTCAGGCGCCATTGTCGTTGCCGACAAGCAGGGCGATTTATTCCGCTAATCGATAAGCGTTTGTTTTCTGCAAATCCGAGGATGTATGACTACGTACGCCTCGGATTTTTCTTTAATCGTTTATTGAGAAATCTCTAAAAACTGAGGTTTTTAACAATAGTAATTAGATAAAAGTTTACAGTGTAAATAAAGGAAGGCCTGATCTGTCTGAACAATATGCTATTGAAATGCGCCATATCCGCAAAGAATTCCCCGGTATTGTTGCAAATGATGATATAACATTGCAGGTAAAAAAGGGGGAAATCCATGCAATTCTCGGGGAAAATGGCGCGGGTAAATCCACTCTTATGAGTATCTTATTCGGTTTATACCACCCTGATGCGGGAGAAATCCTTGTAAACGGTAAACAGGTGGTTATCAATAATCCGAATGATGCTAACGAACTCGGTATCGGTATGGTACATCAGCATTTCCAGCTTGTACATAACTTTACCGTCACCGAAAATATTATCCTCGGAAAAGAAGGTGGCTTTTTTCTCGACTTGCATAAGGCCGAAAAAAAAATAAAAGAATTAAGCGCCCGATACGGATTACAAATCGATCCGAATGCACGCATTATGGATATAACAGTCGGTATGCAACAGCGTGTGGAGATTTTAAAAATGCTGTACCGCGATGCGGAAGTGCTCATCTTTGACGAGCCTACCGCCGTTTTAACGCCGCAGGAAATTGAAGAACTCATCCAAATAATGAGGAATCTGGTAAAGGAAGGAAAATCCATTATCCTCATCACCCATAAATTACAGGAAATTAAGGACGTTGCGGATCGCTGCACCATCATACGGCGAGGAAAATTGATCGATGTGATAGACGTCGCCACTACTTCCAAAAACGAGATGGCAGCAAAGATGGTCGGGCGTCCGGTTGAATTTAAGGTACAAAAAACGCCTGCACAGCCCGGCGAAGTCGTACTCGATATACAACACCTCAAAGTTATCGGTGCAAAAAAAGTACCTGCCGTCAATGACTTTTCACTGCAAGTGCATAAAGGCGAAATTGTCGGTATCGCGGGGGTTGACGGGAATGGGCAGAGTGAGCTTGTTCATGCACTTTCGGGATTAATGCCGATTGCGGAAGGAACCGTTCTGCTAAGTGGTAAGGATATCACAAAGACCTCTATCCGCGAACGCAATGAATCGGGTATGGGATTGGTTCCCGAAGACCGCCAGAAACACGGTTTGGTTATGCAGTATACGATTGCCGAAAATACGATTATCAAATCATACTACAAAGAACCTTTTCAAAAGCACGGGTTCCTGCATAAAAACCGGATGTTCACATTTGCGGGTGATATTACCAAGCAATTCGATGTTCGCTCCGGCGAAGGGGTTTACTCGGCTGCACGGAACTTGAGTGGTGGAAATCAACAAAAGGCTATCCTCGGCCGTGAAATTGCCCTTGATCCGGAACTGCTGATTGCCGTACAGCCTACCCGTGGGCTGGATGTCGGCGCTATCGAGGCAATCCATAAAGAATTGGTCAAACACAGGGACAGAGGGCGAGCCGTATTGCTCATTTCTTTTGAGTTGGACGAAATCTTTAATCTGTCGGATCGAATTGCAGTTATGCATCGCGGCACCCTAACCGGTATAGTTCGTCCTGAAGAAACTACGGTCGAGGAAGTGGGATTGATGATGGCCGGAGATACGCGCAAACATGGAGGCCAACAGTGATGATAAAAAGACACACTTCGCTTTCGGATAATACCCTTGTAATCAGTCTTTCCGCCGTATTGCTCGGTTTAATTGCCGGAGCGATTCTGATTATTTGTATCGGAGAAAATCCTTTTACCGCTTTTTCTTACCTTTTCCGTGGCGGACTTATGAATATTGAACGCATCGGGAATACGCTTGCAACGGCAACGACACTCTTATTGGTCGGGCTTTCCGTTTCATTTGCATTTAAAACCGGCCTCTTCAATATCGGAGGATCGGGGCAGATGCTGATCGGCGGATTACTCGGCAGTATGTTTGCCTTATCGGCAACTTCTATGCCGCGGCCGATCTTTTTCATTGTACTGATTCTTATCGGTATCGCAGGCGGAGCGCTTTGGGGCGTCGTTCCCGGCTTATTAAAAGCGCTGTTCAATGTGCATGAAGTTGTTTCTACCATTATGATGAACTGGATTGCGTATTGGCTCGTTTTTTATATCGTACCGGGCTACTTAAAAGCGGAATATCTGGAAACGGAAAGTAAATCCATCGCAGTTGCCCGCTCGCTTCGTACCCCATGGCTTACCGATTTGTTCAGCAGCGAATATGTAAACTACGGTATCTTTCTCGGTATTCTTGCAATGATCCTTCTTAAAATTATCTTGGATAAGACTACCCTCGGCTTTGAATTAAAAGCAGTCGGTTATAACCGTAACTGTGCGGAATACGCAGGAATCAAAGTAAACCGGAATATCGTTATTTCGATGATGATTGCGGGAGCGCTGTCGGGTTTGGCGGGACTTACCTACTATACCGGCTACGCACTGAATATGCAGATCGGCGTAATGCCCTCACAAGGGTTTGACGGTATCGCTGTTTCTTTACTTGGCGCCGGTACTCCGGTCGGCGTTGCGCTCAGTTCGATTTTCTTCGGCGTGCTTCATGTCGGTAAGGGCTTTATGAGCGCAAACACTATTGTTCCGCCGGAAATTGCAGATACCATCATTGCGGTTATCATCTATTTTACAGCGACCAGCCTGCTCTTTAAACGCTTCTGGGGTATGATTTCCAAAAAAATACGCACACGTCAAACAGCAGGGCTTGCTGCGGAGGAGGTATAACGTATGTGGCATATTTTAACCCTTATTTTTCCATATGTAATTGCATATACGATTCCTCTTTTGATTACTTCGCTCGGTGGGCTATACAGCGAACGGAGCGGCGTTACGAACCTCGGCCTCGAAGGATTGATGCTGATCGGCGGTTTTTCCGCAGCGGTCACTATCAATTTGCTGCAACATTCCGTTCCGGCTGGGATTGTTATTCCTATCGGCTTGCTGGTTGCCGCTGTAGCCGGTATCCTTTTTTCGCTGTTGCATGCCTTTGCGTCGATTACACTGAAAGCGGATCAGGTTATCAGCGGTACTGCTATCAATATGCTCGCCGCCGCGTTAACCATCTATATGGCTCGTACCATAACCGGTTCGGGAAACGTACGTGTTGCAGGTATTATCCGGCAGGACGTCCCCGGACTTTCAAAAATTCCCGTATTGGGGCTGCTCTTCTTTTCGCAAGTGTATTGGAGCACGTGGCTGGTACTACTGATACTTATTCTATCGTGGATACTGCTGTATAAGACCTCGTTCGGGTTACGGCTGCGTGCTTGCGGCGAGCATCCGTCTGCCGTTGCGAGCGCCGGTATCAACGTACATCGGATGCGGTACTTTGCGGTATGTGCGAGCGGTGCGCTTTCCGCATTGGGCGGCTCCATCATTCTCGTAACCTATTCGGGAGAGTTTAACGGCAGCGTAGACGGACTTGGCTTCTTGGCTATCGCCGCTTTGATCTTCGGTCAATGGAAGCCGTTCGGTATTTTGGGTGCAACCTTCTTCTTCGGGTTTGCCCGTACCGTTGCGAACGTTTCGCAGGTTATCCCTGCTTTAAGCGGCATACCGCCGGTATGGCTCAAGATATTCCCTTATCTTGTTACGCTGATAGCCCTCGTACTATTCAGTAAAAACTCAGCCGCGCCAAAGGCAAACGGCGAACCGTATTAAAGAATCCCGACCTTATGCGTGAAATTTTTAAAAGTTTCACGCATTTTTTTTAAAGGAAGTATAAAATGGACACAAAAATATTCCTTATCATTTTTCTTATTTTATGGATTGAGCCAATAATAGCCGGCATAATTGTTGCAAAAAAGAAAAATCGCTCTCCCCATTGGTTTTGGCTTGGAATTTGGCCGGGAATAGGAATATGGGTTTTTATTGTAATGTTAATTTTAAAGCCTTTAGAAATCTGTGAATCATGTAATAAAAAAATTCCTAATGGGGCTAAACTTTGCCCCTATTGCGGAAAAGAAACAGTTTTAGCAAATAAAACCGAAACTGAAATCAAAGATATAAAGAAAAAACAAAGTAAGAAAATAATAATTACTGTAGTTTGTGTTTTGTTTATTATTATTGGCTTGTCCTCCATAATTGTTATTTCGATAATGCAAATATTTAAAATGAGCATACCATTCAAGCATTCAATAGAATTAATTGAAACAAACCATGAGATAATGGAGTATATTGGACCCGATTATAAACAAATAGGAATGATATCGGGATCAATTAATGCACGTGGAGATTCTTCCGGTGATGCTTCAATTTCATATAAGATAAAGGGAAAAAACGGAATTTCTAGGGTTTATGTAAAGGCTAAAAAAGAAAATGGGATTTGGACATATCAAAAAATCTTATTTTATAAAGAAGTTGATAGCCCTAATGTTGTGAATCTATTGGAAGAAAAATAATTGCTTAGTAGCCGTCCTATGTGATAGACTCTGTGAAAGTCTTTCTGTAAATTCCTAAAAAGTAGGTACTGTGGTAAAATAAAGACAGGAGCCAACGTATGGCAAAAGAAAAAACACCACCACACAAAGTTGTAATGACTGAAGGCAAAAGAGAGATTATTAAAACTTTGCTTTCAGAATACGACATCCAGTCAGCGCAGGATATTCAGGAAGCACTGAAAGACCTTCTAGGCGGAACCATCAAAGAAATGATGGAAGCAGAGATGGAGGCTCACTTGGGATATGAAAAATCTGAGCGTTCTGACAACGATGATTACCGAAACGGTTACAAGTCAAAGACTGTAAAATCAAGTATCGGAGAAGTTGAACTGGAAGTTCCTCAAGACAGAAAATCAACTTTCGAACCGCAGGTCGTAAAAAAAGGCCAGAAAGATATTTCTGACATCGATCATAAAATCATATCAATGTATGCAAAGGGAATGACAACCGTCAGATTTCAGACACCATCGAAGACATTTACGGCTTTGATGTGTCTGAGGGTTTTATTCCGATGTCACAGATAAGATAGTTCCGCAGATTGAAGAATGGCAGAACCGGCCGCTTGATGATGTTTATCCGGTCATTTACATCGATGCCATTCACTATTCTGTCAGAGACAACGGAGTGATTGTCAAAAAAGCCGCTTATGTAATTCTTGGACTTACCTGTGACGGGCGTAAGGAAGTGCTGTCGCTTGCCATAGGCAAAAATGAAAGTGCTAAGTTCTGGCTGAACGCTCTGAATGAGCTTAAGAACCGTGGAGTGCAGGATATTATGATTATCTGTGCTGACGGCCTTACAGGTATCAAAGAGGCCATCTATGCCGCATTTCCAAAAACTGATTATCAGCGCTGTATGGTTCACATGGTCCGCAACACTCTGAAATACGTTGCATCAAAAGACATGAAATCTTTCGCTACTGACCTGAAGACAATTTACAACGCAGCCTCCGAAGGTGAAGGGCTGAAAGCTCGCGACCGAGTTGTTGAAAAATGGTCCGCAAAATATCCGAACTCCATGAAGCGCTGGATAGAAAACTGGGATGTTGTCGTGCCTATTTTAAGTTCTCTAAGGATATCCGGAAAATCATTTACACCACGAATGCGATTGAAAGCCTGAATTCCAGTTACCGAAAACTCAATCGCCAGCGCAGTGTATTCCCAAGCGACCAGGCTCTGCTCAAAGCTTTGTATCTTACAACTTTTGAAGCAACAAAAATGGACTCAGCCGATTCACAACTGTGCCAGGCCTACGGAGAAATGTGCATAATGTACGAAGGTCGCCTGCCTGACTAATCTATAAAAAAAGACAATTTCACAGCAAGGAAGCTGTCTTTAGTATTTAACTCTTGATAAAAAATCAACAGTATTTTATATTCAAAAAATAAACAGTAGCTGTCAGCTACTTGTGGGATATACCCGCATTAAAACTTTTTACCGCAGCCTACTGAATTTACAGAAAGGACTTCACAGTCTCTATGTGATATTGTAAACCTGGATTTTAGACTTTCTTTGCTATTATAATATTCCGGTTCCTTTACATCTATGACACTTTCCGGAACCTTTACACGCAACGCAATTATGATTATAATAATGTCTATCGTAATCTTGTCCAGTCCCATCGCAGTGGGAGCATTTTCCAGTTCCACGGCATTGCAGACAGGGTGATCCTCTTACTTCACAACTTGCAAATCCAACTACTACTGATATTGTCAATAGACAGACTAGTAGCACAATAAATGTATTCCTTTTCATTTAAGGACACCTATAAATTTTCCGCAAGTGGTTAGCTTGTCGACCTAACATTATAGTTTCAGAGTTTTATTTTCATCCCATTTAAATGTCATATACATCTATACTGTACATACTATTTTATGGATTTGTCAACACAAAATATTTTATAAAAAGCGGTGAGTATGTGATGTGAAAAAGGTTTTTAAACTGAATCTTAAAGTTCAGCTTATTTTCAGCAACTAAAACTTGCTGAAAAAGATTTTTCTCTTTTTAATCGGCATATGCAACCACAGCAGATTTAAAATTTCCGTTATCATCAAAATCAATATATAATTCCCACATAGCAAGGAAACCGTCAGATTTTAACCAATAAGAGACCTCATTATCACTTATCCTACCTTCAAGTTTTGGTTTTCCTAGCAAATCAAATATTTCAGCTCTTTTTGGTTTATCTTCATTTAATTTTTTAATAAGCGAATCGGTCATATAAAATCGATTTCTTTCTCTCATCCATTGTTTTTTGTTAAATGGAATCTGTTTTTGTGAACATGAAACAAATACTATACAAAATAATATAAATATAATCGTAATTTTTCTCATTTATTATCCCATTACAGCGCCCAGCGGGGGTTATATCAAATAAATTGTTTAATAAGCATTCCAAAATATAATGAAAATAAATACACATCCCCATGCATTCTTTGTTATAGTTCTAATTATCGATGAAAAACTATTGTATAAAATAATAACAAACATTGTTGATATAAAAATGATCCATAAATCAATATCCGATTTTTTCTTTAATTCATTTTTTTCATTCATACTTTATAACTCCTGAGTTGATAATTCGTATGATAGTACGTTCATCTAACATACAGTTAAGTTGTAAAACGTATCGATGTATAGCAGACTGCCATTATTTATTTCTTTTTCTGCTATTAAACCTTTCTTTTATCCATTCAATTAAGCACTGAATTAACAGAAAAGGTACTAACAAGATTAAAATGATTATATTTTTTATACATTCTTCTTTTCTATACTTCTCTTTTAATTCAGGTTTCTTTTTTATAAGTTTTTTTATTCTTTTGTTTCGATTACGGTTTTTTTCGAATATGTAATTAACACATCTTGCTAATAATATAATAAATAAAACTCCCATTGCGCGGATAAAATTTCCATTTATTTCATTTCTTTTATACGCTTCTTTTTCAGCTATTGGAAGTTTGAAATCATTTTTAGAATCGTGAATAATTTGTATTCTTTTATTTTCATAGTATTCTTCACTTGGCTTGAAATCAAAAGAACAAATTTGTTTTAAATTTTCACCAAGCAAACTATATTCAATTTTTACATGATAATATGTTCCACTTCCCTCTATATGGCTTTTTATTGAATATGATTTTATAATTGCGGTTTCAATGATTCCAAATTTTTCCAAGTGTGAAAGATTATAATAATTCTTACATGCTAAAAATAAAAAAAATACAATTAGTAAATAACAAAGTATTTTCCAACCGCTATTTTTATCATTATTACTAGTCTTCTTCATTTTTTATAAAACACAAAAGTTGAGTATTAGCATAACATTCGCTTAACCTGCATTTGCGGCTCGCCCGCAATGTCAGGGTTGAAGCGGGTGTTAGACGAATTGAATTTTTATCCCTCTATAAGTCTTCCTGTTAGATATTTATGTAAAACACTTCCTGCAAAAATTTCATATTCCATACCTTCTTCAAAAGCTTTGGCTTTTAGATTATTTATATCTTGCTTGGCAAGTATTACATCTATCTTTTCTTTTTTCATAAGCATAGTTTTAGCAGCTTTTTTTAAATCATTGCGAAGATCATAAAAATTTTTTACCGCTTCCCATTCATCATTTTCTATAGATTCATACAGCTCTTTTTCAGTATTCATTTTCTTCTCCTTTAATATCAAGATATTTTGCCGTATATTTTCTACTTGGAAAAATAGTTTTCAAAAAACAAACATTATTTTCAAGTACGCAAGGAACTACATATACATATCTATCAATTTCTACAAGAAGCAAAAGTTGATTTGGATATTTTTCTTTATTTGGATGCTCTAAAATATCCAACAAACTATCTTGTTCAATTGCTATAATAATCCGCTCAAACGATATATTTCTATCTCTTTTAAGCATTATATTCTTTTCATTATTCCAATCGAATATCATACTATAAATAATATATCACTTTTCCAGTTTTTTAACAATAAATCCTAATCTTACAAACACCACAACCGTCGGAATGACTTATATTTTGTTAATTTCCTTAATAAGTTTTAAAATTATTAGATAAAAATTTATTTTTTCTCATCCTCAAATAGCCATTATAATAAAAGACACTCTTGCTCAAAGTAACCTAACCCATTAATTGGGGCTTTAAACTTTAATTTATAAAAATATATCCTATTTTTCAAAGTTACAGCTTATCGTGCCGTAAGGCATCCGTCTAACATTCGCTTAACCTGCATTGCCGCAAAGGCAATGTTAGGTTGAAGCGGGTGTTAGATGTTTTCATCTATTTTATTGGCTTTTAAAACTGCATGTATCATAGCATCATTTTTATACTGCTCGCCTAATTCTTTTATATTCTCAATAAATTTTTTACTATCTTCAATATATTCATAAAAAGAATACACCTCAAGATTTCCTTTTGCATAACAATAAAATATGTCATTATATTTTTTACACAATTTGAAAAATAACTTATATTTTTTTGTTTTAATTAAATAATATAATAAATGCATTACAGGGTGTATAATAGTATCCATTATCATATACTGCCATAATTCAAATGAAAAACCTGTTGGCAAATCTTTTCTCTGTAAATCCGCTTCTGTATACAATAGCACAATATTTTTATATTCATTCAGTTCAAAGATTAGTTTCTTCTGTAATTCTGTAATATGCTTATTCCTATTTTTTATATAATTTTGTTTATTGAATATATCGATATTACTTATTTCTTGAAAATCTTGGTTATGTACAATAGCGTTTAGTTTATTTTTTGAAAACATAATCCATTCCAAAAGATGCGCAATGACATCTTTATAATTCCAATCATCATAATTACTGACGAGTTGTTCACTTTTGTAACTACTTATAAAATCAGCAATATCTATTTCTATTTTATTGATTTCTGTTATTATTTCTTTAATTGTCATTTTTCTTTTTTTCTGTATCCATAATTTTTATCAGTTGGTTCTTAAATTCAGGAATAATGTTTTTTGCAACATCCCACACAATTTCATAATCAACGGAAAAATAACCATGAATGAGTTTATCTCTCATACCGGCAATATTTCTCCATGGAACTTCTTTATATTTAATGATTATATCATTTGAAATGTTTTTAACGGCTTCTCCAATAATTTCAATACTCCGTGCAAATGCCCGTTGCGTTTTTTCATCTTTTAGAAACGCCTCTTTTGTCATAGTACCTGTTTCAGATTCCAAAAAAATGATTTCATCAAAAATATGATTATACAAATCTTCATTGGATCGATACATATTCAACCTCATTGAGTATTCTCTGACCAATATACGGACTTAAACTTTCTATAGTTAATAAATCTATTTTTGTATTCAAATTATCTTCCAAGTAATAAACTAAATTTATAAAGTTATTATAGTTTTTTTTATTAGCATGAAATTCTACTAATATATCAATATCGCTATTTTTATTTTGTTGATTATGTATATAAGAACCAAAAAGACCTATTTTTTTTACGCCATAGGACTGGAGAATGTTTTTATTATATTCTAAGAAATTAAAAATCTCTTTTTTTTCTTTAGGTTTCATAGCTCTATTATACTTTTTTTTAATATTAAATCTAGCTTTATATCTAAAAATTCAGCTCGTGCAGTAGCACGAGTCCATCTAACATTCGCTTAACCTGCATTTGCGGCTCGTCCGCAATGTCAGGTTGAAGCGGGTATTAGATGTCTTACTCAACCTGTTTGTCTCAACCAATCTCTAATATTTACACCAATCCTTTCAATATCTTCTTGAGCTAAATTTCCACCATGCATAATGACATTACGAGATTTTTCTAATGCTAAAAGTAATTGTTTTACCCATTCTTGATTTCTTAATAATTCTTCAAATAATTCCCAATTAGAACAAATTATTGCTGACAAGTCACCAAAATCACAATAAAATATTTCAGATGAACCTCTCGATGCGTGCCATTTTATTTTCCTTTCTTCTTCTTTTCGTGCAGAGACTTTTTTTTGAATACTTTCACTAACATGCTTCCACCAATCCAAATGATATTTTTCATCCATAGCTTTTACAACCATTTTCCGAATCATATTCTCAAAAGTATGGATAGCTTGATAAATAATACTCGTTTTGATTGATTGTTGAAGGAATTCTTGGTCAAGCATATCAAAAGATAAAGATTTTTTAATTTTCAATTCATCAAACTCTTCAATATCAACTACAGTCTTTGGATTTGCTTTCTTAAGACTTTCTTCTGCTAATATTCCTTTATACACAAATGAATAAAGCTTATCCATATTTTAACCTAAATGTTCTTTTAAGCTTTTAAAAATAGCATCATATACTGCTTGATCTTTTGTAGCCGGAAGAATGATATTTATATGATATTGCAAGGATCCAAGTGCTATTTCTTTTTTTTCTTGAGTATTTGGTAAAGGTCTTTCCGTTCGAATATTAGAGGTTTCAGTTGTATTATCTACCTTACACTCCTGTTTTGGCACTGTTTCAATAGAAAAATCACCAAGTTCACACAAAGAATTAAAAGTTGTCGCTATACGACCTATTACTTGATCAGTTTTTTTACCTGCATATAAAGAACGTAATTTATTTTTCACGTCTTCAATGGAAAGTTCATTAGCTCTAAGGTTTACAGCAAATAAATCAGAATATGCATCTCGAATACCTTCTGCAATAATTTTACTCGATTCATTTTTATCGAGAAACTTATAATACCGCTGTGTTGGTTTCCCATCTGTATCAATGAAACCAAGCTCTTTTAATATACCAATAATCATTCTGTCGTTTGTTGAAGTAAAACCTAGATTCTCCAAAAACTTATAAGATACCCTTTCTGGAGCTTGTGCGGCTTTGAATGATTCAAAATATTCAGAAATTGCACTTGGCTTTTGGGTATAACTATCAGGTAAACTCATAAATTCCCTCCATAATAATATCTACTTATCATTTCATCCGTAAGGAACACATAACATCTTTTCGACCTTTCCTCATAATATCATAGAAACTATGCGCTTTCAATCTAAGCTGCATCTCTCCAAACAACTGTATCTTTCTACCATAAATACTCGCCGGAACGAATCATCAGCAGACAGATTAGGCCTATCTTCACTAAACAAGTCAAAGAAAATCACGTCCTGTTTATAGGGCTTTTGAATGCCAAAACCGCTGCAGTTGAGGACATGGATGTCGTTCCAAATCCGAAATTGGTATGTACAAACTACAAAATCAGTATGGGACCCCTTTAAACAAATTCTAAGCGAGTTTTTAGAGCTGCTCTCTGTATTGTAGGTATCATAGACGAGAAAATCCGCCGTATAAAAACGGTTCGAGTGTTTTTTTGCCACCGAGGAGCATGATTAAGCGGTCAAATCCCATTGCAACGCCGGAGCAGGGCGGCATACAGGCGCATATCCCGCCGAAGTTCTCCGGTACGGGATGCGGAACCCGTGCCGTTGCGTTTTTAACCGCTGCTTCATCCACAAAAGAGCGGTTGATCTCTCCCGCATCCCGCGCTTCGGTATAGCAGTTTGCGAGCTCTACTCCGCGCACATATACTTCCCACCGCTCTTTTGTCTTCCATATATATGTCCGTCCGTCAGCGGCGGTACGCTGTTCCGACCGTTCCCGTGCAAGGCAGGGTACCCGCGCGGGATAGTCCAGCAGCGCAACGGGCACATCGGGCGGAAGCTGCGGTTCGATGCAGTGCACCAAAAGCAACTCGTATAAATCATCCCACGCCCAGTCTTCATACTGCGCCCTGTCGCCGAGGCCGAGCCGTTCCGCATGGAATGTAAGCTCCGGTGTTTCCGCTTCGGCGAGAGAAAAACCGGCGAATCGTTTAAAGGCTTCGTCCATAGTCAGCTGCAAAAACGGTTTGGAAAGTATCGCACCCAATTCGGGATCGGCAAGCGGCGGCCCCGCAACTGCCTGCGCCATAGTCTGTAGAAAAGTTTCGGTAAGCGTGACGGAATCGCGGTAATCCGCCTGCATGGTGTAGTATTCCAGCATGGTAAATTCAGGGTTGTGAATATGCCCGACGGATTCGCAGTTGCGGTAACATTTGGAAAGCTGAAACACCGATCGCCCGTGCGTGGCAATAACCGGCTTGATGAATACTTCCGGAGAGGGGACAAGAAAGAGCGGGACTGCCGCTTCTTCGCCGGTCTTAAAGGGTTTGAGGTATTCCGTGCGGAACACTTCGAGACAGCTTTCGGGGATGAGCGCCGGAGCAAGCGCCGGAGTGTCCAGCTCCAGATAGCCATGTGTAATAAAAAAATTCCGCGCAGCCTGCAAACAAGCCGCACGGAATTCAAGCGCTTCGATGTCCACTGCTTATTCCCGAATGCTCAAGTGCAGTTCGGCAAGCTGCTTTTCGTCAACCTCGCTGGGGCTTTCGTCCATGGGGCTGACGGCGAAGGTGTTTTTGGGGAAGGCGATTACTTCTTTAATCGAGGTTTCCCCTGCCATCAGCATCACGATGCGGTCAAGACCGGGGGCAATACCTCCGTGGGGCGGCGCTCCGTATTTGAATGCTTCCGTTAAAAAGCCGAACTTCTTTTCCGCATCGGTGGGGTTAAAGCCGACGATGTTGAATATCCGTTTTTGCAACTCCGGATTGTGGATTCTGATTGAGCCGGAAGCAACTTCGTAGCCATTGAGTACGAGGTCGTACAGGTCTCCTTTTACCTCACCGGGGTTTTGCTCCAGCGTGTCGAGGTAGCGTTCCTGCGGCGCGGAGAACATGTGGTGCGCGGGATCCCATTTTTGCTCATCTTCATTCCATTCAAAGAGCGGGAAATCGATAACCCACAAAAAGGCGAATACTTTTGGATCGAGCAAATTTAAATCCTTGCCGAGTTTACTTCTGACAGCGCCGAGTGCGGTGCAGGCGATTTTATATTTTGCATCGGCAACAAAGAGGAGCAAGTCGCCGTCCCCGGCATTCAGTTTTTTGCATATTTCAGCTTCCGCACCGGCGCAGTATTTAGCAATACCGCCTTCGAATGCGCCGCCTGCAACTTTTGTCCATGCAAGCCCCTTTGCCTTGTAGATTTTTGCCGCAGCTTCAAGCTCTTCGATCTTTTTGCGGCTGTAATTTGCTGCCTGTCCTTTCACTACAAGCGCCTTGACAGCTCCTCCGGCGGCGACCGCATCTTTGAACACGGCAAACTCGGTGCATTCAGCCAGCCATGCGGCATCCTGCATCTTCATCTCAAAGCGGATATCGGGTTTATCGGTGCCGTAGAGGTCGATGGCATCGTCATAGCTGATCCGCGGGAAGAATTGCGCCAAGTCCGCACCGATAGTCTTTTTGAATACCGTGCGGAACATATTTTCGGTAACATCGAGCACATCATCGCGGGAAACAAAGCTCATTTCAATATCAATCTGGGTGAACTCAGGCTGGCGGTCGCCGCGTGCGTCTTCATCACGGTAGCAGCGGGCAATCTGAAAATAGCGGTCAAAGCCGGAGACCATGAGTATCTGCTTGTACAGCTGCGGGGATTGCGGCAGTGCATAGAACTTGCCCGGATAGAGGCGGGAGGGTACCAAATAGTCGCGCGCGCCCTCCGGCGTCGATTTAATAAAGGTCGGCGTTTCAATTTCCAAGAAGTTTCTCGCTGTGAGGTACTCCCGCACCGCAAACGTAACCTTTGAGCGCAGTATCAGGTGATCCTGCATAGTCTGGGAACGCAGGTCGAGATACCGATACTTGAGCCGGAGGTCTTCGTTGGCGTTGGTTTTTTCGTCAATCTGGAAGGGCAGCACAGCGCTCTTCGACAGCACAACAATGCGCTGCGTCTTCACTTCGATATGTCCGGTTGGCATTTCCGTGTTGACCATGGAATCGGGACGCTCCCGCACTGTGCCTTCAACGGCAATACAATATTCCATCTTCAAACCGGCTGCGATTTCCTTTAATTCAGGGCTTGCATCATCATCGACAACCACCTGTGTCAGCCCATAGCGGTCGCGTAAGTTTATAAAAGAGATACCGCCGTGGTCGCGCTTGCGGTGCACCCATCCGTTTAATACTACTGTTTTACCGGCGTCGCTTTTTTGCAGCTCTCCGCAGGTAACTGTACGTTTCATTTCTATCATAATAGGATAAGTATAGTTGAAACGGGGCGTTTATGCAATTCGTGTTCTGATTCATGCTGGACAGAGAAGAGAGAGTAATCCCCTCAACTTGCAAATAGGTGGAGCAGATGCTAGGAGCGTGCAAAAAACACCCGCAGGCACGGTACGAAATGTACGTCCGTGTACATTTGCCGATGGCGAGTTTTTACGGTACAAAAACATCGCTGCTGTTTTACCCCTCGTCCATCCGTGGACGTTCTGAAATATCCGTCGGCGTAAATAGAGAGTAATCCCCTCAACTTGCAAATAGGTGGAGCAGATGCTAGGAGCGTGCAAAAAACACCCGCAGGCGTACTTGTTGTACGTCGAGGACTGTTTTTTGCAAAGCGACAACGCAGATGCCCGCATATTTGCAAGTTACGCAGACCACTGTTCCGATTCTCTCTGCAACCTATACATCTCCCGATAAATACCGTCTTTTTCCATCAGCTCGGCGTGGGTGCCGGTTTCGGCAATGGTGCCTTTGTTGAGCACGATAATCTTATCGGCGTTTTCTACGGTGCGGAGGCGGTGGGCGATGACGATAACGGTTTTACCTTTTATAAGTGTACCGATGGCGTGCTGAATGAGCGTTTCGTTTTCCGGATCGAGGGCGGCGGTTGCTTCGTCCAAAAGGATGATCGGTGCGTCCTTGAGGAGAGCGCGGGCGATGGAAAGCCGCTGGCGTTCTCCGCCGGAAAGGGTATAGCCGTTTTCGCCGATTTCCGTGTCGTAGCCCTGCGGCAGTTTTTCGATAAACGACTCACACTGCGCGGCTTTTGCGGCGGCGAGTACCTGCTCTTTTGTCGCATTCCGGTTGCCGATTAAAATATTGTTGTACACCGTGTCGTTAAAGAGCACGACATCTTGAAACACAATCGAAAATGCGCTGAGCAGAGTTTCCGGTTCTACCGTAGAAACATCGACGCCGCCGATGCTGACTGTACCCGATGACGCATCCCAAAAGCGCGCAGCCAATCGCGCAATGGTGGATTTTCCGCAACCGGAGTGTCCCACGAGAGCCGTAATTTCGCCCTGCTTTGCAGTAAAGCTGATTCCGCTTACCGTGTTTTCTCCGGTATCGTTTGCGGCACCGCCTGCATTATGTGAATTACCGGCAGCGCTTCCACCGATGTCAGTCGCACCTTTGCCGCTCGGTTCATTATACGAAAACGACACATTATCGTAACAGATATCATACCCATTCGGCTTAAAAGTTTCGCTTCCCGTTTGCTTGGGATAATTGACAATCGCCTGCTTCCGCTCAACTGCAATCAGTGTATAAAAGAATTCGGCAAGCAGCATAAACACTGTCGTCAACGGATCGAAGATACGACATGAGACCAGCAAAAAAACGATATAGGTCAACAGTTCGATTTGCCCCTGCGACAGCAAGTACGCTCCGTAAGAAATGACGAGCGGAAAGCCGAACCGGATCAACGCAGCCACACCGAACATAAGCGCTCCGATCGCAGCTTCCGATTTGAGCGCAACGCTCGTCGTTTCGGTAATATCGTCTTTGAGCTTTTGCACATACAAAGCTTTTTTATCGGAAGATTTCAACACCTTGATATTGTCTATCATCTGCTGCAGCGAATCGTATATCCCATCCTTCCGTACGATGACGCTTTTCATCTTTTTTTCCGACAGCTTCCGGCAGCCGACAACAATAAAAAATCCTGCAAAGGCGCAAACAAACAACGCAATAGTCATCCGCCAATCCAAAAACGCTAAAAGAGCCGTCGCAATTAAAATCGAAATAATACCGCCGAACATTTCCGGTACGACATTAGAAAACGCTTGTTCAATCGTTGTAACATCGTTTAAAAGCGTCGAGGTTAAATACGATAAATCTTGCCTGCCGAAATACGACAGCGGAAGCTTCCGAAGCGACTCTGCAAGCGAAATACGTACATTCGCCGCTTCTTCATACGCGCCGTTATACGTTCTGCCGTACTTTAATTTCTCAAGGATAAACAGCACGGCAATAAACGCCGCTCCGGCTGCTACCACCGCCCATACATTCGGGGCTTGAAAACCTTGCTGCATAATACGCGCCAAAAAATACTGCAGCACATACAGCGAAAGTCCTAGCGGCACCATCACAAATAAATTGATAATAACCCCGAGCGTAATCGACAAGCGTAAATTCCGCGTCCCCGCATCGGATAACGCAAAAAAATCTTTGTAACATAATTTCTCCATATTGTAGGGGAAGACCTTTCTTTTTTTTCGATAAAAAGAAAGGTCTTCCCCTACGACCCCTTCTAATCAGAACCGCAACGGATGGCGGTGGTTTCATACAGGCACGAGATTTGCGTTTGATGCAAATCTCGTGCTGAGTGGAGTACAGGGAGGTACTCCACTCAGCTGGCGACCAAAGGGAGTACCCTTTGGAAACCCGCCCAAAAAATGAACATCCCTGTTCATTTTGGAGCTACGAGTTTAGCCTAACGCCTAAACTCGCTGCTGCGTGAAACCACGAACATCCGTGTCCCCTCTGAAATGAACATCCTGTCCGCTTTCGGGGGGAATTCTGTTTTTTGGATTGACGTGTCCCAATCCGTAAGACATTCGCTGAAAAAAGATATAGCCTTATTTTACCGCCCGATCAGAGTAGAGCTGTTTTTTGGAAGGGGCGAGCACGGTACATTCGGCGTTCTGTGTTAATACTGCATCCCAAAAATCTTGTATGTTCATACCCGACCTCAAAGTTAGATATTCAATTCCATTTCAATACATTCCCATACGCCATCCGGCATCATATAGGTTATAACTTTCCCTGTTGGTTGAAAACCGGCGATTTCATAACAATGCCGAGCGCGTTCATTATTCGTAAACACTCTCAATGTTATTTTTGAAGCATGCAAAACGTTTTTTGCATATTCTATTGCAAGGGCTACCATTTCCTTTCCATTTCCCTTTCCTCTGCACTCAGGCGAAAGTATAATAAACCCAAATCGGACGAGTGTTTTATCGTCTTTATTTGGGTACCGGATAAACAAATGACCGAGCACGGTGTGTTCGTCAACGGCGCAAAGAGGAATGATAGACTGTATACCGTTCATCGAATCATAGTATTCATTCAACTCATTACCGTTTAACGGAAACCGCCCTATTCTGTCGGCAGACCATTGATAAAGCTGCTTTGTATCCTTAATCCAACTGCAAATGATTTTGGAATCTTGCGCCTCATATTTTCTTAATGTCATGAACACCTCGATAATATTTTTTATAAACCGGTTACCAATACCATCTTATTTAATTATCAATTATCAATTATTTACCCTTTCCGCGCTGTTACACACAGATACCTTTTTGCAAAAAGCGAGTCGGTTTGTATACCGGTAAAACCTGTCGAAGTCAGCAGTGCACTCAACTGTTCACCGGTATAGATTTTCATACCGCTGATTCTTTTCGGCCATTTTTCATCGCCTTTATGAAGCCCGTCTACTTCGTTGCAGATAAAAAAGTGCGCTCCTTTTTTGAGCACGCGGAACACTTCTTTAAACGCTGTTTCTATCTCCGGCCAAAAATAAACCGTTTCAAATGCCGTCGCAATATCGAATGAATCGTTTTCAAACGGCATGGAAGAAACGCTTGCTTGCAGTATACGGCAGGCTCCCCGTTCGATATACGCCTTATTGCATTTCGTCGATTGCGCAACACAGACATCGGAATAATCAATACCGGTTACCTCTTCGCAGCCGCGCTCAAGCAATCGTTTGACATTTGCACCTCCGCCGCATCCGATATCAAGACCGCTGCCTAAAATTTTTCCATCCAAATGCGAAAAGCCCCATTCCGCCATGCGCGTATGTCCTGAATTCATTCCCGCGACAATCAGCTTACCGATAAAGCCCGCAGGCTTCCTAAAATTATCTCCTAAACTCATTTTCTCCTCCCCTGATTCACACTTTCCACTCGATGCCTTTTTGGAAATTGTCCCACATACTTGCGTACAAACCCTTCCGCGCAAGCAGTTCCTTATGTGTGCCTTCTTCTGCGATTTTGCCTTCTTCTATAACACAGATTTTATCTGCGTTTACGACTGAGGACAGGCGGTGCGCAATCATGATGACGGTTTTGTCTTTGAGCAGTACGTCGAAGGTCTTTTTGATTTTGTATTCGTTTTCGGCATCGGCAAAGGCGGTTGCTTCATCCAGTACGATGATGGGGGCATCCTGCAACAGGGCGCGGGCGATGGCGAGCCTCTGGGCTTCTCCTCCTGAGACGTATATGCCCTTGGTGCCGTACACCGTGTCGATACCGGCGGGGAGTTTTTCGATAATGTCCATACACTCGGCTTTGCGGAGTGCTTCCATTACCTCTTCGCGGCTTGCGTCTTTTTTGCCGTAGCGGATATTTTCTAAAATGCTTTCCTTAAAAAGCTTATTCTCTTGGAACACAAAGCCGACAGTGTGCAGCAGGTCTTGTGTTTTTATATCGCGGATGTCAATATCGCCGATGCTGATACTTCCTGCATCAACTTCCCAAAAGCGGCCGAGCAAATTTACCAGGGTTGTTTTGCCGCCCCCTGAAGGACCGACCAGAGCAGTGAGCGAATGTTCGGGAATGCTGAGTGTGATGCCGTTTATCGCGGTTCGGCTCTGAGGAGATGGGGCTGCTCTGCCGGTGTTTCCTCCGTCTGTTTCCGGTGCGGTTTTTGCAGAGGCGGCAGCCGGTTCCGTCTTATATGAAAATATCACGTTGTTAAATGCTATATCATATTTTTTAGGCAGTATGGATGTTTCCGGTTCTTTGGTCAGCGGTGCTTGCAAAATATCTTCGATACGGTTGAGCGCATCGTTTGAGCGCTGATAAAACGTGTTTGCATACATAACTTTCATCAGCATTGTGTAGGTAACCGGTGCGAAAGCAAGGTAAAACACAAAGCTGTAAAAAAAGTGCGGGTCAAGCGTTGCTGTCCCAGCCATCAATAACGCTGCCGGAAGTAAAAAGACAAACCCGAGTTTGATAAGCGATAAAAAAATCGCATAGCCGTTTTCCCACGACATCGAATATTGGAGAACGAATTCTTTATAGTGCATAATAGAGGTGTAAAAGTTTTTGAAATAGTAAACAGACTGATTAAAAGTTTTGATAACCGAAATACCGCGTACATATTCGGTACCCGCGTTGTTCATCTGCTCAAGCGCGTCTTCATACTTTTGCATAAAGCCCGAGTTGGTGCTAATCCGCATTAAAACAGCTTGCAGAACAAACGCAAGCACAAGCGGTAAAAGAGAAATCAGTCCGAGCCGCCAGTCGAATACCAATGTAAGCGCGAGTATCGCAAAAGGAGAGACCATGTTTTGTGCGGTGTCAGGCATATTATGAGCAATGAGCGTTTCAAGTTGATTAATGTTTTTTTCAAACACCTTGCGTACCTTGCCGCTGACATGCGTAATATGCCAGCCAATGGGCAGGTCTGCCAGTGTTTCCGCCATCCGTATTGAAAGGTTTTGCTGAATGGTAAATGCCGTCGCGTGCGAAAGCATGAGTGCTGCGTAATACAGCACAAAGCCCGCCGTAGCAGCACCGACCGCCCACAGCCCGTAGCGTGCAAGAGCTGCTGCGTTCACCGCTTCTTTTGCCGCAACTGCGGAAATCACATCGCGCATTACAAAGAACACCATAATGTACGGCACAAAACTGACGAGTGCGCTTAAAGCGGAAAGCACCAGCGACAGCGATAAAAATTTCTTGCTGCTGCCCGCATAGCTTAACAGTCGTTTAATGGCTTGCTGTTTTGCCGGATTTCGTTCTTGCTGCTGCGGTACGGCACTCTCCTGTGCCGGATTTTCCTCTGTAGCATTTGCCGGGGATTGCCGATCCTTTGTAACGTTTTTCCCCTGCGGCTTTTTTGTATCATTCATAGAGAATAGTCCTCCATATCAAATAATCGACGGTATCGTCAGTTGTTTAGTCATAGAAAATATATGCAAACAGGAATGGATTGTCAACGATGTTTAACAATTTAATTTACAATTTCGTAATGTTGATGGGGCTTATCACTTACCGTCTTTTCCATGGAAGAAAGCGATTAACCCGTTTGCAATACGCTGCGTATTCATCGCCGAAACGTTCGGAAAGCCATTGTTCTTCCGTCAATTTCATAAACACGGTAAGGTATACCCAAAAGAGTGGCGGTAAAATCAATACATACCAATTTCGGCAAAATAGCAGTACTCCGGTACAGATAAATAAAAAAGCGGAATAAATGGGATTTCGTACAAGGGCATATACGCCGCCGGTTGCAAGCTGATTTGCTTTTATCGTAATGTCGATACGAGCACCGAATACTGCAGCGCACCACAGTGCGATGCCGCCACTAATACACAGTATTCCGGCAGTGACGAAAACGATTGCAATGATAGCACTACGCACGTTTCCGCTTGTCAGTAGATCGAATTTTACCGCGGTAATACCTGCGGCAGTGAACGCAATCATAATTGCAATACATACAGGACCGATACCCATTACAGGGAGATGTTCTTGTTCATTTGTTTTCATAGGGGACGAGTCCTTTTGCTGCGGATGGTGCCGATCAGATGCTGTAAGCTTAACAGCGGATGTCGGAATAACATACGCGGGCTGCTGTAGCGCATAACTGCGCGAATTTGCCGACGCATTTCCGGTTTGTAGCAATGTATGGGGCAAACGTTACAAAACGGTTTCTTCTGCTTGCCGCTACGATACCGGCATTGTTCAATCCGCTTGTGCGTATATGCTTTTAATGCCTCTAAATCCGGCACCGCTGCATCAATATTCTCTGCATCGACCTGTGAAGAATGGGTGTGGTGCGCCGCCGCATACAAGTCGATCATCGAATCAACTAAACGTACTTCATCTTCTACGGTCATGGTATGTATACCGGCAATGCTTCAGAATAACGGACGCGGGCGCATTCTACGGAAGAGGGGCTACGCTGCCGGTGCCACTGATATCTGGGATAACATTGGCGGGGTTGCCTTTATAAAGAACACTGCCACTCCCACTGATATCGGCTGTTAAAGAGTCTGTAACCCATACTTCTGCAGAGCCTGAGCCGGAAATGGAAATATTCGCCTCTTTGGTTTTTAAGTCGACAGCTTTAATATTGCCGGAACCGGAAATACTTCCCGTAAACGTTTGAGCTTCCCCTGTCGCTTTAAAATCACCCGAACCGGATATTTCCAAGGCTAAGTTTTTTACCTTAATGTTGTTTGCGGTAATATTGCCTGATCCTGAAATAGCAATCGACATTGCTTTTCCTGACATATTATTAAATAAGTTAATCTCCCCGGTAATCGAATCGGAAGTTGTTAACCGCTCTAAAATCGGCATCTTAATTGAAGCTTTGCAGTGGGCGTTGCTTATAGCGTACCCTTTTTTGAAGCCGATATGGAGGTTATGATTACCATCGACTCGTATATCTAAATAGTCAAAAAGATTTCTATCGGCATCTACGGTAACGGAAAATGTTACGTTCTGTGTTATCTCGACAGTCCAGTCGCCGCTGACGGAAACGGTCTTAAAATCATTCAGTGGAAAGTTCTGTTGTGTTATGTTCCCGTTCCCGCGAATAGGGATGAGCGACCCCGGGCAGCCGCCGGTGGCAAACAAAAGCAATACGATAACGGTAATGTATACGATACTGGTTATATTGTTTTTTGTCCTGTTCATCACAACCCCTCAATTGATAAAATTTGTGGTTTTTAGCATACTTTAAGGCTGTAAATATGTCAATGTATCATCCAAGGCTGTCATCCGAAGAAAATTCAATACTGTTATAAACCTGCAATTTAAATTGAAAGAGGCAATAATGACAAAGCGCTTACGGCAACACCAGTATAATCCTTGTGTACCATTCGGGGGTATAATCCGCAGGGGTTCACTCTTTCAACTGCCGGTAAGCATTATTACCGTAACCGATAAGGATACTGTTTTCTAAATGAAGACAGTATCCTTTTTTTTTGCTTGAGGAGGTTCTATGATAAACGGGAAGAAGGATATCATTTCAATGAATGATTTCACCGCAGAAGAAATTCTGCTCATTTTGAAAAAGGCGGAAGCAATAGAAAAAATGTCCGATGAGGAAAAACTTTCGCTGATGCACGGCAAGATTGTTGCAACTATGTTTTATGAACCGAGCACGCGAACAAAACTGTCATTTGAGTCGGCTGCGATGCGGCTCGGCGCAAATATCCTCTATTTCGATACGGAACATTCATCGGTTAAAAAAGGGGAGTCCTTTTCGGACACCATACGCATGGTGGAATCCTATTCGGACATCATTGTTATTCGCCATCCGATGGACGGAGCGGCGCGCCTTGCTGCTTCCGTTTCGCATAAGCCGGTGTTAAACGGCGGTGATGGATCAAACCAGCACCCGAGCCAAACGCTTCTCGATTTGTATACCATTATGAAAGAAAAAGGTACTCTGGAAAATCTTTACATTGCTTTTACCGGCGATTTAAAATACGGGCGTACCGTTCATTCGTTGGCTAAAGCTCTCAAGCATTTTCATCCGGTTATCTACTTTGTTTCTCCGTCAAACCTTGCTATGCCGCAATATCTGCTTGACGATTTGGATGATGCAGGGGTTACCTACTATGTAGAAGAAAACTTTACCGGCTGCTTAGATAAGCTCGATGTATTTTATATGACCCGCATTCAGCGCGAACGTTTCCCCGATCCGGAAGAATACGAAAAGGTGAAAGGCATTTATATCATCAATAGAGGCAATATAGAAGGGAAGTGCAAAGATGATATGATTATCATGCATCCGCTGCCGCGTGTGAATGAAATCGATGTGGATTTGGATACTACAAAATATGCGCGTTATTTCGAGCAAGCGCGGAACGGCATCCCGATTAGACAGGCAATGATGATGCTCTCTCTAGAACAATAAAAGCTCAAGAAGCAATGAGGTATTAAACCATCCGTGCGAATAACGGAACTACAAGAAGGAGTTGAATGATGGAATTACAGATAACTGCATTGGAAAACGGAATAGTGATTGACCATATACCACCGGAGCGTACCTTTGCGATCGTCAAAATGCTGAAATTGAAAGAGTATACCGACATGGTAACCGTCGGTTTTAATTTGCATAGCAAGGCGCACAGTAAAAAAGGCCTGATTAAGATTGCCGATAAAACATTGACTAAATCGGAGCTGGAAAAAATTTCGTTGTTGGCGCCTCATGCGACGGTCAATATCATTAAAGACAGTAAGGTTGTACAGAAAATACCGCTTGAATTGCCTGATGAAATTGAAGCGCTTATGCACTGCGAAAATTTTAAATGTATTTCAAATAATGAAGCGGTACCGTCGCGGTTTATAAAAGTACATTCGCATGGACAGGACTGCTACAAGTGTTTTTACTGTGAACGGGTTATTCCGGTCGCCGACATTAAGCTTAATTTAAATTAGCGGAGAAGCGGTATGGAACACCGGTGCGGAAAGAAGCATTTTGAAAAAACCGAAATTGTTTCCCATGAATATGCGGGAGCCGATTATTACTGTCTTACCGTCCGATGGCCGCGGATGATGGAAGGCTCCGATTTTCCCCGTGCGGGACAGTTTTACATGATCAGTTTGCACGATAAATCTCATATTTTACCCCGTCCCATCAGTCTGCATTCATTTGATGAGAAACAGGGTACTTTGAGCTTTGTATATCGCCCCATAGGCGCCGGCACACAAGAATTAACGCAGTACCGTGCCGGTGAAAGCCTTGCTATTCAAGGCCCCTTGGGGAACGGCTTTATGGTTCCTTCCGCCGGTTCCTGTCATATTATCGCGGGAGGCGGCATAGGACTTGCACCGCTACCTGAACTGATACGGGCGATTTGCAGCAGGCAGCCGGAAGCGCGCATTATTTTTTTTGCAGGAGGACGCGACCGGCATATTCAAGAACTTATCGATTTTTTTGCCCTGCCTGCGGATATTGAACTCATCCTTTGTACCGATGACGGCAGCCTCGGTATTCACGGGTTTGTACCGGACGTACTTTCAGCGTATATTGAAAAACATTGTGGCAGCGGGGGGGCGGCTGCGGACATTGCGATGATCTATGCCTGCGAGCCAACTGCGATGCTGAATAAGATACGTGCGTTTTCGCAGTCGGCGCAGTTACCCTGTCAGCTTTCCCTTGAGCGCCGTATGGCTTGCGGTGTGCGCGCCTGTATGGGATGTTCCATTCAAACAGCTGCGGGGGTGAAAAAAGTATGCGCCGACGGCCCTGTTTTCGATTCGCTTTTGTTTCCGTACGAATTGCCGTAACAATGAGAGAATGAGCCGTGATAATTGAGAGAATGATATGAGCAAACTTACCTTGGATTTTTTAGGTTTACATTTAACGAATCCGTTGATGACGGCGAGCGGCTGTTTCGGCTACGGTACCGACTATGCGGATTTCTTTGATCCGAATATACTCGGTGCGGCGGTACTGAAGGGGTTAACGCTTGAGCCGCGGGACGGTAATGCAGGGGTGCGGATTGCAGAAACGCCGTCCGGTATGCTCAACTGCGTCGGCTTGGAAAATGTCGGCTATGATGAGTTTGTGCAGCGGGTATTGCCGGAAATCCTTCCGCAGCTGCACATCCCGTTGATTATTAATATTAACGGCAAAACCGCAGAAGAATATGCGGAACTTGCCGCCCGGCTGAACGGCATCGCGGAAGTCGCGGCCGTAGAGCTCAATATTTCCTGCCCGAATGTAAAGCACGGAGGGATGGCTTTCGGTACCGATCCGGCGCAAACGGAGCGGGTGGTCTCACTGGTACGGGCGGCAAGCCGGAAACCGCTCATTGTGAAGCTGTCGCCGAACGTTACCGACATTACGGTTTTTGCCCGCATCGCGGAGGCCCAAGGCGCGGATGCCTTGTCGCTGATTAACACGGTTTCCGGTATGGCAATCGACATCAATACCCAAAAGCCTCTGCTCGGCAATATTTTCGGCGGACTGTCCGGCCCTGCGGTAAAGCCCATCGCGGTCAGGATGGTCTATCAGGTGTCGCAGGTTACGTCGCTGCCGATCGTCGGGATGGGCGGTATACGGACTGCGGAGGACGCAATCGAATTTATACTTGCAGGCGCTTCGGCAGTTGCGGTCGGCTGCGGTCTTTTTAATAATCCTTGCGCTGCGGTAGAAATACTTGACGGTCTTGAACGGTATTGTGAAAGGCATCAAACTGCCGTTACGGATTTGGTCGGCCGCAGCCATCCCGACGGAGGCGCTGCATACCGCAGCAAACTCAAACATCGCAGTACTGTTCGCAATACCGTTCAATAAGAGGAGAGTAGGGGAGTCTCGAAAGCAAACAGCTTTGAGATACCCTCATCCCGGAGGAGTTTTACAATATGGAAAAAACACAATGCGGAACCATCAGCAGCGCTGTCCGCGAAAAATTGATTGTTGCGTTGGACTATAACACACTCGACCAAGCAGCCGCCCTCGTGGAGCAGCTCGGCAATAGTGTTACGGTGTATAAGGCAGGGCTCGAAATTTTCTTACGGACGAAGGGAGCCATTGTCGATTACTTGCACGGAAAAAACCAAAAGGTGTTTTTGGATTTAAAGTTCCACGATATTACCAACACGGTTGTACAGGCCTGCCTTTTTGCGGCGGAGCAAAATGTATTCATGTTCAACGTACATTGCTCCAACAGCGAAAAAACCATGCGGGCAGTCGCCGAGATGCTCAAAGAAAAAGGCTCTCAGAGCATTTGCATCGGCGTAACGGTCTTAACCAATTTAAACGCACAAGACTTACAGCAATTCTACGGAGCTGCCGTCGATGTCGAAACAACCGTCGAAGCGATGGCTGCCGCTGTCAGCAATGCCGGTTTGCAGGGTATTGTCTGTTCTGCGCAGGAGGCTGCCGCTATTAAACAGCGTTTCGGTAAGAGTTTCATTACCGTATGTCCGGGAGTCCGCCCAGCCTTTACCCAAAGCGGCTCGTATGCTCAAAACCGCAAAGAAGATCAGGCGCGGGTGATGACTGCTTACGAAGCGGTAAAAAACGGTGCCGATTATTTGGTGGTCGGCCGACCGATTACCCAACATCCCGATCCCGTTCAGGCTGTATATGCGGTTTTGGAGGAGATTAGACGGGCAACGGAGGACTAAACGGTGCTCATACTCAAAAACGGGAAAACCATCCGCAACGAAATTATCGACCTTGTAATCAACGGCGGTATAATTGAAGATATCATCATCAAACAGGGTATATCCGGTCAGTGCTGTTCAAAAGAGGGGGATGCCGTACAGGATTCGCAGGAAATTGATTTGGAAGGTCGCCTCGTTATGCCGGGTATTATCGACCTGCATACCCACATGAGAGATCCGGGGCTTACCCATAAAGAAGATTTTTATACCGGTTCGCGTGCTTGTGCAAAAGGCGGCATAACGACTTTTTTTGATATGCCGAATACGCAGCCGCCGACGGTAACGGCTCAGGCGCTTGCGGAAAAAATTGCACAGGCGGCGCGGGTTTCAGCCGTTAATTTCGGCTTCCACTTCGGCGCTTCAAAAAACAATAATATTGATGAAATCCGGCGCGTTATCGGCAGCGGTCAGGCGCGCAGTACGAAGGTGTTTATGAATGTGAGCACCGGTCTTATGCTGATTGAAGACACCGCTCTGCTGGCTGAAATTTTTAAGGCCGGCGGCTTGGTCTTTGTCCATGCCGAAGCGGAGATGATCGGTAAGGCGATTGAGCTGAATGCCCGCTATGGGAACGGTCTGTATATTTGTCATATTTCTTCCGAAGAAGAGATGCGAACGGTCATCAAGGCGAAGCAAAATCCTGAATTACATAACCGGCAGCATCCCATCTATGCGGAAGTAACGCCTCATCATCTTTTTTTACATACCGGTATGCGGGAAGCGAGCCCCGAAGCCGATATGCTGTTGCGGATGAAGCCCGAACTGAAAGCGCAATCCGATACTGCATTTTTGATGCAGGCCGTCCGGGACGGCTACGTCGATACCATCGGCACCGATCACGCGCCTCATACGCTGGATGAAAAACTGGCACAGCTGACTTTCGGCATCCCCGGCGCCGAAACCTCGCTGGCGCTGATGCTCACTGCGGCGGCGGAAGGAAATATCACGCTGCCGCTGCTTCAAAAGCTGATGAGTGAAAATCCTGCTGCAATCCTCGGGCTAACGCGCAAGGGGGTACTTGCAAAAGGCGCCGATGCCGATATTACCGTTGCCGACACCGCGGTACACTGGCAGCTCGGCCGAAAGGACATAGTATCGAAATGCGGGTGGTCTCCTTTTGAGGGCTGGAACTTTATCGGTAAAAATTATATGACTATTGTAAACGGCAACATAGTCTACCGCGACGGCCGTTTCGCCGCCGACTTACGGGAACGCCCCGCCGGACGTTTCGTATTTCAGGCATAGGGAGGATGGAATACTGTGTGTAATCCGATTTGTCGTGATAAAAAAGAAATAGAAATTGCGGTTGCCCGCACGCTCTTTGAGGTAAAAGCCGTCAAGATTAACGTTGCGGAGCCCTTCACCTTTGCTTCGGGGATACGCAGCCCTATCTATTGCGATAACCGCTCTCTTTTAGGTTGGCCTCAGCAGCGCACCCTCATTACGGAGGCCTTTACACAATTAATTCCTGCCGATACCGATGTGATTGCGGGCGTTGCTACGGCGGGAGTTCCGTGGGCGGCCTTCATTGCAAATGCCTTGAACAAACCGCTTGCCTACGTGCGTTCCGCACCGAAAGATCACGGAACTGGCAGCACAATAGAAGGGGCAGCCGTTGCGGGTAAGAAGATAGCGCTTATCGAAGATTTAATCTCGACAGGAAAGAGCAGCATCGGCGCGGTGAAGTCCTTACGTGCAGCCGGAGCCGCAGAAGTGAGTTTAAAAGCGATTTTTTCTTATCAATTTGCGCAAGCTGATGCCAATTTTAAAAACGAAAACTGCCCCTTTGAATCGCTTTCCCGTTTTTCGGTTTTAATTGAGCTCTTGCAAAAAGAAAAGTATTTAAGCCCCGAAGAAGCCGCTATCGCGCTTGAATGGAACAAGGAACCCGAAACTTGGTTTGACCGTGTACGGCGCGGGTAAGGGGAAGGAACCGTTTCTTTCGTATTGAGGTGTGTCATTACTGTCGCCGCATGGTGATGCCGGTAGGAATAAGTGTGTTAATTGGCTTGTCTTAGTATCGAAGCGGTGTACAAGTCTCTACTTTTTTACACCGTATAGCTTGTAGATGATGTTTCTCCTCCGCAACCTGTCCAGTTTGTATGGAAAAATGTACCCGGAGCTTTATCGGTGCGTTCATACGTGTGCGCACCGAAGTAGTCGCGCTGCGCTTGTAAAAAGATTTGCCGGAAGATGGGTACAGCGTATACCGTCGAACCATGCCAGTGCTGCGGAAAGCGCCGGAACAGGAACTCCATTGAGAACAGCGAACGTTACCGCTTGCCGCAGTGCAAGCTGCGTACGGCATAAAACTCCGCTAAAATAGGGATCGGCAATTAAATTCTGTAAATCTTTATTGCGGATGTAGGCCTCGCTGATTTTCTCCAAAAACACCGATCGAATAATGCAGCCTCCGCGCCAGAGAAGTGCAAGTTCTCCGAGATCGATTCCCCAGCTGTGATGCTCATCCGCTGTTTTAATCAACTCGAATCCTTGTGCATAGGAAATAATCTTAGCAGCGTAAAGCGCATCATGCAAAATGCGTAAGACTTCATTGCCGGTGGCAGATGTGTCGGACTGTTCGGCAACAGATATTCCTGCTGCATTCGGTGCTTTTGTTTGTATACCGGAGAATACTTCCGACGTTTCCGTCCGCTGTGTCCGTTGACTGCTTAAACAGCGGGCATATACCGACTCGGTAATCAACGTGAGGGGAACACTCTCGGATAAGGCCGTCATACCTGCCCACTTACCTGTTCCCTTTTGTGCGGCTGTATCTGCAATTTTGTCGATTAAATAGGATCCGTCCGTATCGTGGTAGTTGAGGATATTCGCAGTGATTTCTATCAGATACGAACAGAGTTCTCCTTTATCCCAATCGGAGAAAACCGTGCTCATCACTTCGTTAGGCATTTTGAGCACTTTGCGCATAATGTCGTATATTTCGCAGATAAGCTGCATATCACCGTATTCAATCCCGTTATGCACCATTTTAACAAAATGCCCTGCACCGCCTGTTCCAATCCAATTACAACAGGGGCTCGTATCTATGTGTGCGGCAATGGTTTGCAGCAGCGGTTGTACAAGCGGCCATGCGGCTGCGCTTCCGCCGGGCATAAGAGACGGCCCGTTCAGAGCACCTTCTTCTCCGCCGGAAACTCCCATCCCAATATACAAGATTCCTTTTGCTTCAACCTGTTTTATACGCCGCTCCGTATCGGCAAAGTTGGAATTACCGCCGTCAATAATAACATCGCCTTCACCTAAAATCGGCAGTAGACTTTGAATTACCTGATCGACAGGCTCTCCGGCCTTTATCATCATCAAGATTTTCCGGGGACGTTCAAGAGAAGCGGCCAATTCCGACAGACTGTGTGCAGGAATAAACCGCTTTCCCGCACCCTTTGAACCGGCAAATTCATCCGGCCGTTCAGGGCGAATATCAAACACCGCAACAGTGTAACCTTTGCTTTCCATATTTAATGCAAGATTTTCTCCCATAACGGCAAGGCCGATAATACCGATAGATGCTTTCATATTCTTCTCCCTGCAATTGCTCTGCGCATTTTTGCTAAGTTCTGTAAGCCGGTTTCTTTCAGCCTATTCATGACCTCAACGTAGAGCACATTAATGAGCGTACCCACCGCCAAACTGTCCGAAAACGATTCCGAAATAACCGAATTGAGTACGGGACTCACCGTCAGCAATATATCCGCACAATGCGCAAGCGGTGAGTTGTCATAACTGGTTATGACAACGATCGGGCATTTATGTGTTTTCAACTCCTCTGCCAACGCAACAATATCATAATTTCTTCCCGAATGGCTAAACAGCAATGCCACATCCTCAGCGCATGCCTGTGAAGCGAGCATGAGCTGCATGTGAAATTCATCAGTGTACATACATGCAAGCCCCGTCCGTAACAGCTTATGATAAGCATCGCGGGCGTTTACATTTGAACCGCCGAATCCGAACAGCAGCAAATGTCGGGCAGTTGTCATAAGCTCCGCTGCTTTTATGACGGCTTTTTTATCGAGGAGTTTCCGGCTGGATTCGAGCGCCTGTATGGTATGTTTAAAGATACGGTCGATAACATCTTCTTCCTGCTCATCTCCGTCAACCGCTATTTCAAAAATATGCGCATTATCGGCAGCACTTTCGCGGGCAAGCGCAATACGGAATTTCTGATAGCCTTGATAACCGAGCTTTTTAACAAACCGTACCAGTGTCGCCTCGCTGATACCGATTTGTGCTGCCAGCTCGGTGATACTTGGATCAACAGTAGCCCCTTTGTGCTCGATAATAAAATCTGCAATGAGCCGTTCTTTTTCACTGAGTGATCCATACTGGTTTTTAATAGTATAAAGAACACTTACTGTTGTTTCGCTTTCTGTATTCATCTTATTGACCATCTCTCTTATTAGTATATCTTGAAAATTTTTTTTATGCAAGGAATATTTTTTTCTTGACAGCAGATATTCTTCGGTGTAAGCTATTAGTATAGTTCACCTCAATTGTTTTTTTGAGGGATCGTTTAGAAGGAGATTGCAGATATGCTGAAGATGCCGGCGTCAAACAAACCGGTTGATCCGCTTTTAGTGTTTACCATTATATTTACAATGGTTTCGCTGATTGTGTTTGCCGTTATCCCATTAGTAAAAGTACTCATTCAAAGTTTTATTTCGTATGAAGGTGTCGTTTCCTTTGATGCATATCTCCGTGCGTTTACGTCGGAAGAAAATTTTAAGGCACTCAGTCATAGTTTGACGCTTGGGGCAGCGAGCGGCATCCTTTCTACTGCTATCGGTTTTTTGTTTGCCTACAGTGCCGCTTATGTCCACATGCGCTGGAAGCGGCTTTTCAACCTGATTGCCATGCTTCCGATTGTTTCGCCGCCTTTTGCCATCGCATTGTCGATTATCTTGTTGTTCGGCAGCAGGGGGCTGATTTCTTACACGCTGCTCGGTTTACAGGATGTGAATATCTACGGATTCCGCGGGCTTTTGTTTGCACAAACGCTCTCGTACTTTCCTATTGCATACTTGCTTTTAAACGGAGTGCTCGGTTCGATTGATCCTTCAATTGAAGAAGCAGCCCGCAATATGGGTGCTTCACGGGGCAAGACCTTTCTTCACGTTACGTTGCCGCTTTGCTTACCCGGTATTGCGAACGCATTTTTGCTGGTATTTATCAAATCGGTTGCCGACTTCGGGAATCCCATCACCATCGGCGGCAACTATCAAACCTTAGCGACACAAATTTACTATCAGGCAATCGGTAATTATGATATGCAGGGCGGCGCAGCAGTGGCTATTTTATTGCTGCTGATTTCGATCGGTCTTTTTGCGCTTAGTAAGCTCTGGGTAGAAAAGAAAACCTTTGTTACCATTACCGGCAAGGCGGCACGCGGACGAGTGCTCATTGATGAAAAACATATCGCAGCGCCCATCAATGCAGGCTGCTATTTTATTTCGTTCATCGTTATCGGCTTGTATATCCTCATTCCGCTTGTTTCGTTCGTTAAACTGTGGGGTATTAATTATACGTTCACTCTTGAACACTACCGGTATGCATTCGGTATCGGTATGAAGAGTCTCCGTGATTCAACGTTGATGGCGGCGCTTGCGACTCCGGTTACCGGTATATTGGCAATGGTTATCGCCTTTTTAACGGTACGTAAGCGGTTTGTCGGTAGAAAAGCAATGGAATTGATTTCGATGCTCGGTATGACGGTGCCGGGTACGGTCATGGGAATCGGTTATGTGCTGTCCTTTAATACTCCGCCGCTTGTGCTTACCGGTACAATGCTCATCATCGTGCTGTCGTATGTGTTCCGCTATCTTCCCGTCGGCGTACAATCGGGTGTAACCTCATTAAAGCAGATTGATCCTTCTATAGAAGAAGCAGCGGCTGATTTAGGCGCGAACTCGTTTACGACATTTACAACCGTTACACTGCCGCTCATTAAAACCGCATTTTTCGGCGGACTCGTCTACACTTTTGTAAAGAGTATGACATCGATCAGCGCCGTTATCTTTTTGGTATCGGCACGGTACAAGCTTTTGACGGTTTCCATTCTCGATCAGGTAGACTCGGGAAAATTCGGCGTCGCTTCGGCCTTATCAACGATGCTGATTGTCGTTGTATACATTGCGATTGCAATCCTCTACCGGCTGATACGGTTGCTCGGCGTAAATAAAAAAGACATTAAATTGACATAATGGGTATCTCTAAAAGCTCGGTTAGTTTTTAGAGATACCCTTGTTCACACAATGAGGTAACGATATGGTAAAGAATGAGAAATCTCAACCGGTACGGTTAGAGCACATTGTAAAAGAATATGTTTCTCCCGATAAGTCGGTGTTCCGCGCGGTCAATGATATTGATCTTACCATCAATGCAGGCGAATTCGTAACGCTGCTTGGTCCTTCCGGCTGCGGAAAAACCACTACGCTGCGGATGATCGCAGGTTTTGAAACACCGACGTCAGGCGATATGTTTCTGGGAAATGAGCGGATTAATAGTTTAACTCCTGATAAGCGCGATACTGCGATGGTGTTCCAATCGTATGCGTTATTTCCCCATTATGATGTGTTTAATAACATTTCATACGGATTGAGGCTCCGTAAATTATCTAAAGAAGAAATCAGCCGAAAGGTCGGAGCGATGATTGAGCTGGTCGGGCTAACCGGTATGGAAAGCCGCTTCCCAACGCAGATATCCGGCGGACAGCAGCAGCGTGTGGCACTTGCCCGTGCCCTCATTATGGAACCTGCTGTAATGCTGTTTGATGAACCGCTGTCTAACCTCGATGCAAAACTGCGCGTAAATATGCGTACCGAAATCCGCAAGATTCAGCGTAAGCTCGGTGTTACGAGTATCTATGTAACCCACGATCAGGCGGAAGCAATGGCGCTTTCCGACCGTATCATCATTATGAATAAGGGGAAGATAGAGCAGGTAGGAACACCGCAAGAAGTATATCTGCGTCCTGCTTCTGTTTTTGTCGCCGACTTTATCGGGCGGGCAAACTTTATTAAGGGCGAGGTAAAGGGGCGTGATGAGCACGGCCTTGCCGTTGAACTGTACGGTACGGTGTTGCACATAACAAATTATGCAAAAAAGCAATTCGCCGTAGGCGACACGGTAACCGCCGTAGTGCGCCCCGAATCCGTAACGGTCGGTACGGAAGGTCAGTTTGAAGGCGATATTGTGATGTCTGCTTTTATGGGCGCACACCAAGAGTACCGAGTTAAACTCGGCGATATCGTACTGGATGCCGAACAACTTAACCCGATGGGCGGTAAGCTGTTTGCAGAAAATGAGCATGTATCTATCCGTCTGCATGAGGATAGCATATATATAGTAGATTAGGACACCTCTAAAAAACCAAGCTGGATTTTCAGAGGTTCCCATTAATGAGGAGGTCTATATGAAAAAAATGTGCAGTATGATGCTTGCAGCGATCGTTGCTGCAGGAATGCTCTTTGCTATGGGTGGGCAAGCGGAGCAGGGGAATGGAAAACCGAAACATTTGACGATGTATGTCGGTTATGTTGAAGAGTACGGTATGAAGGTTGCAGCAGAGTTTGAAAAAGCAACCGGTATTCACGTCGATTTTGTACGTATGAGCGCAGGCGAAGCCTTGAGCCGGATTCGTGCGGAAAAAGCAAACCCGAAAGCAAGCGTATGGTACGGCGGATCTGCCGATTCGTTCATCACTGCAAAGGGTGAGGGATTATTGGAAGCATACGTTTCGCCGTCTGCCGCAAAAATTGCACCGAACTTTAAAGATGCGGAAGGTTATTGGACAGGGCTTACCGTAGGCTATCTCGGTTTTATCTGCGACAAACGCTGGTTTGAAGATCACCCCGGTGTCGCCTATCCTGAATCGTGGAACGACTTATTAAAGCCTGAATTTAAAGGACAAATTATCGTATCGAATCCCGGTTCTGCATCCACCGGTTATTTGTTGCTTTCAACAATGGTACAGATGCGGGGAGAAAAAGAAGGTATTCAGTATATGAAGGCGTTGAACGGTCAAGTTAAGCAGTATACTAAAAGCGGTGAAGCGCCGTCCCGGTCGGCTGCGCTCGGCGAATGCGCCGTCGGTATTACCTTTTTGCACAACGGTATCCGGTTGATGAAACAAGGTTATACCAACATTCATCTTTCCGTTCCGAAAGATGGTACCAGTTACGAGGTTGGATCCGTTGCTATGATCAAAGGCGCTCCCGAGGCTGAAGCTGCCAAGATATTCATCGACTGGTGTATGACTCCCGCGTGCCTCGAAATCGGTCAGAAATATACCGACTCCTATCACTTCTTGACTAATCCCGATGCGCATACTCCCGATGAAGCTGTTGCATTACGTGATACCAAGCTCATTAAATATGATTTTATCTGGTCGGGTCAAAACAAGAACCGCCTGCTCGAAGCATGGAACAACGCAATTAAGTCAAAGTAGGACAAGACGGTTATTAAATCATTGTGCATAAAATGCGGTCTGTGTTTATAGCAGATCGCATTAAATTTATAAAAGATAAAAATATTTCGTACGGCTCATTTTTCTTCAAGTCGCTGTAACATAAGCATACTATTTCAGAGGGACGTTTTGTTTTTGCAATATCTGCCGGAACTTACAATGTAAGGGCTGAGAGGTTTTTTATTTGTGCGGAGAGTTTAATACCCGCCGTCCTCGGCAATGCTCTGTGTTGGAGGTATTGATTGGTCAAGTTCGGGTATCGTTATTGTTTAGTCATCCTTTATATGAATGTCGAGTTGCTGGAAGGGTACGATTATATTTTCCTGTTTAAGCTTTTCATCTATTTCGATGAATAATGAATTACGTAAATTTCTAAAGTCTTCGATTTTTGTCCATGTCATAAGCGTAAAATCAATACTTGAACTTGAAAAGCTTGTCCAAAGAATTGAAGGCGCCGGATCATCAAGAGTGAATGCATTGTTTTTTGCAACGGCTAATAGAATTTGTTCCGTTCTTCTTAAATCAGTACCATAAGCGACGGACAATTCCGTCTTTACACGCCGATACGGAAACTGTGAGTAATTAATCAGGTTTGCTTTTATGATGGTCTCATTCGGAATTCTGACATATTGGCTGTCAAATGTTTTGAGAATAACCGACAATAAATTAATTGCTTGCACAGTGCCTATTGTCCCGTTTACTTCGATAGTGTCGTTTATTTTAAATGCCCGTTCGGTTATAACAAAGAGTCCGGAAATAATATTTGATATTGAAGTTTGTGCTGCAAAGCCAATAGCAACGCCGGCAATTCCCGCAGCTCCGAGTATTGCACTGATATCTATGCCTAAACGATGAAAGGCTGTTAACACCATGACAGTAAAACCCGCGTATCGGATAATCTTATTGATTACATGCTGTATTTGCAGTGAACATTTTTTTACGGTAATTTTTTTTACGATGGAATTAACTACTCTAAAGAAGAGAGAGAGAACAAAAAGAATTACAATAAATTGTGTAATACTCCATATTTTTGCAGTGAGTATTTCGTTTGTTTCGGTAGTAAAAAAGCCGGTGAAATTTTCGATAACATTGCTTATACTGGTCATAGGTGAGAGCTTAGCATAATTATAAAAAACAATAAAGGTATTAAAATTGTGAAATGATAGGAATACTTTAACTAATTTGTACAACTATTGGATGGGTTCTTTTTCCCATACCACCTACACACCACCGTAACGGCAAACAGGAACGATAAAAAATCGGAAACCGGCTGCAACAGGTAGATCCCGGTTTTTCCGTATAGGGCAGGTAAAACATATAAGAGCGGCACATAAAAAAAGCCTTGCCGTGAAATTGATATCAGGAGCGCTGAAAAATAATTGCCGATATTCTGCATGAACATACTGCTGACGGCAAAAGCGCCGAGCAACGGCAGCGAGAAGCATTGCATCCTGAGTATCTTAATTCCGGTAGATACAACTTCATCATCGTTTGACATCATCTGCATACATTGTTCGGCAAAGATGTATAAGATTATTGAGGCGATTGTTAAAAAAACGGTACCCACGGCAACGGTAGTAATAAAAGCTCTTTTTACTCTGGAGTATTTTTTTGCGCCGTAATTCATTGCACAAATCGGTTGAAACCCCTGTCCCCAGCCGATCATAATCATAAAAGCCAATGCGACAACTTTTGAACTTATCGTCAAAGCAGCAATCATACTTTCACCGTAGTGCGCTGCCGTAACATTGAGCAGCACCAATGCGGCACCGGTAATTGCCTGCCGCGAAAAATTAGGAAGCCCTCCCGCAAGAATATGATACATGCGCGCCTTGTTGCATTGTACTTTTTTTAGATTGAACGAAATACTCTCGTGTCGTTTTGCTAAGAGCGTCAACACAATGCACCCGATTATCTGGCCGATGAGCGTTGCATAGCCTGCACCGATAAACCCCATGTTAAGCGGAAACATCAGCAGCGGATCCAGCGCCATATTGCTCAACATTCCGGAAAGTAAGCCGATCATTCCATCGCGTACATTCCCGCACAGGCGCAGCTGATTATACACGGTTATTGCGTATAAACTGAACGGAATGCTGATGATAATGATCTTTAAGTACTGCACTGTAAAGGTGAGTACATCCTGCGATGCACTACCGCCGATCAGTTTTGCAAGCGGTACAACAAAAATATATGCTGCGATTGCGATTACGATGCCGGTTACGATTGCAATGACAATACCTATTGAAGAAAAAATTTCCGCTTCCGCATAGTCTTTTGCGCCGATTTTTTTTGACATTACATTACCGCTGCCGTAGCCATACCAAAACCCGATTGCTTGAATAACACTGACAAAACTGAACACCACACCGATTGCCGCAATCATTGATCTGTTGTGTAATTGTCCGACAAAAAAGGTATCGGTTAAATTATATATAACGCTGATCAACATGCCGATTATTGTCGGAATTGACATTTTGACCAATAGCGGAAAAATCGGTTTTGTTAAAATATTGAATCGTCTTTGCTCTTTTGAATCCATCTTAGCAACTCCGTAATTTAAGGCAACCGTATCGAAAATCTTTTGAGCGGTTGCCTTCTTTTTTGTGGGAAATTTTAAATAAAATTTCCCACTATTTTTCAAAACCAGTGCAGACGCATCAGGGGAGTATATAAAGTAACGCAGAATATGTGAGGCAGGGCAACCATTTGAGTCGCAAAGCGGCGAAATTCTGGTTGAACGGACTCACATATTCTGCGGGCGTGATTAAAAAGTACCTGATGCGTCTGCACTGCTCCGCACTTCACCGATATTGCCGTCAACGGTGATGAGGTCGCCGTCCTTGAATTTGGTGGTGGCAAAACCGACGCCTAATACTGCCGGTATATTAAACTCCCGTGCAACAATCGCAGCATGGCTGAGTGCAGAGCCGGTATCCGCAACGACGGCGCTTGCAAGTTTAAAAAGCGGTGTCCATTCAGGATCGGTGAGATGACAGACAAGCACATCTCCTTTTTGCATCTTATAAAATTCTTTAGGTGTGCGGATAAGGCGCACCGTTCCTACAGCAGTTCCCGGGCTTCCGCTCACCCCTTTCAGCACATCGCCCTTTGAATTGAACACCAGTAATTTTGAAGCTTCCCAAACCTTTTCCGCAAGTGGAAATTTTTCATTCCGCCTTGCGATCTTTTCTTTATAAACATCACTGATATATCCGGCTTTCAATACTTGCATTAACTCACGGTGAAAGAGATTTGCAATTCCATGTTTATAATCTCCGCTATTTAATAGAAGAATATTTATCCGCTTTACACACTGCCTAACATAATAAAAGAGTGTTTCCCATAAATACTGCGATTCTTCTCGAACGACATGGAAGTATCGGAAGTGCTGTATGTCTTGTTCTATACGCGGATATTTGTTTCCATAAATATGCTTTAATTGCTGTATTAAATTCGTATAATTTTTATTCTTATTATCATCGGAATGCTGATCGGCTGTATCAGAGGTGTTTAATAATGGGCGTATAATATTGACAAGCCTATCGGGATCTTCGATAAATGTTTTTGCTTCGATGCAATAGCAGTTGTAATCAGACTTAAAACCGTTGCATTTGATAAAATCATCCGCAAGCTGTTTAAATACAGGAAAATCGATACATAATGTTTTAAAGCTCTCTCCGGATAATATAGCTTCCGTTAGAGCTGTGTTTTTCCGTATCGTATCCGCCATGCGTGAAATATCATTGGTAACGACAGCTGTTTTATTATTGAGTTCCCAATAAAAATCAAAGGCGGAGTAGTTCGTATCTACACGTTTGATTATTTTGGTGAATTTTTTGCTCATTAAAAAAGATGGAAATAAGGCATATTTAAATCTATCGTATGTAAGTTTTTCTGTCAGCGCATAACTCTGTTCCATAAATACAGTACATTCGGCTAATGTTATATGTTCGAAATCTAAGGTTTTAATATGTGCTATCTCTTGTTCATACTGAGCCATAAAATTTTTACATACGTCCGAACAATAGCCGAAATTTTTGAGCATCCGTATGATTTTAAAGATATGAAAAATACGCAGAGTAAACCCTTTTTTATTTTCCGGAAGTGTCTGAATACCATCGTCATCAATTGTAGGATTTGAATTAAAAACAATACCGCCCTCTGCGAATATCCGTGCTTTTTGGTCGTTAATTGCTATCATATAATCAAAGTCCAACGCACGGTAGGCAAACGGCATTTTTTCAAACTGAAAAGCCATATTTTCTTTCATCATTTTTGATAATGGCCTTTTTGAGATATATTTTTGAATAAGCTTCTCATCATCATTGTTTTTTAAGGTTGTTATTGCGCGTGCTTGCAAAATATATATTTCGTTCTTTTGTATTGCCCATTCAATATCCATCGGCATACCGTAGTGTTTTTCTATTTTTAATGCAGCGCTCACTAGAGCTGCAATCTCAGTATCATTCAATGCCCGCGCTGTTCTTTTTTCCTCGCTTACCGATTCTTCTTTTGTGTTTTTATCCGCATAGACAATTTGCGTTTCTTTAGTTCCGATAGTTACTTCCAGTACATCTCCTGATTTATTTACAATATAACTATCTGCCGTCACCCGGCCGCTTACCACACTTTCTCCCAATCCGTAACTTGCGTTGATCTGCATTTCATCTTTGTTTTGTGTTACCGGATTGACGGTAAACAGAACGCCCGCTTTTTCACTTTCTACCATTTCTTGAATGACAACGGCAATCGCTACAGCGCTTTGATTATACCCTTGGTTAAACCGGTAACTTACCGCTCGCTCTCCCCATAGTGAAGCATAGCAATGGCGTATTTGAATCAGTACATCTTCTATCCCTTGCACATTTAAATACGTTTCCTGCTGGCCTGCAAAACTCGCATCAGGTAAATCTTCCGCTGTTGCCGATGAGCGAACCGCAACCCTCGCAGCTTCTCCGAGTTCCGCATATTTATTCCGTATCTCTTTTTCCAATTGAACGGGAAAATGTCCTACTATGATTTTTTCTCGAAATACTCCTGCTGCGGATAACAAGGCTTGTTCATTCGTTTGCGCTTCTGTAAGAATACGCAAGATAATTTCATCTATGTTATTTTCTTTGAGAAATTCCCGATACGCATCTGCGGTAATCACAAATCCCTTAGGAACCGGTATTTCCGCAGCAGTCATCTCGCCAAGGTTTGCTCCCTTACCGCCTGCAATGAGTACATCATCTTTATGTATCTGTGTAAAATCAGCTATCCGCATTGTATTCAACTCCTTTAAGGAAAACGCGCACAGTATTTTCGGTGCAGTTTCTATTCCTTTTTTCTTTTAAGCGGTTCCATTCATGCCGCTATACTTCTATATACTTATTCACAATTCCGGAGATAAATGTTTGCAGTACATCGTTAAAATACGATTTATCAAATTGATAACACTGAGAACACAAAACCGAACTTCCGATAAATGCGCTCATTAAGCCTTTTTTATCAACCCTTTTTACCGCATTATTTTGTTCCCAATATTGTATCAGCTTTGCTAAAAAATCTTGATACAGTATTTCGATTTTATGCACTTCATTTTGCCCCTTTACTTCAAATAGCTTAAACGCATCCTGATAAATAGGCTGACTTTGAATTTTTGTCATAAGATCAATCGAAGATTTGTATATCATGTCCGTGAGAAATGCTGCCGGGTCGGTAAGCGATGTTGAAAACTTTTTTTCACTATTGCGTAGTTTCTGATTTGACCGGTACACAATGAGTTCGATAATCAATGCATCCTTATCCTTCCAAAAATGATAAAAACTTCCCTGCGCAATACCGACCCGCTTGGTCAATTCGGCTATACTTAACGATTTTGTGCCCTTATCGTGAAATAAATCGAGCGCGGTTTCCATAAGCGCTTCTTTTATTTTTATGCGTTCTTCTTCGGTAAATGCTTTCGGCATACTGCATCCTTCGTTCATACGGAGCGTTTAATACCTCGTCACAGTGTTTCGGGATTACTCACTCGTCTCTATGTTTGTGAATATTTTATCATTTATTCATTGCTAATATAGCAAAAGACTTCGTGTATGTCAATGAATATTTTGCTTTATATTCATTGATTGATATAGGGAAGGGGAACGCCTATGGGATACCGGGTACTTATCCGTATGGAAGCCGGAAAGGAGAGAAAGTGCGTAGACGATGATTGATGTCACCTCTCGCATATTAAATCTAAAGGAAACCGGGGCTTTATTTTAGGCGTTTTTTGTGATACGCTATACTTGCGTTTAAAGCTGGGCATCCCTGAAGAACAACTGAGCCTTTCGAGATGTCTATGAGGCGTTTTTCACCGGCGTTGCCGGCGGCAACACTGCCCGGAATATCCCTTCTCGGGCGGTAAGTGTTACAAAATGGTATGTATAGGAGCTTCACTATGAAGAAAATCGGTGTTGTAGGTGCAGGCACGATGGGGCAGGGGATTGCCGCATCATTTGCTTCGAACGGGTATCAGGTTACGGTGTGCGACATAAAGATCGAATGGGCACAGTCGGGAATAGATAAGATTGCGGCAAATTATGACAAATTGGCCGCAAAGGGCAAGATAACCGCAGAAGCGGTTGCCTCCATCAAAGGCAATTTAAAGACCGGCGTATACAAAGATTTAGCCGATAGCGACTTAATTGTCGAAGCTATATTGGAGACCGCCGAAGCTAAAAAAACGCTCTTTACCGAGTTGGACGGTATTTGTAAAGAATCAGTCATTTTCGCGACGAATACATCTTCCCTGTCTGTTACCGAAATTGCGAAGGGCATTAAGCACCCTGTTATTGGAATGCACTTTTTTAATCCTGCCGATAGAATGAAGTTGGTAGAAGTTATTTCAGGAGTCAACACGCCTGTCGAAGTAAAAAATACGATTATAGAAACGGCAAAGAGTTTGGGAAAAACACCCGTTGAGGTACAAGAAGGACACGGTTTTGTTGTAAACCGGATCCTCATTCCTATGATTAACGAAGCTGCTTTTATTCTGCAGGAAGGTATTGCGACTGCTGAACATATCGATACGGCAATGCAGCTCGGCGCAAATCATCCGATGGGGCTGCTTGCACTCGGCGATTTAATCGGTCTTGATGTCGTGTTGGCGATTATGGACGTATTGTATCGTGAAACGGGCGACAGCAAATATCGCTGCTGTACGCTTATCCGTAAGATGGTACGGGGTGGATTACTCGGACGTAAAACCGGGAAAGGCTTTTTTGACTATTCAAAGTAAAAGCGGAGGTATGACAGATGAATACGGTACTGTTCCATATAGACGGACATATTGCGACAATCACCATTAATAAACCGCAGGTTTTAAATGCGCTCAGCACCGAGGTGTTGACCGACCTTAATCATGCATTGGATGAGGTTGAAAAAGCTGAAAACATTTATGCAGTGATTATTACCGGCGCCGGAGAAAAGAGTTTTGTAGCGGGCGCCGATATTTCGGAAATGAAAGATAAAAATAAGGCACAGGCAGCAGAATACGGTGCCTTTGGGAACAAGGTGTTTTTGCATATTGAAAACTTCCCGTGCCCTGTTATTGCTGCAGTAAACGGCTTTGCTTTGGGCGGCGGCTGCGAACTTGCGATGGCATGCGATATTCGTATTGCCTCGGAAACCGCCCGCTTTGCGCAGCCCGAAACAGGCTTGGGTATTACGCCGGGATTTGGCGGTACGCAGCGGCTCGCACGACTTGTCGGGGCGGGGCGTGCAAAAGAGCTGATCTACACCTGCCGCACGATAAAAGCGGAGGAAGCGCTTGCAATCGGTCTTGTTAATAAAGTAACAAAACCGGAAGCCTTAATGCAGGAAACGCTCGCCATGGCGCAAACCATTTGCCAAAAAGCTCCCTTTGCAATAAAACAGGCAAAAGCAGCCATCAATAAAGGCCTGCAGGTAAGCATCGACAAAGCGCTTGCCATTGAAACGGAAGAATTTGCTCAATGCTTTACAACGGAAGACCAAAAAATGGCTATGAACGCTTTTGTCAAAAAAGAAAAAATCGAAAAGTTCAATAACCGCTAGGAATGGTCATGGATTACAGTACGTTATACAAACAAAAGCTGACTACAGCGGAAAAAGCAGCTCAGGCGGTCAAGTCGGGCGATTGGCTCGATTACGGATGGGGCAATAACACCACAGTCGCATTCGATAAAGCATTTGCCGCCCGGCTGCCTGAGCTTGAAGATATCAATATCAGAGGCGGTGTTTTGTTGCGAGAGCCGGAAATCTTTAAAATAAAAGCTCCTGCGGCTCACTTTACGTGGAATTCTTGGCACATGTCAGGGTATGAACGTAAAACCATCGTCGCCGGATTCGGCTTTTATATACCGCTCCGCTATTCGGAGTTGCCGCGCTGGTATTACGAAAATATTAAGCACCTCAACGTAGCGGTTTTCCAAACGACCCCGATGGACAAAGACGGTTTTTTCAATTTCGGTTTGAATGCCTCTCACCTCAAAGCAGTTACGGATTGTGCGGATATCGCCATCGTAGAAGTCAACACTAATATGCCGAACTGTATAAACGGCGTCGATGATAAGATTCACATTTCCGATGTCGATATGATCATCGAAGGGGATAATCCGCCGATAGATGAGCTTGTCGATAAAGGCGAACCCTCCGAGGTCGATAAGGCTGTCGCACAGCTCATTATCGAAGAAATTCCGAACGGAGCGTGCTTGCAGCTTGGTATCGGCGGTATGCCTAATACGCTCGGTGCGATGATTGCAAAGTCCGATTTAAAAGACCTCGGCGTGCACACGGAAATGTATGTCGATGCTTTTGTCGATATTGCAAAAGCGGGAAAAATTACCGGCACAAAGAAAGCGATCGATCCGGGGAGGCAGGTGTTTGCTTTTGCGGCAGGAACAAAAAAGCTCTACGACTATGTGCATAACAATCCTGCATGTATGGCGGCTCCCGTTTCCTACACGAACGATGCGCGGGTTATTTCACAGATCGATAACTTTATGTCCATCAATAACGCAGTGGATATTGACTTATTCGGTCAGGTGAATGCCGAAACATCGGGAACAAAACATATTTCGGGAGCGGGCGGACAGCTTGACTTCGTATTGGGCGCATATTTATCCAAAGGCGGTAAGAGCTTTATCTGCTGTTCGTCAACCTTTAAGGACAAGAATGGAACACTGTCTTCCCGTATCCGCCCGACACTTGAACCCGGTTCCGTCGTTACCGACACGCGGGCGAATGTCCATTGGTTCGTTACCGAATACGGAAAGGTCAACTTAAAGGGCTTACCGGCATGGCAGCGGGCGGAAGCCTTAATTTCGGTCGCGCACCCCGATTTTAGAGATTCGCTCATTGCCGAAGCGGAAAAACTTCATATATGGAAGCGCTCCAATAAACGATAGCCATTCTCCTGCGTAGGGATGTCGAGAAAGTAAACCAACTTTTGCGACATCCTCGTACGGCTTTTTCAATCAAAATCCAAACGCATCGGGATATTGCAAAACAAGATTCCGGTGCGTTTGTTCCTAATCTCCGCTATAAAAGGAAGAGAGTATGCAACCAATTAAAAATATCAAGGCGGTTTTTTTTAGCCCTACCGGCAATACCAAGCGGGTGGTTGAACGGCTGGCAGCGTTGCTTTCGCAAAAGCTGAATCTTCCGGTTGAATCGGATGACTTTACGCTGCCTGCAGCTCATGTTGACGCCAGAACGTATTCGTCTGAGGATTTGGTTATTTTCGGTGTACCGACTTACGCAGGGCGTATCCCAAATAAAGTGTTGCCCTTTGTGCAAAATCTGTTTAAAGGGAAGCGAACCCCTGCCGTAGCAGTTGTTACCTTCGGTAACCGCAGTTTTGACAATTCCTTGAGCGAGCTTCACATGGAGTTGGAAAAGAATAATTTTTCGGTAATCGGTGCCGGTGCGGTAGTGTGCAAGCATGCGTTTGCCGAGGTAGGTATCGGGCGACCGGATGATGCCGATGAGAAGCGTATAGCCGCTTTTGCCGATACCGTTTTTGGAAAACTGCAAAAATCCGCTTTGCCCCTCTCCAATGCCTCGATAAAAAGGAACGAAGCTCTTACCGCCTATTATGTTCCGCTCGGCACTGACGGCAAACCGGTGAATTTCTTAAAGGCAAAACCGGTTACCGATAAAGCTAAATGCGACAACTGCGGCGTTTGCGCAGCCGTATGTCCGATGGGTTCGATCGACAAAAACGACGTGTCATTAGTTCCCGGTATCTGTATAAAGTGCCAAGCCTGTATTGTGCATTGCCACACCAAAGCAAAGTCGTTCGACGATCCGTTGTTCCTGTCGCATAAAGCTATGCTGGAACAAAACTATACGCGCCCTGCCGCTTCGGAGTTTTTTACAGAGTAAAAAACGTCGCTATTGTGTAAAACCCCGGACATCCTCGCCTAAAATTACATCCTTGTACACTTTTAATGATGTGACAACGCAGATGCGCCGTCTGTTTGCAAAAGTTATAGGAGGGCAATCGTATGCAACACCAGCGTGGCAGAAATGCGAGAAGCCTCTTTTGAAAATTGCTGATACGAGATTGCGGCAGGCTCCCCCGCATTGTCGGAAATGCAGCGCAATATTACAAAGGGTACGGCGTTCATTACGCAGGTTTGAGCAACAGCGGCGCCTTCCATTTCGACACAGTCGGCCTTAAACGTCGAGATAATTTCCTGCTTTACCGCAGGGTCTACAATAAAGCGGTCGCCCGAAGCGACGCGGCCTGCAATCATGCTGTTGGTATGTGCAAAATCTTCCGCACGATCTGCTTTCAGACGGGTAAACGTTTCCGTTATCGCAGTACGTAGACCGTCGTCTGCCTTCCAAAACGGAGACGCAGTACCGGCGATCTGTCCTTTCGCATAGCCGAATACCGAAACATCCACGTCGTGCTGTACCGCATCGGTAGACACAACCAAATCGAATATATGCAGCGAATCGTTTAAACCTCCTGCAGTGCCGGTGTTAATAATCGCCTCCGCACCGAATTCCGAAATCAGCAGCTGCGTACAAATCGCTGCATTCACTTTACCGATTCCGCCGCACACACTGATAACCGTATGCGTGCCGTGTTCCGCTTCATAAAATACGAGCCCTGCTTTTTCGATTTTCCGCCCTTGCAGACTTTGTCGGATGTTTTCAATTTCCTGTTGCTCCGCCGCAAATATACCAATTCTCATCTCTCTTCCCCTTCTTCATAATATAACCTGCACAAAATTTTTTCAAAATTTTGCGCAAAAGGAAAGCAACCGTCTAACTTTCGGGGCGGTTGCTCTGATTTTTATCCTCTCACGCGTTAGAATTCTTCGACGGTTCCGTTTGAATGGCTTAAAAAGACACGCGGGGGTTTTTGAGTAAAGAAGCCGTTTTCGATAATGCCCGGTATTGCATTCAATTCGCTTTCTAATTTGACAGGATTGATTTTTGCATTAGCCGGCCATTTTATATCCATAATGAAGTTTCCGTTATCGGTGATAACCGGCCCCTTTTTCCGGATTCCGTCGCGGATAATCATTGAGACTCCATAAGATTCCAGTTTTTTCATAATGCTGAGCCGTGCTTCCGGTACAATTTCAATAGGGAGCGGAAAATTCACCCCTAATGTTTTGACGCTTTTTGTTTCATCACCGATAACCACGAATAGTTCGCTGTTATACGCGATAATCTTTTCGCGCAGCAATGCTGCACCCCCGCCTTTCGTAAGATTCTTTTTTGAATCGATTTCATCTGCCCCGTCAATTGTTAAGTCTAGCGATCCGTTAATTCGTCCTGAACTGAGAGAAAAAATCGGAATGTTGAATTCCTCACACGCTATCGATGTTTGAAAACTGGTAGGGACAGCGGCGATGTTTTTTAATTTCCCCTTTGCAATATACTCAGCCAAGCGTTTTACGGCAGGCATCGCGGTGGAGCCGGTTCCGAGGCCGATCTTCATACCGGAATAAATGAGCCCTTCAGAAATCAATTTATCGATAGCAGTACGGGCAACTAATATCTTCTGATCTTCAACACTTATTGTGTTACTCATAGGAACCTCCTGTAAATAGTTCGAATTGTTTATATGCTTGATACCTCAGCATATCATATCCGTTGCAAATATCGCAGCCGGTAGCTTCGGCACGTTTTAAGAGTGCTGTTTTCTCAGGGGTGTAGATAACGTCAAACACCTTTTCTGTACCCGAAAAGCTGTAAAACTCAAGCGGGTCTTCACCTTCATGCATCCCGACGGAGGTAGCCTGTATGATAACATCGGAATATTTTTTGAGCATGCGAACGGATGCTGAGTCTAATACCGCCCAGTGAAAATTATACCGCCCCGCTAGCTGTTTTGACTTTTCTGCAGAACGTCCGAAGATACAAGCTTTTCCATGCAGCAGATGTACGGCATTGGCGATTGCATGAGCCGCTCCGCCGGTACCGATAATCGCAATATGTTTAAAGCCAAGGCTTCGAATGTTCAAAAACTCTTGTAAAGCCCGCGAAAAACCGTCGATATCGGTATTGAAGCCTCGCCGTTTACCGCCGTCAAATAGTACCGTATTTACTGCGCCGCAGGCTGTCGAAGCGGGACCGATCGAATCTAAAAAAGGAATAATATCGAATTTAAACGGATGGGTAACCGAGAGTCCTGCTACCCCTGTACAATCGGCGAATGTAATGGCTTCCTGAGTGTTCGCAGCTGAAATCGGAATATAGACAGCGTTGATCCCTTTTCGTTCAAAACCTTTATTGTGAATAGCGGGGCTCAGGCTCCTTGTCGTATCCGTACCGATAACCCCGTATATTGCGGTATTTTCATGTATTGTGCGAAAGTGATACAAGTCGCTGAGCGTAATAGGATCGATGTATTCCTGTTCTAAATGATACTTTGCGATGTACTCCCGCGGCATGGTATATACAATCGGGGAATGTAGTTTTGCCGCTAAAATACGGGAAGGAATACCGTATTTACCCATAGCAATTAAGATATTTTGCCCATTAAGCTGCTGTGCTTCTTTGAATACCGCCGTCGCTTCTGTAAGATTGTCTGCCTTATATGCAATCTTTACAATTTCTTCATCCGTCCGCCGGATATCCCGTATTTTAGCGGCAATATCCTTGATCGGTGCTTTGATACTGTGGAGGCTGCGAATAATACCGATATTAAAAGCCTGCGCCGCTTCTTCCAAACTCGGCGCCTGCACATCGGATTCGAGGTCGAGATATGCAAAATTATTCAGTGGATTGGTATCCGCAAAGGCAAGACCGCGGGCAAACAGTGTGATACGAGAACCTTCTCCGCCTTTGAATGTTCCGCCGTCTAAAAATCTGCGTATGGTTAGAATGGCCGGTATATGCGCAATCTTAGGAAACGCGCGAATATACAGCAACTCCTGCGGATCAAGGAAATCTGCCCGCAGTTCGACGATGTCGATCCATGGGCGGTACCTCTCGATTAATTGGATATTCTTGTCGATTGTATTTTCCGTCAATACGAGGCATATTTTGGGTACCATATCTACAGTATAGCACAAAGCGATTCCTTTTGAAATATACGACGCATCTACGCCAAAACTATACATCCGTGTATAGTTTTGGCTACGAGTTTCAGCTTTGCTGAAACATCGCTTCTTATATAACCAGCGGCATCCGTGCCGCTACTGAAAGTCGGTATCGGGAAAATTAAAACTTGCAAACAGACTCAAAGGGGTATATAATAAGCGTATGATAGCAAGAGTTTCAGCTTCGCAAGAAGATTATTTGGAAGTTATTTATGATTTATCGCACGGTACCGAGTCTGTCCGTTCAATCGATATCGCCAATTTGTTGGGAGTTTCGAGGGCGAGCGTGAATAAGCGTTTAAGCTTGTTAAAAGATGCCGGTTTTGTCGAGCATGAACCGTACGGGTTGGTGCGTCTTACCGAAAGCGGATGTGCTGTCGCAAAAAACGTTCGTGAACGGCATAACACGCTGTACAAGTTCTTGACCGATATATTGGGTGTAGACGAAGATACCGCCGACCGCGAGGCGTGCGAAATGGAACATGCAATCAGCCAAGATACCTCTGATAAGTTATATGCATACCTCAGTAAACTCAATAAGGCGCCGCAGCCGACCGATAAGATATCAAAAACCCAAAGAGTGCAAACCTCTTATGACCGTCTTATTAAATAATACATGCGCAGAGTTTATGCCACTCTAACCGGAATATGTTTAATCCTCTTTTGTACAACCTGTAAGCCGTTTACCGCAGATATAGACGAATATTTAAGTCGTTGGTCGACGGAAGTGATCGCTACGAACTACCGCATCAATCCGTCGTATTCAACGAATGCTGCCGGTGCATTGTGTGTACCGTCCGCCGGCGATGTAACGGTTACGATTAACCTGCGTAATCCTAAAAACTTTAGGCTCGTTACGCCTGCTGCTTCTCCCGCCGATGCGGGAAAGGTTATCCGCTTTCCCGGGCTTTCGCCGCAGCCGACGTATGGCACGGACTATACGTTAGCCTCGGCACAACATTTACGATGAAAGGCGGCACGATAAGCGATAATACGGCAACTACAAAAGGAACCTCCGTCGGTTCAAAAGCGATGGGGGGCGGCGTCTGCGTCAGCGGCAGCGGAAGTAAGTTCATTATGGAAGGGAATTCCCCTAAAATTACCGGCAACGAAGTTAAAAAGGCGGGCAGCGGCACTGACCTATTGACAATAGGCGGTGGTGTGTGCGTATGTGACGGCGCAACATTCGAGATGAAGGCCGGCTCCATAGAAAATAACAAAGCGCTTGAGGGGGATCAGCGATATTTTGGACACACAGGTGGCGGCGTATGCGTAGGGGATAGTGTAGATGGTGGTACTTCCGATGCTACCTTTACGATGAAGGGCGGTACCATCAGCGATAATAAAGCCGGATACGGCGGCGGTGTTGCCGTTACGAGCAATAGCTTGTTTAAGATGAGCGGAAGCGATAGTAAAATTTCCGGGAATAAAGCCACATATACAGATGAAGCCCCACCCTATAAAAAACTGGGAAGTGGCGGAGGTGTTTTTGTGCTTTATGGTACACTGGATATGACGGGCGGTGTTATTAACGGCAATGAAGCAGGATACGGAGGTGGTATTCATGGTAACGCTCGTGGTAGCAATAATGGTGAAATTGTCGTGTCCGGCAATTCTACTATTTCCAATAATATCGCAGACAGTGGCGGCGGAATTACTTCAGAGTATAAACTTTCTATAAAAGAACATGATTCTAAAACACCTACGATAAAGGAGAATAAGGCAAACTCTATTTGCGGCGGAATATATCTCCGCTACAATAATATACTAAGCTTTACCGGAGGCACTGTAACCGGTAATACCGTTTTCGACTCCTTCGGTTTGGGAAAGGGTATGTATCTGGAAACTAACGGTACGAAGGTTGAGATGTCCGGAAGTGCAACAGTTGATAAAAATAATGATGTGCATTTGGGCGGTTCCAACTCTAGCAACTATGCGTATATCACCGTTACCGGAGCGCTTACAGAACAACACGCGGCAACGCTCACAATGAGAAGCGATTTTGGTTATACTGAGGGGCGGGAAGTTGTAAAAGGAGGCGGATTTCCGCTTACGCTAGACTATATCAACAAATTCCCCATAACCAAACAGACCATACCTGAGCAGGAATGGACGACGGAACTGGGCACCAATGCACTCAAACTGAAAAAGAAGTAGTAGAAAACCTCTAAAATCTAACCAAGTTTTTAGAGGTGCCTAGTAGGATGAAACGTTGATTTTGAGCTCCGGTGCGGTGCTAATTAATTTTCCATTTTCCGTGCTGTTGAGAAAGACGCTGCACGGGCATGGAAATGACTCTCCCGTCGTCTCCCGAAAGTGCGATAATGCCGGTAATCAGATTTATCTCGCTGATGCGGAACAGAGTATTGTCGTAGTAGAGGCTGGTACCGATGGTTGGCAGCTTTTTTCGGGTTTCCACATACCAGTCATACTCATACGCTAGGCAGCAAAGCAGGCGGCCGCATTGTCCCGATATTTTGAGCGAATTTAACGAAAGATTTTGCTCTTTTGCCATCTTGATGGATACCGGCCGTAGCTTGTCAGTTACGGCATGGCAGCAAAACGGTCGGCCGCAGCAGCCGATACCACCCGCTATTCTCGATTCGTCGCGAACACCGATTTGCCGCAGCTCGATACGGAGACGCAAAATAGCGACCAAATCTTTAACCAACTTACGGAAGTCGATACGGCTGTCCGCAGTAAAAAAGAAAATCACTTTAGGGTCTTCCAGCAAATAGTGGCAGTCAACCAACTTCATATCGAGCTTATGGATAAGTACTTTTTCTTTAAAAAGAGCGCTTGCTTCTTTTTCCTTTTTCAGATTTTCTTTTTGCCGCTGAAAATCCTCATCCGTTGCCTTTCTGGTAACCGTAACAATATCCTTAATTGCCACTCTGATGGGATGGTGTACCAACCCCATCACATGAGCCATATCGTCTCCGTAGCGTGTGGGGGTAATAACATAGTCTCCGCTTTGCAGGTTTAATTCCGTCGTTGTTGCATAAAAAGTTTCTTGTGAATATTCAAGTTTTAACTGATAGAGCGGTTGAGGAAAAGCCCCCTCTTGCAGCGGTTCTTCAACCTGCGGTATATCATCGGTATCTTCCAAAACGCTTAAATCATCTATTTCTTCATATTCGGTATATGTTTCTTCAAATTCAACATCCATTTTGTACTCCCGTTAGGTAATTAAATCTATAATCAAGCCGTATATTTCTTCAAGTCGCTCCAAAATAAAAAGCTGGCTTTTTTGATCGCAGAGCAGCTCACCGGCAAACTTATCGAGTTTTTCATTGATAATGACAATTTGGGTAAAAGAGCGCGGCCGTAAGTGGTTGGTCTTATCGCGTCGTAAATGAGTCCGTGTCGTAACCGTATATGCTTCGCGTGCGACATAACCGATAAAGTTTTTAACCGCTTGCTTATATCGTAAAATCGTTTGGGGATTTTGATGAGTCCGCAACGTATCACCGGCGGATCGGACATCATCTTGGAGTAACGCGATTGCTTCCTCTTGAGGTAATTTGCTCAGTTGTTCGAGTATGTCGGCTTCGTTTTCCGGTTGTGTTTGAGGTAAGACGCTTCGCAGCATCTCTTTAAATTTATTTAGTTTTTTTTTGTCTTTTTCCGATTGTGCCGTTTTTGTTTGCAGAGACGGCTGGACGGTTATCCCCGCTGCATAGCTCGAACTCTCTATCTGGTTTCCCATCTTTCTCCTTTATTTTGAATAAGAAAAAGTGGATGAATGCAGAGCCTGTCGGTTAAGATACTTTTTTTCCGCTTCCTCAAAGCCGGTTTGCTCGCCGGTTGCAGAGCAAAATCCGTGCAGGATAACATCATCGTCGACCCGCAGTTTTTTTGTCAGAACCGACCCTATCACCATTCCCGAAGAAAGAATGATAACATAATCCGGCGCAATAATATCCCCCTGCACAATCCCTCCGACACTCACCGAAGCTGCCCTGATGTTCCCCCGTATTCGGGCATCCTCCCCGATAATAACGCGTCCTTGGGTTTGCACGTTGCCGTCTATATCGCCATCTATCCTCAAAAGCCCCGACACCGTTACATTCCCCGATATCAGTGCTCCCGGCCCTACAATGGTATTGACCGAAATATCATCGATAAAGTTTTTTTTTGCCATACTATTGTTTTGTGTTGGAAGCTTTTATATTCAGATATTTAATCGGATCTACGACATCGGAACCGATATGCACTTCATAATGTAAATGCGGTCCGGTTGAAACGCCGGTTGTCCCGATATATCCGATGGTTTGCCCCTGCTGTACGTACTCGCCTCTGGTAACGCGGTAAGATTGCATGTGTGCGTAACGGGTGTAAAAACCGTGCTTATGCTTAATGATGATATAATTTCCCCAGCCGGGATCGAATTCTACGGTAACCACCTGTCCGTCGGCAGTCGCCACGATGGGATCTCCCGAACGATAGGTAGAAAGGTCTATTCCTTTATGAATATACCATTGGCCGGTAAACGGGTGCCGGTTCTGGCCGAACGCCATCGAAATATGCCCGATGCCGCCCTTAATCGGCCACAAGCTCGGAATATCGGAAAAGAGGGTAGTTTGCATATTAAGGAGTTTTCCCATTTCCTGTACCGGCAAAACGGCATCGTTAAGGTACGAAGTCAGTTGCTGCAGCTCCGCAGCCTCTTTCAGCGAGCCTTCCGCGACCTCGTGCATATTGAATAAGAAGGACAAGTCTCCGTTTGTGGCCTGCCCCACAGGAACAGCAGTCTTTAAACCGAGCGAGGAAAATGTTGAAGTAAGCGCTGTTTGAAAATTCCGCGCCGTTTTTAAAAGTTCATTTGTTTCATCCCGCAATACATCCAAACTTGCCTGCGCTTTACGAGCTTCCTCTTTGGTAGCGGACAGGTCTTGTACCGACACGGCAGTTTTGTGTGCAAACCAAAAAAATGATGAGAAAAAGCCGATAATCGCGATCAATGTAAAAAGTAAACTAAAAATACTTGTCTGAAAATTCAGCACCTTCTTTTGTGAGTGCGGAACTATCATAATAGTCAGTTTCTTCCTGCCGCCTGCAATGACGCTCTTAAAAAAATGCAGAACCGCTTCGGCTGCTTTCTTTATCTGTTTCGATATATATCGTACAATGTTGTTTTCGGTTTTCTTATACCCTCGTGTTCGGGACACTTTTTGCACCTCTTTATACAATGCTAATAGTTAAGTATACCAATTAACGCCTTACCTGTCCAGCATTCGCATTCAGGGAAAACGTAGCAGACTAATTTTTCATATCCGCCACGGATGGCGGTGATACTAATCAGCAGCAAGTTTTTCGCTAGAAAAACTTGACACGAACATTGTACAAGGAAGTACAATGTTCGCGTTTCCCGCAGAATAATGGAGACCGTAATTTTTGAAACCGGTCTTTTCGTTAGCCTTTTGAAAATAGCGGTGGTAGATACAAGGATGTAGGCAAAAAAGTACCGGAGGCGTATCTTTGATACGTTGAGGACACTTTTTTGCCGTACGACGCAGTAGATGCCCCGCTATTTTCAAAAGGAATCAGTATGTGTCCTCCATCTGCATAAATTCGGCGCGGACTTTGGCGAGCCGTTCCAATTCTCGTGTTATTGTGCGTTCGTAGTTGAGCTTTTTTTGCGCGATCCGTTCTCGCTCATCCTCCCAATACTGTAGGTCGGTTAAAAAAAGGAACTGAAACTTCCGCACATTTGCCTTTTCCGCCCAAAGTGTTGCTTCTTTCCAATAAAATAAGGCGGTATTATAACAATCTTCGGCCATCTTCAAGCTTTCGATGTTTTGTTCTTTCCACGGCGCATTATAAAAGTACGCGACCTGTTTATCGTATTTCATGCCGAGCCTCAGGTGCTGTTCTACCATTTTGAGGTTTAAGTGCATCATAAACAGGTACCGGTATTTTTCCCAGTCCGTTCTGTCGTTTATCTTACCCAACGCATACAGGGGATTACAGAAATCCGCATTGATCGCCTTTTCAAGCCAATAGATATTCTCAAGCGTATCGTCGGGATACTGCTGATAATGAATATGGTACAGCTTATAATACTGCTCTTTATACGTTACAAAGTATGCAGGCAGCATCGCTGTTTGGGCGAAAGAGAAAAAAAGTAACACTGCGGATAAGCAAAAATGCCTTTTCATCCTTTATACTATCGGCAAATTGTGCACAATACTCCAGATTTTTTCGTGAATTTCTGTTATCGATTGAGCAGCGTCGATACGGATAATCCGCAGATCCGGCGCCGTTTCCGCATAATACCGGAGAATAACCTGATATTCCTCTGCTACCTTTTGTTGAAACACCTCTTTTTCGTATATTTCCCGCGGGATATTCCGTTTTTCGATTCGCTCCATCGCAGTTTTCGCCGGCAGGTCAAAGAAAAAGAGATATTCGGGGAGCGGAAACGGCGCATTGATTGCCTGCGCCAACTCCTTTCCCGCCGCGAGCCCCTGATAGGCAAGGCTGGAAAACAGATAGCGGTCGGAAAAGACCGCCTTCCCCGCTTTGAGCTGTTCTAAAATACCTTCTTTACCATATATATGTTCGCAGCGATCCGCTCCGAAAAGATACGCAATCGTCTTTGCATCAAAGCCCGCTGCACCGGAAAGCGCTTCGCGGATTAACTTCCCGATGGAATCTCCGGTCGGTTCACAGGTAAAGTGCACAGCATCCTGCCGCCCGCGAGCTGTAAACGCTTCCTGTAACAACCTCAGCTGACTCGTCGTCCCCGTCCCGTCCAGCCCCTCAAACACCACAAAATTTTTCAAAATCATCTATAGTTTTTCCTTAGTTTTTCCTTTTTTCCAGCAGGCAGACAAACACATCAGGCAGAATAGATAAAAGCGCAGAAAAAAATGAGGCGGTGAGACCAGAGTTCAGGAGACTGCGTAGAATCAGTGCTTTTGAAAATAGATGGTGTAGATACAAGGAGTTAGCTGAAAATAAAGCGGAGGCGTATCTATGATACGTTGAGCATTTATTTTCAGCGTACGACGCAGTAGATGCGCCATATATTTTCAAAAGAAGTCTGATGTGTTTGTCTAGCATGCTTATCTATCATAACAATTTCTTTTTTGATATAATAGCCCCCTAATGAAACCTGCCGCGCGAACTAAAGTAGAGTTTTTGTTATTTTTATGTATACTTATCCTCTCTTTTGCGGCGCTTCGCCCTCTGATGCAAACGCTGGAAAAAAAGTTGGCGGCAGTACGTTCGGTACTTTTGACGGAACTGGAGCAAACGTATAATGTACGCCTGTCGTATGAATCGTTATCTCCTTCAATCATGCGATCGATTTCGTTGCGGAATGTAAAAGTTTATGACGCTGAACACAGTGTTGAAATTGCTTCTTTTGAAGATTTTTCCATCCAATATCGGTTCTGGGCGCTTTTATGGGGAAATACTGCCGAAATTTTAGATTCCGTGAATATTGCCGACGGATTTATAGATATAGACTTAGTGCATAATAAAGCACTTGCCGAAAAGCTTAACGCGGCAACGCACGTCCGAACTTCCGCTCAACCCCCGGCAAATACCGAGCGGATTTTTTCTTTCCTTTCTGCTCAAATGTTGAATGTGCATATTAAGAATGTCCGCTTGCGGTTTAAAAATGTTGTACACGATATAAATGCAAAAATAGCGGACGGATATGTCGGCATTGATGCGGAGGCAATCACGATTAGCCTGAGCTGTACTGCGTCTTACCGCAATACTGATTATACAGCCATCGGTCAGGCCGAGACGGGCTTTACCATTGAAGGGAAGTTTGACAAAAATTTAACTGCCGGTTCGGCAGTTGCCGACTTCTCTCGTATTTCTACCGATCGGTTCGGCATATATCGGGTAAAACTGTTTGCGGATTATCGTGATAAAGTTTTTACCTTTAATACCATGCAAGATTTCCAGCCGGTTGACTTTACCGCAAACTGGAATATTGCAACAAACGATATAACCGGAAGATTCAGCTGCAAAGATTTTGCCCCTTTGCAGTCCGTTAGGGTATACAATGCCCCCATAAGCCTCACCCAATTTGCCTCTATGACAATGTCCGGTAACTTTCAATTTATGCGTTCAGGACAGCATATCCAATGGGCTACCGATTTAACTGTTGCTCTGCCGTCGCTGCAGCTCCCTTCATATCGGCTTGCACCTTCTCGTTTGCAGCTTGCGGCTGAAGGAAAGGATGCAGAGATCGACGTTTCACGGCTTTCATTATCAGGGGCAGATGTAGATGTCTTTTCCGAATTTACTTTTAACCTCAACACTATAATCCCTACAGGGAAGGCATCCATAAAACGGTTTAATCTTCCAACCGGCGCTTCGGTAGCGGCAGATTTTCACTTCTTAAAGCAAGGAAGGACATTCTTTTGCAAAATACCGAAGCTAATTGTCGGCGAAGGAGCCCTTCATAACATCACTTTGACTGTTACCCCTTCGGCGCAGAAGGCTGATTATACCTTATCTGCCGAAGACGGATACGGGAAGTATCGTTTTGACGGATCCTATATTTATAATGAAGGTAATGGTAGCGCATCTGCTTCTCCCCGTTTTGCAGAACTGCATGGGGCATTCGATGCCGTGGGTATCGGTACAATCTGCGGCTTTATTCAGGCGATTGTTCCCGGCGTAGATATACCGCATGAAGCGGTCGAATCGCTCCAATGCACAACCGAATTTTACATTTCAAGTGATTTGCGCAGTTTCTCATACAACTGCACCAGGTTCATTTTAGTTTCAAATATACTAAATGACTTTTATGCACTGTTATCGGTAAAGGGTAATCAATCTTCCTTTGCATTGACCGATATCGAACTGTCCTATAAAAATATGTCCGTCCGTGGAAATGTCAATGCCGATTTTGAGCATTTAAGCGATATTATTTTTACCAGCTCTTTAGCTATTAACTCAATCGGCTATCAGGTACAGGGATTTTTTTCTCAGAATGTTCTCAGTATTTACGGTGACTACGGTCTTGCAATTAGCGCCCTCTATGAAAAAGGTACGGGATTTAAGGGAACCGTTAAGACCAGTGAAATACCGCTACCTTTTCTGCCCCTCTTTTTAACCTTGGATTCGGAGTTTCAGTATCATAATCGTGCGGATTGGCTTTATACTATCGACGCCGGATATATCAGTTACGGAGCTCCTGCTTCATTGACTCCGGCAAAAATTGGCTTTAATTTTATGGGAAAAGCAGATCCTTCGGGATTGTTTTTGTCTGAAGTAAAACTTGGTGAAGACGCAGCTCTTACCGGTATGTTGGCCGTAACAGCAGCTCCTGCGCCTGATGGTGAGGGCGGACAAAGCTACACTGCCGAGATGAATCTTGTTTCTCCCGATGCCACCGAAAAGCTTGAGCTTGCAGCAAATCTCGATCTTTCAAGCGGAGATATCCGTGCAGACGGATCGCTTAAACTCGATAATATTTCGTTGGCCCGCTTTTTATATACTCAGGGAAAGGGACATACTGTGTCGGCCGATACTGCTTTTTCGGTTGCGCAGGGTTCCTTTTCAGCTCGATTGAATTTGTCTGAACTTTCAGTGTTTGTGCAAGGAGAGAATTTGAATCTGGCCGGTTCCCTGACGGTAGAAGATGAAAAAGCGGAACTGAATATTACACAGCTTGACTGGGGTGCGCATAAGGTTTCCGATATAGTGGGTAGTTTTTCTCTGGCTGAGATGACCGGAAAGCTCGAAGCCGATTATACCGGTATGATTGCCGACAAACAGCTGGAGGCTCATATCGGTACTGAGTATACCGGCGTACAACCTGATGAAAAAACGAAACGGGCATTGTTTTCCCGACTTAAAAACGTAACGGAGCGCTTTACGATTAACACCTACTTGAGCAATTGGCGGTTCGGCGATTTTACGGGAAAAGATCCTGTGCCGCTTTCAATGATCCGTGATCCGGGCGTTACTGCGTTTTATGCAGGGAAGAATGATGATATAACCGGCTTTATTTTAGACGATGGTGTCGTTTCGCTCCAATTAGCGGAATCGCTTCCGCTTAAGCTTAATTTGGACGGTACGGTGAAAAAGGATGCTTTAAATTTGCAAGTGTCGGGTATCCGTGCCGATGTTAAGCGGATATGGGATATAACCGGCTTGGATTATGTACTTTTTTACGGCGGAACACTTACCGGAGATTTGTCGATCGGAGGCAAGCCGATAGAGCCTGAGTTTAACGGGAAATTAGTCGGGCAAGATATAACCGTCAACTCACCCCACTATGCACCGGAAATGTATGGCCCTGTTTTACTCGATATTATTGCGGACGGTACGGGTCTAGAGGTACCGTATACCGTATTGAAAGGCCCGTCGACGGATATTTGGGCACGGTGTACCGCAGCATTTTCAGGTTGGATTCCTAACAATATTTCAGTCCAATGCGGAACGTTGGGAACCAAGATGGGTGTATTTAAGACTGATAATATCTTGTTCAAAGCAGACGGTCTTGCCGGCTGTACTGTTGAAATAAAAGTAACGCCTACGCTTGTCGGTGTATACGGGTCTGCAACATTTGATTCAGGGTATTTTGTGTTTAAATTTAACGATCTTGATAAGTTCAATGCTAAATACGGAGGGGAGCAGGGTGTCGCTTTTGATATGAAGCTCGATTTACAGTTTGGCCATAAAGCCGAATTCCGCTGGCCTACCGCAGATTTTCCGATCTTAAGAACGCTTGTCCCTACCGATGCCCCGCTTTCATTGATTGCCGATGCCGGAACCGGTGACTTTACAATGAAAGGTGATATAAAGATGCGGGGAGGAGAAGTCTTCTATATTAAGCGCAGTTTCTATATCCGTGAAGGCGCTATCACCTTTGCGGATGTAGCTAAGGAAATTGAACCGTTGGTAACATTAAGGGCAGAGATTCGCGATCGTGATAGTAACGGTGAGCCGCTACGGCTTGTCTTGACGGCAAAGGATCAATCATTATTCAGTTTTAATCCGGAAATCAGCTCGGATCCGCCCCGTTCTACGAATGAGATTATGCAATTATTGGGTCAAGTGGCTATCGGGGATACGGGAAAAGATAATCTATGGCAAAATCTGCTGGTTTCCAGTTCCGATATTCTTGCACAAGTGGGCTTTCTCAAAAAAGTGGAAAGTAAAGTCAGGGATTTTTTAAGACTGGATGCTTTTTCTTTCCGTACATTGCTGCTGCAGAATGCTATTTTCGGCAACTTGTTCACGGCAAATCAGAATACTACTTTAACAATGAGTAACTATCTTGATAATACAAGTGTTTATATAGGGAAATATTTCGGTTCGGCTATCTATGCGGATGCGCTGTTGCACCTAAGCCACTATGATTCAAAATCGCTTAAAAACGGCGGTTCAAAGCGTCCTGTTTATAAGGATCTTTTATTTCAACCTGAAATCGGTTTGGAAATGGCAACTCCCTTCTTCCTGCTCCGTTGGTCGGTTGCCCCGACAAAACCGGATACCTTATTTGTAGGAGATACTGCATTGACTTTTTCATGGAAATATTCATATTAAACTCAATACCCTAAAGAATAGTATTATCCCGTAGTTTGGAAAGGATGCGGGACGGTAGTACTGTTTGGATAATATAATGTTAATGTAAATGAAATAGAGGAGTCTTTAATGTTAAAAAAGGTGATAGCCGTAACGGCGCTCATGTTATCCTTCTGCTTTTTATGGGCACAAGCTCCCGATAATTGGTATGAAAACAAACCGATATCAAGCATTGTTTTTCAGGGATTGAATAGTGTATCAAAAACCGAAATGGACGGCATTTTTGATTCATTTAAAGGGAAGCCCTTTTCCGATGCAACGTACTCGGAAATACTGCAAAAATTATATGCGCTCGATTACTTTTCCAATATTATACCCAAAGCGGTTCCTGCCGACATCGATTACCAGTATGTTCGGCTTGAATTTGAGGTAACCGAAAAACCGGTCGTTACACTGATAAAAGTAACGGGAAATCATCAAATTTCACGCGGCGATATTTTATCCAAGGTACTGTTGAAAAAAGGTGATATCTACAATGAGATAAAAAAGAATGCCGACGAACAAACCATCAAAAATTACTATATAGAAAAAGGTTATGCATCGGCTGTTGTGAGTTCAAGTGTATCCGATAGTCCGCAAGGCGGTATTATCCTTGAATTTACTATTACAGAAGGGAAGCAGACGATTGTTTCTGCCGTCGCGTTTGAAGGTAACGTTGCTATAGGAGAAAAGGCTCTGAAAGGAGTCCTCCTTACCAAACCGGCAAAATTTCTCGTAAAGGGAATCTTTCAAGAAAATCTGCTCGCAGAAGATAAGACAGCTATACAGCAATTCTACGGTGAACGTGGTTATATCGATGCACACGTTGAAAATATTATTCGGGATATAGATTCCGAATCCGATCCGCAAAAAAACATGGTAAAGCTGACGTATGTCATTATGGAAGGTGAACAGTATACTTACGGCGGGACTTCTTTTGAAGGAAATAAGATTTTTTCTACCGAAGACTTGACTGCAAAAATAAGATTGACACCCGGCAATGTTTTGAATATGACCAGATTTGAGCAAGGCTTTCAAGCCATCGCCGATATGTATTTTGAAAGCGGTTATACTTCTAATTATATTGCAAAAGCAATGCAGCGGGATTCAACAACTAAGAAAGTATCGTTTGTGATTACTATTGTTGAACGGAGTAGAAGCCATATCGAAAATATTATTATTCGTGGTAATAAGCGGACAAAAGATTACGTTATACTCCGCGAGCTTTTATTCGAGCAAGGCGATGTATTTTCTAAATCAAAGTTTACCAACAGTTTGCGCAATTTATTTAATCTGCGTTATTTCTCTACGGTTGTACCGGATGTACAGCCCGGTTCCGAGCAGAATCTGATCGATGTTATCCTCAATGTTGAAGAACAGTCGACGGCCAGTATTCAATTCGGGATTACGTTTTCGGGCATCTCTGATGCAGACAGTTTCCCGCTTTCGTTATTTGTTCAGTGGCAGGAACGAAATCTTGCAGGACGCGGGAACGAACTATCGGTTAATGCGACTGCGGCAACGGACAATCAAACGCTCCAGCTCGGTTATGCTGAAAATTGGTTTCTCGGCTATCCGCTGACGCTCGGTTTTGACCTGTCGCTTACGCATAAATTGTTGTTTGATTATCAAGATACGGTATTCCCTTACGGACCGTTTAAAAATAAAGAAGAATTTGAAAAAAATAAGGACTTGGCAAATGCTTATCGGATGCGTTATGACCGCTTTGAAACAACGTTCGGCGTTCATACCGGCTATCGATGGTATAACCGTTTCTTTACCACTACGTTGCGCGGGGGAATTAACTTTTCATTGGTCAAGAACTTCTACGATACTACGCTCTATCGTGCAGCCGATCCGACGGTACGGCAGCAGCAGGCTAAATGGCGGCTCAGCAACTCGGTTTGGACACGCCTCTCGCTTGACGGACGCGATATTACCTATGACCCGAGTAAGGGCTGGTTCCTAAGTGAACAGGCCTCTTTCTTTGGCCTTATACCAAAAGTCGAAGATGAATATTTCTTCCGTTCCGAAACAAAAGCGGAAGCATATATTACTCTTGTCGATTATCCTGTTTCTGGAATTTGGAACCTAAAGTTTGTACTGGCTTTTTATACGGGCTTTTCGTTCCAGATTCCGATGCCGAACAGTCATATCGGAGATAGCAGTAAACTCGCTATTGACGGTATGTTTACCGGTCGGGGATGGCTGACGCTGGGATCGACCGGTAAAGGGAATGTGTTGATAAACCATTGGATAGAATTTAGATGGCCGCTCGCACACGGTATCCTATCCTTTGACTTTTTTGTCGATGCGGCTGCCATTAAAAAAGATTTGGCAGATTTAAAGACCTTTAAATTCGATGATTACTATTTCAGCTTTGGACTGGGGTTACGCTTTGTTATTCCGCAATTCCCGTTACGGCTGATGTTTGCCAATACCTTTAAATCACAAAATGGAAAGCCGGTTTGGGGCAACGGTAAAGGCGCCGACTGGCGGTTTGTATTATCGTTTAATGTACCAAACCTATAAGAGGAGTAAATAGATGAAAAAATATGCTTTTATATTATTCTGTCTGGTGGCGGGTGCCGTTGCATTATCGGCACAGCAGATAACCCGTTTTGCAGTGGTCGATACTTCCCGTATTTACTCTACTTTTTTGCGGGATTCCCGTTCCGTTCGTGACTATCAGGCAAAACAGGTAAAGTATCAGGCTGAAATACAGCGGATGTCCGATGAAATTATCGCGCTTCGCCAAAAAAAAGTAGATGCGGAAGCAATCGGAAAATCCGATGCCGTTCAAAAATACCAGGCCGAAATCGACGCAAAGACAAGCTTTTTGCTTGAATATTCTAAGGCGTGTAATGATGAGTTGGCGATGTTGCGGAAAAGCTTGGTAAGCGATGATGTGTTTTATTCCCGCCTTTATGCCGCGATTAAAAAAGTGGCAGAGAGCCAAGGCTATACGATGGTACTGAACTTACAACAGGGTGAAGCGATTATCTGGTATAGTCCGACTGTCGATATTACGGAAACCGTTATCCGAGAACTCAGTTCGAATTGATATGACAAAGCCGGCGTCTATCACCCCGATGATGCAGCAGTATCTCTCAATCAAGGCACAGTATAGAGATGCTGTTCTCTTTTTTCGCTTAGGCGATTTTTATGAGATGTTCAATGACGATGCGATCGAGGTGAGTAAACTGCTGAACCTAACGCTGACACAGCGGACGGGAAGTCCTATGTGCGGCATTCCGTATCATGCTTCGCGTATTTATATTGCGCGTTTGCTGCGTGCCGGAAAAAAAATTGCGATTTGTGAACAGGTCTCCGATGTCGTACCCGGCGAACTTACCGAGCGAAAAATTGTAGAAGTGATTACCCCCGGCACCGCTACGGGGGAAGATTTTCTTGAACAAGGGCAAAATAATTATCTGGCTGCCGTTTACTGTACACCGAAAGAAATTACCTGCGGTACTGTTACGGATGTGTTTATCGGTTTTGCGTATCTTGACGTCAGTACGGGGGAGTTTTTTGCTACTTCATTTCCGCGTGCCGATTTTGCAGAGCAATTCAAGAAAGAGCTTGGCCGTGTACAGCCGCGGGAAATCCTTATTCAAATATCGCTTGCCGATTCGGTACCGGCTTTAAAAACACTGTGCGGAGAGTATCCGCAGATGCTGCAAAACCTCTATCCCGACTGGCATTTTTCCGCTTCGTCCGCCGAAAAGAGGCTTTGTGCGTGCTTTGGTACCGAAAACCTTAAATCCTTTTCCTTAACGTCCGCTTCTCCCGAATTACCGCCGGCAGGACTGCTGCTCCAGTATTTGGATCAAACGACAGGAGCTGCTCTGCCCCATATTACAGGTATAAAGGTATACCGCGATTCCGATTTTGTGATGATGGACGATGCAACGCGCAAAAACCTTGAGCTACTGCAGAACCTGCACGATAATACGGATTCTTTTACCTTGTTTGAAACCGTCAATTATACAAAGACGGCGATGGGGACGCGCCTTTTGCGGCACTGGCTCTACCATCCGCTCAGAACTGCCGCAGAAATAAACGCACGGCTTGATAAAACGGCTCTACTTTTTCGCAATGAAAAGGCGCTCGCTGCCGTGCGGAGCATACTCGCTGCAGTGCTTGATATACACAGGCTTACCGGCAGGGTAGCAATGCAGCGGGCACATGGAAAGGATCTGCTGGGGATTAAGCAAAGCCTTAAAGCCTGTATCGAGCTTGCCCGGCTGAGTAAAAGCAATAGCCTCTTTTTTTTACAGCTGCCGCAAAAGTTGAGCGATGATATGGAGCGGATCTATACGCTTCTGGATAATAGCATCGCCGAAGATTGTCCGATTGTCCTTGCCGAAGGCGGACTGATTAAGCAGGGTTGGTCAAAAAAACTGGATGAGCTGCGCGATACGCGGGATAACGCCAATAAGCTTTTAGAAAACTATTTGGAAAAAGAGCGGGAAAAATCGGGGATTAAAAACTTAAAAATCAAGTATAACCGGTTAAGCGGCTATTTCCTTGAGGTAACCCGCGGCAGCCTGAAAACGGCAGAAATTCCTCAGCATTTTATTAAACGGCGCTCACTGACAACGGCCGATCGCTTTACAACTGAGGCTTTAAGTAAGCTTGAAACGAAGCTGAACGATGTCGGCGAAAATATTATCGCGTGCGAAAAAGAGCTGTTTTTTGCAGTACATACGGAAGTATACAATCGAATTGAGCTTTTGCATCTCCTTGCAAAAGAAATCGCGGAATTAGATGTGCTGCAATCTTTTGCATACACGGCAGCGCTCCATGCATGGGTAAAACCGGAATTTTCCGCCGACGGCCTCTTGGATATCCGCGATGGTCGGCACCCTGTTGTAGAAAATCATCTGCCGACGGGCGAATTCGTGCCGAACAGTATACGGCTTTCTTCTTCCTCCGTTTCGGATATTCCCTCTTTTGCGCTCATTACCGGCCCCAATATGGCGGGTAAAAGCACCTTTTTGCGGCAAACGGCGCTCATTACACTGCTTGCACAGATAGGATCCTTTGTGCCGGCGGAAAAAGCACTGCTCACTCCCGTCGACTGTATTTTTTGTCGTGTCGGTGCAAGCGATAACCTCGCCCGCGGGGAATCCACCTTCCTTGTTGAAATGACCGAAACCGCATACATCCTGCGGAATGCTTCGGTCAACAGTCTTGTTATCATGGACGAAATCGGAAGAGGGACTTCGACGGGAGACGGATTTTCAATCGCGCGGGCGGTGAGCGAATACCTTTTGCATACGATCGGTGCAAAAACGCTCTTTGCAACCCATTACCATGAATTAGCGCAGCTCACCCATCCGCGGCTGCAAAAACTGTGCTTGGATGTGCTGGAAACCGAAGGAAAAATCGTATTCTTAAAGAAGGTTATCGAAGGGGTCGCAGCCCATTCATACGGGGTACACGTTGCGGAACTTGCCGGGCTGCCGGAAACGGTTATCCGGCGGGCGACGGAGCTGCTGAACGCACAGGTGCCCGGTACTACCATACTTACGGACTTTACCGTGCCGGAGAAGCAGAAAACGAGTCCGGAAAAGAATCTCTTTAGTGATGAAGAAATGGTTATAAACGAAATCCTTTCTACAAACGCCGACGAAATCACACCGCTCCAAGCGCTGCAAATGATTGCCCGTTGGAAAAAAACACTCTTTGCCGGGTGCTCCTGATGCTTGCATTTTTCGGTCGTTCCGATTATGATAGGGGCATCACACATATCAAGGAGTATGACTATGGCTTATAAGATCTCCGATGCTTGCGTCAATTGCGGTGCATGCGAGGGCGAATGCCCCGTAGGCGCTATCAGTGAAGCGGATGGAGCACGGGTTATCGATGCTGATGCTTGCATCAGCTGCGGTGCATGTGCCGGCGTTTGTCCTACGGAAGCAATTTCCGAAGGATAACGGTTTAGGTTTCTTGGCGGCAGTTCTGGAACCGCTCTCAACGGTTCGGTATGCACAGGCTGCCGCTATTATGTTGATTACAAAAGGTTTTAAGCGTGAAAGAGTATTTTCACAAAATAGCGGCCGGTTATAAGTCCCTATTTTTGAAGGTGTGTGTATTCGGTTTACTTTTAGGAGGCTGCCTCCTCTTTAGTTTCTGTATTGTCTATCCGCTCTGGCTGTTGGCAACTCGGTACACACAAACGTATACCGCTATCAGTCTTTTGCTTTTTTCTGCGCTTCTGTTGTTTTTTATTGTTAAGCGCAGTATAAAAAGCTATAAAGCCCATCCGCGAAGATTCCTCTATTCGCTCATAAAAAAGCTCATTCTCTTCGGAGGATTGATCCTCTTCTTTGTCTTTATTTTTGCTTATCATCGTATTTTGGCCTTTTCGGTGCTTATCCTCTCGTTTATATTATACGGATTCGTAGCTTTCGGGTTTTCGGAAGACCGGATATAGCGCTCTCGGCGATGAAAGAATTTCCACTCTGCTGTGTACTTATTTTTTTTATTTCTATTGCTGCGGTTGCCGAAAACGCTGAACTGCCGCTGATACCGGAGCTGTCTCCGCAAAATCATATTTTTCAGCAATATAGCGATGATGTCCTCTATGCACGGAAAGCGCTTGCCGCAGGGAAAACCGCTCGCGAATTACCCCTGCAATTTTATCGCTATAGAGCACGAAAAGAGGATACCGTTATCCGAATCGCTGCCCGATGCAGTATTCCGTATGATGCATTGATCACCTTAAACGGTATCGAATCCGTTAAAACCGATATTTCAGGCAAGATGTTCTTGCTGCCGACTTTACCGGCGCTCTATCTCCCCGAAAAAGCGGTTTCCGATATAGAAAAATTGACCGAAGCGCTGAGTAAAAAGCTTAAAACCGAATCTTTTTCCATTACGCTCCCTTCCGCTGCAAATCCCGAGAAAAAGATACGGGTAGAATGTTTTCCGAATGCGATGCTTGACAGCACCGTGCGCAGCTTCTTTTTTGTTCCGTTCTATCGGTTTCCGTTGCAGCATGCTGTTGTTACGTCAGACTTCGGTATGCGGAAAAGCCCTTTTACCGGAAAATCAACCTACCATGCAGGCATTGATCTTGCCGCCCCAACCGGAAGCCCTGTCTATGCATGCGCCTCAGGTACGATTATTGAAATTGCATACAGCAATATCTACGGTAATTATATCTTGCTGCGCCATGACGACGGCAGGGAAAGTTTGTACGGGCACTTAAGCAAGGTTCGCGCCCGCTTGTATGAAAAGGTAAAATCAGGTATAGTAATAGGGTATGTCGGTTCTACCGGTCTTTCCACAGGGCCTCATCTGCACTTTGAGGTACGTGAGCAAGGAAAGGCAAAGAATCCGTCCCTTTTCATTGATACAAAGAAAGCAAAGTCATGAAGCAGCTCTTGTGTATAACATCATATTTTTTCTTTTTTGCCGTTTCTTTTTTTTACGCTGACAGTTTTAGGATCAGCAATATGCATTCGTATGTCTTTGACAGGGATGCATTTGCCCCCGTATCGCTTACCATCGGTTATAATGATGCGGTTTCGTTTGCGGTTAAAAGCGATTTTTTGGTTTTGGAAGGGATAGAACTTGAAATAAAGCAGGATAAGACAAGTATGAATTATCCTAATTCCATTGCCTATACGGTATATACCGATATAAAACCGGAACCTTCAAAGAAATATGTCGACTATTCTGCAAAAAAAATCAGTACGGCATTGCTTCCGAATAGGTTTTCGTATATCCTGAGGATTCCGTTAAAAAAAGACTATACTTTTAAGCACATAAAGAATAGCGAACTCTTACCGTATACAGGCAGAATTGGTGTAAGTCCTATTATGCTGCGGCTGAATCCTGTTATGAAAGGCTTGCCTGACGATTTTGAGCAAGCCTCTTTTACGGTTATTATTCGCCCCCTTCTGATCGCTGAAGGTGGTTTAAAGCTGAAGCTTCAATTTCCCGAAAAGGAACAGAAACCTGTTACCGTACAGTTGAATAACGAATATCTCACGCAGTTCGAAAATTTGCAGCTGTTATTGCCGGGGACGTATTCGGTAAGTATCAGTTCGGATGCGTACCGAACTGAAATGCGCTCCTGTATTGTCGAGCGGGGAAAAATAACGCAGTTGGAAGTTCAGTTGAAATCTATTACGCCGTTACTGCACATACAAGCACCCGAAAACACGGCAGTGTTTCTTGATAATCAAGAGATAGGGCTTTCAAAAGAGCCACTGCCGGTTACCGTAGGTATGCATACCGTCGTCTTTAAGATGGGCAGCTATGAACTAACCCGTCAAATTACCGTTGAGGAAGGAAAGACCTACGAAATGACGATGACGATGGATGTCCTCTTGCAGGAAATTGCCAATTAACATTGAAATACATTAAGGTTTAGTACCTCAAAGCCGATATATAGAGTATCGGCCGGTTAGTTCCCCTCCCACCCATTAACCGGCCGATAGCCAGACGGCGGGCCGGTTCTTTAACCGGCTTTTTTTTTGTGCACCCGCTTTTAAAATACTAATCTTATTCCTGCTTTGATATTTAACGAATTGGCAATCTTGCCGGATACGTCTGTATCTTTTATTGACCGAGTGGAACTAATTTGGGTGTCCGTGTATACGGGTGCGTATAAAGTATCCGATACGCCGCCGTAAATACCTATCATTTTGGTAAACATATAGGAAATATTCAAATCGACGCCGCCTCCGATATTGGCTTGCGATTCAGAAAGTGGTTTGTTGTATCCGCTTCCGCCGATGCCGAGTCCTGCGCCGAGTCTCAGATCAAAATTCTTTGAGGGGTGGAATACATAGAAAAATCCGAACTGGCTGTCGATTGCATAGGTTACGCCTGCCGGACTTCTGGTTCCTTCATAGTGAGTTTGGTATGACTCCTTACCCCAATAGTATCTCCCAAAAGCAAAGTTTGCGCTTACGTATACTCCGAAATTTTTGACGAATTCGGCACCAAACAGCACATTCAAACCGCCGGTATGGGTTTGCCATGATCTATGTCCGCTGCCAAAATGGAAGCTATTGGAAGGCTTGTGGCTGCTGAAGTAGGTATAGACCGGGCCGAGTTCAAGGTTCATCTTTACGTTAGCGGAAAGAAAACCTACCGAAAATACGGTGAGTAAACAAAGAATACAAATTCTTTTCTTCATATCTTATAATCCTCCTAAAAGGTATAAAGTTAGCGCAAGTATGGCATTTTTACCGGTTTCGGTCAATGAAACGACAGAGGGTAAATACACCGAAACTGCTATTATGGAAAGCGGCTGTCTCGGCATGATTGTAATTAGTATTTGTGTTTTTATCGAGGACGGTGTATACTACATTTAAAAAAAAGGGTAAAGTGTGATTACCTAAAAAGATAGCATGTTGAATTCTATGATAAAGACAAAAGGGAATATACGAGGAGGTAGGATATGAAAAAGCAGTATGTGAACTCTGTCAGTATTCTTTTTGCAATACTGTGCCTTGCGTTTACGGCATGTAATGGTATGCTTACCGGCGGAGACACCGGCACGGTACGGGTTGTTATTGGAGGCGGAACTGCCCGTTCTGTTGATGGAAAAGGCCTCCCTGCGCTTAATGAGAAGAACACCGTTATCACCATTACGGATGAAGAGGGAACTGCACTAGCACGGGAAACAACATCGGTTACGGTTACGCTCCCTATCGGTACAAAAATTACCGTAAAAGCGGTTGTTACAACAGCGGCAGGAGAGTGGCACGGTTCCGAGAAGCACACTGTTACGGCAGGGGATAATTTCATTGCCGTAAAGCTATCTAAAACGCTGAAAGTCGCCGCCAATCTGCTGTTTTCTATTACCGAGAAAAATTCTTCAGGGAGTAATATCGTATCCTTGAGCACGCAAAACGGTACAAAACTGCTCGATGGAATTCTTATCGGCAAAAAACCGGTAACGGCACGGGATAAAGTCGGTAGAATATATGTTCGTTACGAAGATACTTCCTCTACCGATCACCTTAAACGCTTTGATGTGGAGGGAAATGAGGATGCCGGATTTGAAACAAATCTTACTGCTGCACTGACAGCTGCCGGTGTTACTATCGGTGATATTGATAATATAGCGATTGATATAGACGATAACTATATCTTTTTGTTTAAACAGAAGACCGTCTGTTGCTTCAAGGAGAAAGATGATCATTCGTTTAAATCTTTTGGACAGGATGACTTCCTGCTGTCATCCACAGAGGCTCGCGCCGTCGCGGTAGATCATGATGTACTGTTTGCTGTGTATGATCAGACTTTGTTTGCCGGTGAGTTTGAATTTGTAAATCTCCCCACTCCGGGCAATAATAAGACTTTAAAATTTAAATCGGCTACACCAGCGAGGCAGAACTTAGATAAACTTCGATCGAATTCCGCCTTCGGAAATGATCTTCCCGATTGTACCGGGCTTTTTGCCGACGATGACGGCGTGTACTGTCTGCTTACTCAGCGGAAAGAGGAAGCAGGAAAAAAGTATGCGCTTGGGCAGCTCGTTCGCTATGAATATTCCGGCAGTACGCTTACCAAGAAAACTGAGATAGGGCTTAATCCTGCTGCTCCAACTGCAGACCCCATCGCCTTTAATGCACAGTATTTTTCTAACCCCATCGGTTTTATCGGCTATGACGAAGACAATATCTACATAGCGGATGACGGTGTAAATATCGAGTATCTGAACGAAAATTGGCGGATTAACGGGAATAAAAACCGCATTGCCGCATTCAACCGCGGAAACGATAGTCTGTCTTTCAGTGACTCTGGTGCAACATGGTTTACAGAGCACGCCGTCTATAAAAAGCCCAATACAAAGATACTGCTGTGGGAAAAGCAAAGCCCTGCCATGGTTCTTTCCCCCATGAACTATTGGATAAGCACAGACGGAACGGAAGCATTTTCCGCTACGAATAAGCTTTTTGAAGACTCCGTGCAGCCTACCGACGTGTTCTGCTACGATCAGGACGGCAATCTGTATATTTTGTGGAAAGGTAGTTCTGGTTACAATGTTAGACGGTTTGCGCTGAAAGAAGACGGTACATATAATAAGCCTGGTGTAGATTTGACTTTGACATCCTATACTGTTCCTACGATTGCCGTTGATGTTTCCGACGGAAAAAATTATTTATATTATGTGTATGAGGATGGTTCAAATAAGCACATACAAAGATATAGCTGGAATAGTACTTCATTTGATACGGCAACACTTGATTCAACGTATGGCGTGCATATTAATTCGCAGGACATTTTCTTTACCGCGCTTGCCGCAAACAAAGACGGAGTATTCGTCGGCACAAGGACAATGAACATAGCTCCTGCCGGCTATACATTATCGGTAAAGAAATATGACAAGCAGGACGGAGCCGATAAAGGAACAATAGATGTCGGGGCATTCCAACCGACTCCTACCGAACCTGATTCTCCCTATCCTCCGTATACGAAAATTATGAGCGCTATTAACGACTTACAGATTCTCGACGGTGTGTTGTATGCCGTCACTTCAAAAGAAGAGTACGGTATGAAAAAAACTAGTTTCAATTACAAAGCCGATACCTTTAAAAACAGCGGCAAGCTGTATAAAATCGGCAGCACGAAGGATGGATTCTCCGGCAGTGCCGTCGAATTGGCTAAAAAGGATCCTGTAGGTACGGCAGGGAATGAAGTCGGCTACGGCTTTTATCGCTTTATTGCCGTAAAATACGACGAAGCCGAGCGGATCAGGCTCATCATCGCTTCGGACGGTGCATGGGGTAAAAAGGGACTGGCTAGTTTCCCTGATCAGCCTTACTGTAAAAATGCCGACAAGGTATTGGAGTACGATTTGAAAGGCAGTTTACAAGGCGAACAGAATTCGGGCGGAAGCTTTTCTAAGGTGTTACAAGAATCCGGCTTTGAGTGGAATTAAATCGTAGGATGAGTTTTATTTCTCGAGCCGCGCGCTTCGGGCGAGCGGCTCGGCATAAGCCGCTTGTAAGCCTTTGCGTTCCCGTATACGGGACGGAGGGGCTTATTGGACGGTTTTTTGAAAGTGTGTTACGGCAGGCTGATGCACCGCCTTTTGAAACCATTATTGTAAATGACGGCAGCCCCGGCGCAAAGGAACTGCGGGGCATTGTTAAAACATATACAAAGCGGTTTAAGGAGCGGGGGCTGCCGCTCGTGTTTTTGGAACACAGTAAAAACCTCGGTACGCTCGAAGCGCGCCGGACAGCGGTTACTGCGGCATCGGGCGAATACCTCGCCTTTGCCGATCCGGACGATGAGCTCCCGCCTAATGCTCTCCGTATATTGTACGATGCAGCCGCTACGTCGGGTGCCGATATTGTACACGGCAAGGCTGCGGTATGCGGTATGGAAGGAGAACCGGACGCGCGTGTTGCAGCCTTTGCTCAAAGGGCGCAGAATGTGTACGCCGGCGTTTTAACCGGCGATGAAATCCTCCGCACATATATCGTTGAACACTCATACAGCAGTTTCGTATGGGGCAAGCTTTTTAAAACCGATCTTGTTCAAAAAGCGTACGGCGAAATTCCGTTTACCTATTGTACAATGGCGGAAGATATGCTGCTCTATTTTTTTATTGCCTTGACTGCATCGAAATCTGTCGGCGTATTAGAGGACGGGTATACCGAAAAAGCGCATACATACGCCGGCATACGGGATGTTGTGTATCACTACCGTATCAACACCGGCGTTACTTCCCGCCGTACAATCGCCTGCCTTTCCGAATGGCAAAAGGTATGCTCCGTTGCTTCGGTTTTTACCATCATCCTTTCATATTTAGATGAGCATCCCGCTGTTGACGGCGGTATCCGCGAAGCCATACAGGATTTAGGCCGCGCTCACTATGCCGATAACCTCAAGCAGCTGGAAGCCTGTGTGGTTCCTTCATTACAAAGAGAGGCGCGGGCTATGCTGGATGAGTGGTGGGGGCTTGCATAGGTGCGGACTTATGCACTCTTGGCACCGGATGCCATCTATCCCTATTAGGCTGGCATATTTCATTGATACGGATGTACCCTTGTTTTTTCCCCGGAAAAAGGATAAATTGACGTATTCCCCGTAAAAATCATTGAGGAAAGTCAGAGTTTATGCCGCATCTTTATATCCCCGAACACTATCGGCCGGTTTTAACCGGTAAAGAAACGGAACAGGCTATCGTCCGTATCAAAAACTCTTTTCAGCTCACCTTATCGACCCGTTTGAACTTAACCCGTGTTACAGCGCCGCTCTTTGTTCCCAGAGGAAAGGGCTTGAACGATGATCTGAACGGTACGGAGCGGGCAGTGCATTTTCCGGTAAAGGATATGAACGAGCAGGAACTTGAGATTGTACACTCGCTTGCAAAGTGGAAGCGTGTTAAAATAGCGGAAATGGGATTACAGTCCGGCTTCGGTATTTATACCGATATGAATGCGATCCGAGCTGATGAGGAACTTGATAATATCCATTCGCTGTATGTCGATCAGTGGGATTGGGAGCTCGCGATGGAGGAGTCCGACCGAACGCTCGATTTTTTGAAGGCAACCGTAGAAAAAATATACGATTGCTTAAAGTGTACCGAGTTTTTCATCTATGATAATTATTCTGCGATAGAGCCTATCTTGCCGAAGCATATCACCTTTATCCATACGGAAGACCTCTATGCGCAGTATCCCAATCTTTCCGGAAAGGAACGGGAACGGAAGTGCGCTCAACAATATGGAGCGGTCTTCCTAATCGGTATCGGGGCACCGCTCAAAAACGGGGAACCGCATGACGGCAGGGCGCCCGACTATGACGACTGGATTACCGAAACCGGCAGCGGACGGCACGGATTAAACGGAGACTTGTTGGTGTGGAATCCCGTGTTAGAGGATGTGCTTGAGCTCTCTTCGATGGGGATCAGGGTAAGTCCTAAAACAATGAGGGAACAGCTTGCTGCCCGCAACTGCATGGAGCGGGCATCGCTGTTTTTTCATACCAAGCTGCTGAACGGAGAACTGCCTCAAACCATCGGCGGGGGAATCGGGCAGTCGCGGCTCTGTATGTTCTTTTTGCGGAAAGCCCATATCGGTGAAACGCAGGTTTCGGTATGGCCCGACGATATGCGGGCGCAGTGCGCGGGACGGAGCATTCTACTATTATAGAATATTTGTGAATGAATTTATCGGGAGGCATTACAATGGACATTCGGCATTCGGTTGCTGCGTTTTTCGGGCGGCATAATTTTGATGCGGAAGGCCCCACGGTCAATACGGTTATCGATACGCTGCTGTATGATATGGAAGAAGGGCTGAAACGGGATCCGAGCATTCCCGTCGGTACGGGGCCGGCTCTGGATATGATTCCTACGTGGTTTATGCCGCCTCAGCAGCCGCCCAAAAATACTTCGGTTATCGTTATCGATGCAGGCGGAACCAATTTCCGGTCATGCTTGGTTACCTTTGACGAAAACAGCGTCCCGTCCATCAGTCAGCTTGAGCGGAAGCCGATGCCGGCAACCGATCGGGAATACTCCAAAGCGGAATTTTTTGATACCATCGCCTCTTATTTAGACCATTTGAAAAACGCCGCGGATTCTATCGCATTTTGCTTTTCGTATGCGATGAAAATTACTCCGGCAGGCGACGGCGAAGTGCTGCAATTTTCTAAGGAAATCAAAGCGCCCGAGGTAATCGGCTCATTGGTCGGCCAAAATTTGGAGGCGGCGCTGATGCAGCGGGGCTGGAATAAGCTGAAACGCATTGTACTGTTAAACGATACGGTTGCGGCGCTCCTCGCAGGGGCATCAACTGCTGTCGGCGGGAAAAAATACGATTCGTATGTAGGCTTTATCCTCGGAACCGGAATGAACGCCGCGTATATCGAATATCAGAACATTCCGAAAATTGCGTCGAACAGTGCTGGTACCGTAGCCTTGCCTGCGCAGATTGTCGTCTGCGAGTCGGGAAAGTCGAACAAACAGCCGCGCAGCGATTTTGATGAAGCGTTCGCAAAAAAGACCGACCAGCCGCAGATGTTTTGGTTTGAAAAAATGTGCTCAGGCGCCTACCTCGGATCGGTTGCTTCGGTGATGATACGAGCAGCCGCTGCGGACAATCTTTTTTCCGCCGGCGTTAAAAAAGCGTTTGCTTCCATTGCCGACCTTCCGCTCATCGATGTAAACCGCTTTTTGCAAGCGCCGTATTCCGATCAAACCCCACTCGGACAGCTGTTAACCGGCGGCACGGAGGAAGACCGCGAGGTTCTCTACCGGATATTGGATGCGCTGATTATGCGCACGGCACGGCTCGCTGCGGGGAATATCGCGGCGGCTGTCATTAAAACAGGCAAGGGAAAAAATCCTGCGCTGCCGGTTTGTATCCTTGCGGAGGGTACAACGTTTTTAAAAACGTACCGGTTGCATGATGCTGTCATCGCGCACCTCTATCGGGCGCTGACACAAAAACGCGGCATTTATTTTGATGTGGTGTCCCTCGAGCATGCAATTACGTTCGGCACCGCTATCGCGGGCACGATTTAACAATGTAGCGCACCTCTATTTCGAAGGATGCGAAGCAAATCTAACCGAGTTTTTAGAGGTGTGCTGTAACAATGTAACGGAGGTTTAACGAGACTCACATGGCGGAGCTTTTTTATCTGGCAAAAATCGGAGAAATCAATCTTAAAAAAGGGAACCTAAAGGATTTTGAGCGACGGCTTGCGCAAAACTTCAGAAGCTATTTTGACGGAGCGGCGCCGAACGTACAGGTGCGCGCCGGGCGGATGTATGTACGGGCTGACGAGGCCTTGCAGCCGCGGGTAGAAGCGGCTCTAAATCACCTTTTCGGCATTACAAGCTGGGCGCAGGCAAAACCGGTGGATAAAACGCTCGAAGCCATTTCCGAAACGGCTGTTACCGAAGCCAAAGCGCTGCAGGCGCAAGGTGCACGCACCTTTAAAATTGAAGCCCGCCGCGCCGATAAGCAATTTCCCCTCACGTCGTATGACATTGCGCGGGAAGTAGGCGGAACTATCCATACGGCGGGGATTTTAACCGTCGATGTGCATAACCCCGATGCGGTTATCAGCATCGAGGTACGCGAAAAGCAAGCGTTCATTTACGGCGTAGAGCATACCGGCAGGAGAGGCCTCCCCTGCGGCTGTTCGGGACGGGCGCTGCTGCTGCTCTCGGGCGGAATCGACTCTCCCGTTGCCGGATACAAAATGCTCTTCCGCGGTATGAAAGTCGATTACGTGTATTTTCATTCCCATCCGTATACATCGCCGGAAGCTCAGCAAAAGGTAGAAACCTTAGCAGGTATTTTAGCCCGTTACGGGCTTGGCGGGTACCTTACCGTCGTGTCGTTTACCAAGGTGCAGCAGCACCTCAAGCGGACGGTGCCGGAACCCTATTTGACGCTCCTGCTCCGTATGTGTATGATGCACACGGCCGAAATGCTGGCTGAAAAGGTTAATGCGCAGTGCTTGGTTACGGGAGAGAGCCTCGCGCAGGTGGCAAGCCAAACGATCGAAAACCTTACAATTACCGACAGCTGTGCAAAACTCCCGATCCTGCGTCCGCTTATCGGCATGGATAAGGAAGAAATCATACGGTATGCAGTTGATATCGGTACCTATCAAACTTCCATACTGCCGTATGAAGATTGCTGTGTACTGTTTTCTCCCAAACATCCGGTACTGCATACACGGCAGAAAGATGCCGAAGATATCTATGCGCGTATAGACATAGAGCCGCTGCTTATGGAAGCCTTTGAGCAGCGTGAAACAAAAAAAATAGAATGGACTTTGCCGTAAAGAAAGGATTTTATTTATAATGCATAAAAAATTATTACCTGTTTTATATCTTTTGTTTTTTTCTTCTGTTCTCTTAGTGGGTATGAGCGCTGATGATGCCTATCCTATTATTGAAAAAACAGTTTCGGCACTGCCGATGCAAAAGAATACCATATATTATACAAGTGATGATGATATACAACTCATACTCGGCACAGCAGCAGATACAGGTATTAACTTGTTTGAACTGATCGATTGTATGTACCGTTATCTTGCCGTGAATAATAAGCGGCTTGAAATTTCGGGAAAAATTCTTCGCAATGCACGAGCCTCATTTAGTTACGGAGGATATCCTGTCGAGCAGCTCTTACCGATAGATACTATAGTGAGCGTACAAGTCGGAGCTTGTTTTACTAAAAATCAAAATCCGCTTGAGCTGGAGCTTAATGCCCCTTACAGCGTTTACATTGAGATTGCAACGGCTGCATACGATACTCGATGCGGTTTTACGAAGCTGCAGCCGCTCAATTTTCTGGAATCTTATGGTATGTATATCAAAAAATGGAACATAACAAAGCAGATACGAAAAATCCATCTGTATGAACCCGGTTTCGGCGCTATATACGCTCGAGGTTTCTTTAAACCGAAAAAATGGGAACTGAGAGCTATCAGCCGAATTCCTCCTCAGTCCGCTGAACCTTGAGATTTCAGTTCATTATTTTTTTCCTGAAGTCCCAGTTTTATTTCTTCTGCCCGTGCGATATCCCGTTCGGCTGTTTCGATGAGCTTTTCGTACTGCGTAATGCCGTCTTTATACCCGGCAATTGCTTTTTGTAATGTTTCTATTTTATGTACCTCGCCGGCAAGAGCAATTTCGTTTCCGATATATTCGATGTCGATTGCATTTTTTTCCAGCTTTACGCGATACTCCGCAATGGAGTCTAAATACGGTTTAAACAGATCCGGTACGCCGGTAAGGGATTCGCCGGTTCTCATTCCTGCATCGGTATAAAAGATATCGCTATACTGCGAACCTTGCCGTCTCTCGGCTTCTTCAATTTTTTCATCCGTATCTTTTATGGTTTCAGTCAGTGTATTGATTCGTTTCTGGGGGGTATCGATAACACCGCATTCCGCTAGCGTTTCTTCAAGCTTTTTCTGCTCGGCAGTCAACGCTTCCTTTCTGTCTTCCGTCTCATCTTGTTTTGAAACGATTGCTTGGAGGGCAAGATACGCTGCTTCAAGTTGTTCCGGAAAGGAAGCTCCGCGTACCTCTTTTATAACAGTATCGGTGAGGAACTCTTCTCCTGCAGCAATAATTTGCTCGTTCATTTTTTTCTGTAGGCCGGCTAATTTCCCTTTTAACGATAACAGCTGCGGACTCAAGGTCAGCTTTTTAAAAAAGTGTGCATCGTTTTTTTGGCGTTCAAGTTCTTGTTTGTCTTGCTGTACCTTTTCGATAGACTCTTTGAGCGGTCCAATTGATTGTGCAATCTGTGCAATTTGCGGTAGTGAATTATTTTGATAGGTTTGAAAGAACAGCAAAATAAAATCGTTTCGTGCTTTTTGATATGTGCGCTGCCGTTCATTTAACAGTTTGTCGACTTCCTTGGAAAAAGCTTTTAATTCATTTTGCCGCGATTGTGCCGTTTTGATGCTCAAAATAGTATCCGAATCCTTTCGGCGGGACTCTCTCAGTATTTTCCACGCCTCAAAGTCCCGTTCGTCAATGTGAGGTGTCGTTTCTTTACGTTGCAAAACATATTCGAATTGGGTTTCGCCGTATTCTCTGTACAATGAATTAAGCATTGTTTGTAAATCTTCTCGCTCTTTTTTTTTGTCCGCTAAATTTTTCTTCAGATTATCCATACAAAACCGCCTTTGTTCATCCCATGAATATAAGATAAGAGAACACTATCAATATATACGTTTGTTGTAAAAAATACTATATCATCGGTTCAAACACGCTACTGACTGGACCTCGCCCAAAATGAACATCCGTGTTCATTTTGGGCTGCAAGTTTGTAAACAAACTTGTTTCTGCGTGGAACCAGCGGCATCCATGCCGCTACTGAAAGCCTCCTTCCAACGCTTTTGAAAAGAGACGGTGCAGATACAAGGAGTTAGGCAAAAAAGTACCGCAGGCGTATCTTTGATACGTTGAGGACACTTTTTTGCTGTACGACGCAGTAGATGCATCGTATATTTTCAAAAGAACAAAAGGATGATAGAATATAATTATGCATTTAAGTATTTGGGCGCTTGTGTTCCTGTGGTTCTTCGTTTTTTTGGCGGGTTTTGTCGATTCCGCGGCAGGGGGTGGTGGATTAATCTCGCTGCCTGCGTATCTGTTTGTCGGGCTTCCGCCGCATACGGCAATCGGGTGCAATAAGTTTTCCTCTGCATGCGGAACCACACTTTCCGCAGCGCGTTTTTTTAAAAACGGAGCGGTCGACTGGCAGGTCGCTGCAATTTCCGCAGTCTGTTCATTTGTAGCTTCGTACCTCGGTATAAGAATTGCATTGATGATTAATCAAGAAACGCTTAAAACCGTATTGGTTATCGTCCTCCCGATTGTCGCCGTGCTCCTTTTATTCAAGCGCAACTTCGGTGCGGAAAATCAATCAGCTGATATTCCTAAAAAGAAAGCGTTTATTTTAGCTGCCTGTGCAGGATTGGTGATCGGATTTTATGACGGACTGATCGGACCGGGAACGGGTACCATCGCGATTATCGTTTTTTCTGTAGGGATGAAGTACGACCTTAAAACCGCTTCCGGCAATGCAAAAGTCATGAATCTTGCATCGAATTATGCATCACTCATTGCTGTTATAACCGGCAACAAGGTCATCTATTCCATTGCAATTCCTGCCGCCGTATTCGGCATCATCGGAAACTATATCGGGGCGGGTTTTGCAATAAAAAAAGGCACTGCGTTTATCAAACCGCTGATGATCTGCGTTATCGTGCTGCTATTCGGAAAACTCTTTTACGATGTTTTCGGATCGCTGCTGTTTTCGTAATTGCCGATGAGCATGAAATATTCACTTTACGACCCTTATGATTATCCGCTATACCGTCCGCCGAGCGAGGCCTATTCTTTAATCTTACAGGTAACACTCGGCTGTTCGTATAATCGCTGTGTCTTTTGTGGAATGTATCAGACAAAAAAATTCCGGATTAAGCCGATTGAAACGGTGAAGCAGGAACTTGCGATGTTTGCCGAACACTATCGCCGTGTCGATAAGGTGTTCTTGGCTGACGGCGACGCGTTAACCGCCCCGACGGAATATTTGGTTGAGGTGTTGGACGCGATTGCTGACGTTATTCCTCAGTGCAAACGGGTGTCCTGCTATGCAACTCATCTCAATATCAGACAAAAATCTCCGGAAGAATTGCAGCTGTTGGCCTCAAAGGGATTGACGCTTTTGTATCTCGGTGTGGAAAGCGGCGATGATGAAACGCTCAAGTTTATCCGAAAGGGAACAACGGCGGCTGAGCTTATTAAACTGTCATACAAGGTGAAAGATGCGGGGATGGAGCTGTCGGCCACCTTTATTTTAGGGATTAACGGCGCCGAACGGGACAATACGCAGCATGCGATTAAAACCGGCGAGATTATCTCCAAAATGTATTTGACCTATGCGGGGCTTCTTACCCTGCGGCTTGAGGACGGTAGCTATCTTACCAAAGCCGCCGCCGAAGGGAAATACACAATCGTCGGGATTGAGGAAGTCGTTAAAGAACTAAAGCTGATATTAGAAAATATCCATGTTGAAGAGATGACCGCTCCGGTGATTTTCCGCTCCAATCACGCCTCCAACTTTTTAACGCTGAAAGGAACGCTGCCACAGGATCGGGACGCAATGCTTGCGCAAGTCAACCGTGTTCTGGAGCGGGGCGTATATCCTGAACACCAAAAATATTATTTATAGAGTCGCAAGCATGGGGCGAACCTACCGACTTCTTTGTAGTATATGTCTCCATTATTCTGCGGGGCTGTAAAGAACAACCCTGATCGGTTACCTTGTCACTGGGGGAGGTTTTCGGGTATAGTATTCGCCGTTTTTGAGGCCTTATGTTTACTAAAGATTTTGATTTTGATCTTCCGAAAGAATTAATTGCGCAGTACCCTTCAGCCGAACGCGGAAATGACCGGCTGCTCGTGTTACATAGACGGACGGGGACGTTAACCGATGCGATGTTTTCCGACTTGCCAAATTTTTTATCGCCTGATTATTTAATGGTGTTTAACAACACAAAGGTGCGCCATGCCCGTTTGTATGCCCATACCGCCAGCGGCGAGGCTGAGTTTTTGTTGATTGAACCGCTCGACGAAGGCTTTGTGTGGAAAACCATCGTAAAGCGTGCCAAGCGGCAGCGGGAGGGGAAGGAGTACACCTTTAACGACGGCACCCGTGCCGTGTTGATTCCACCTCCTTCCCCCAATGCAGCGGAGCCTGATTGCAAATATGTACGCTTTGACCGCTGCATTGATGACCGTTGGCTTGAAGCCAACGGTCATATCCCGCTGCCTCCGTATATCAAGCGCGGCGACACGAATGAAGATGCCGCGCGGTACCAGACCGTGTACGCAAAGAACACCGGATCGGTTGCGGCTCCTACCGCCGGGCTCCACTTTACGGAGCCGATTTTACAGGAACTGGATAAGCGGCATATTGCACGAACCGCCGTAACGCTGCATGTCGGGCTCGGTACGTTTTTACCGGTGCGGACTGAAGTGGTCGAAGAACATACAATGCACTCCGAAAAGTTCTTTATTTCCGATGAAACGGCAGAGATGGTTGAAAACGCTCACCGGAGCGGTAAAACCATCCTTGCTGTCGGGACAACTTCGGTGCGGACGCTCGAATCTGCATGGAAGTCCGATGTGCAGCAGCTGAGTCGCGGGATGCAGGCGACCGACATCTTCATTTATCCCGGCTTTCAGTTCGGGCTTACCGGAGCGCTGCTTACCAACTTTCACACGCCGCAGTCGAGCCTCGTTATGTTAGTATCCGCATTTGCCGGCCGCGACAATATCTTTGCCGCTTACCGCCATGCAATAGAAAAAAAATACCGTTTTTTCTCTTACGGCGATGCCATGCTTATACTTTAAGAAAAGCGGCATATATCCGGGGCAATCCGCATTAAAAATATTTTAAGCGAGGGATTCCCTTTCTGTACGGAATTTTATGCAAAATTATGCATATTTTTCCGATATTTTTTAATTTTATTGACTTTTTTGAATATTTATGCACTATTATTCTATAGGTGGCATAAGTGAAACAACGGCTAACAAGATTAAAAACAATCAGAAAATTGATAAAATCATACCCGATTGAATCTCAGGAGATGCTGCTCGGCTATTTGGATCGTGAAGGATTTTCCGTTACGCAGGCAACTTTGTCACGTGATTTAAAGATGCTTAAGGTGAGTAAGGTTTCTAATGGGAAGGGCGATTATGTTTATACAGTGCCGAGTGAAGACCACCCCCATGAAGCGGAGCAAGCAGGCATCCAAGATTTTTTGCGCGGGTATATTTCTATAGATTATTCGGGAAATATGGCGGTTATCAAAACATATTCGGGACATACCGAATTAATCTCGATGGCGCTCGAAAATATGGGGTTTGACTCCGTTCTCGGTATTATTGCCGGTCGGGATAACTGTGTGTTTATTTGTTTGAGAGAGGGAGTAAGCGGTGAACAGTTTTTACGTGAGCTGAAAGACCGGATTCCCGAATTGGAAGATTGATAGATGTTTCTAAGAATTCGGTTTGTTTTTAAGGGCGTCGTGATACTGCTTTAAGATATGATGTGGAAATGCCGATACCATAGAAGTATGAAAAGCGCTTGTTTTAGGATGTCTTCTTGTCTAATAGGAAGTATTCTCATATGCATAGTAGGTATAACAACAGCTTTCGGAGCTGATGTGCCCGCACCGAATTCAACGGCGGTAAAAAAAAGTACTGAGAGTAAAGAATCCGTTGTTACGGTAGAAACGGTAGCCGGTAAGGATCTGAAAGCTGTGCGCCTCTATCCCTTGGATCAAATACCGGATTCTGCTGAAATTCGCGAAGCGATTACGGCCTCATGGTTTTCCGCCCCGATTGAAAAAGTCATCAAAAAGGCGCCCGAATTGCATACGGATTCAAAAGGAAATACGTTTACGGTATCGGGGAAGTATGCGGAAGACAGTAGGAATATTTACACTATCTCTATTGTTCCCCATCTTACTGATTACAGTTTCCCGGAGCACAATCTTATACCGCAAGGTACATGGATACTGTACCGAAGGGTTGATACCGGGGCTCCCTTATCGATCAAGATATACCCGCGCGAAAATCCTGCTCTTTCGATTTCTCTCCGACCTGCGAGTCAAAAAGCTTACAGCGGCAAATCGTTTATCGATATATGTCTTTTTAATGCGTATGTGCGAAAGGATATTGCCATAGGCGTCCCTTTTGAAACGCTTTACCATATTTCGCTTTTACGGTTGAAATCCTTGAGTCAAGCAATCATTCCATGGGATTTATTTAATCCGCCACGTGATAACAGCTCTGTTAAAACGATGTCGCGCATAGTCGAAAATCTTCGGTATCACTTAGTACGATTGAAAGACGGTTGCTTTGACCACGACGGGAAACCTGTGCACATCAGTAGCTCGCAACCGCAAACCGAAGCGGAAATAACGGCTTCGATGAATATCGACCAAATCCGTTCTGAAATAATCGGTGGTGTTGATTCGGCCGGCTTTGCAAAGTGGATTATCGATGGGATGATCCGTCCCATTGCAGGGCAGGGGACGGTTATTGAAGCGTTAAAACGTGAGACTGATGCGCCTAAAACACATTTTATAAGGCCGTATCTGGATACCGAAAATGTCTTTTTCGGATTGGATTGGATACGCAATCTTGGTGCTGCCGCTTTAAGCTTGAATTTGAATCGTACCGTTTATCCCGACTCTTCCGGATTGGATGTGAATAGTTGTCCTTTTGCGCTTACCGGCGCGGCGATCCCGATAAATACGAATGCAAAAACCGGATTGCTAAAACAACCTGCTTTTTTGGGGTATCAACGATATGCAGGGTATCAGATATCGTATCTTTTACCGCTTTTATATTATTTTACTCTCGTCGAGCCTGATCATTTTTATCTTGCATGTGTCAGCACGGTGTCTTCAGCTACGGAGCTGAGAATGTATGACAGGGTAGTTGTATTCTTTCCGTATTTTGACGGTTGGGGCGAATTCCACGTTGATATCTATGAGAACAGTGAACGGATACCGATCGCCGAGTTTATCGAAAAAAATAAAGATGCTTATGCCGCTCTTGTACGTGTGCGCGCTCCGGAAGCAGGCCTCTTTAATCCGTAAAATTTTCTCTGAGTCCTTGACACTTTCCCGTTCTTCTGGTATCCTCAGCTGTCATTTTGCTTCTGTAGCTCAGTCGGCAGAGCACAACCATGGTAAGGTTGGGGTCAGCGGTTCGATTCCGCTCGGAAGCTTTTTGGTTTTATAGGAGGTTTGTGATGGCTAAGAAAACATCTGTTGAGCTTATCGCACTGCAATGTACTGAGTGTAAGCGAAAAAATTATACGACCGCAAAGAACCGGAAGAATATTCAGGGTAAGCTTGAGTTAAGCAAATATTGTCCGTTTGATCGTAAACATACCTTACATAAAGAAGCAAAAGTTAAATAAGTATTTGAAGTCCGACCGACCTAATGGCCTGCGGCTTTTAAATAGAGGTCAGTAGCTCTAATGGTAGAGCGTCGGTCTCCAAAACCGAATGTTGAGGGTTCGAGTCCTTCCTGGCCTGTTTCATAAAAAAGGGGTAGATATGTCAAAAATAATTACTTTTGGAAAAGAATGTGTTGCCGAGCTTCGTAAGGTTGTTTGGCCTACGCGTGATGATGTTGTTTCTGCTGTGAAGGTTGTTATTGTTTCTACCATTCTTGTTGCTATTTTTCTTGGTGTTGTCGATACATTCTTTGTCGCTTGTTTGGGTTGGTTCTTTTAAGGAACGGTTATGGCTAAAGAATGGTATATTTTGCATATCTTTTCAGGGTATGAAAAGAGAATAGAGCGTGCAATACGTTCGTTGATAGAGAATGGCGAAATTCCTGCCGGAGTTATCTCTGAGATTAAGATTCCCGAAGAGGAATTGACTGAGGTGAAAGACGGTAAAAAGCGAGTTGTTCGCCGAAAGTTTTTACCCGGTTATATTCTTATTGAAATGGACTTGCCTGCTGTAAACTGGAAGGGGGTTTGTACTCCGATTAGAAGGATACACGGCGTTACCGGGTTTTTGGGGGTTGTCGGTGATGCGCGCCCTCAGTCCATTTCTGCGGATGAAGCGAAAAGTGTTTTGCAGAAGTCCGGTGAAATCAAAGGTGAAAAAGCTCGGGCGGCTCAGTTGTTTACAGCCGGTCAGCAGGTTAAAATTATAGAAGGACCTTTTGATACCTTTACCGGCACTGTAGAAGAAGTTATGGCGGATCGCAATAAGCTGCGGGTGATGGTTGCTATATTTGGTAGAACTACTCCCGTTGAAGTGGATATGCTTCAGGTTGAATTGATTTAAGGGATATTTCTTAACACTTAAGCGTTCGACAATGTTTCCGTGTCTTTTTTTTGATTTTCATTTTATGGGAGGGAAATGGTTTCCCGTTAGTACCAGAAGGAGATAATTATGGCAAAGAAAAAGGTTACTGCGGTTATTAAATTGCAGTGTCCTGCCGGAAAGGCGACGCCTGCTCCGCCTGTCGAGCCTGCGCTTGGACCGCATGGCGTAAGCGCTCCCCAGTTTGTGCAACAGTTTAACGACCGCACAAAGTCAATGGAGCAGGGACTGGTTGTTCCGGTTGTTATTACCGTCTATTCGGATAAAAGCTTTACTTTTATCTTGAAGACTCCGCCTGCTGCGGTTCTTATCAGAAAAGCGTGTAATATTCAAAAAGGTTCTTCAAATTCCATAACTCAAAAGGTTGCAACTTTGTCGAAAGCAAAGCTTGAAGAAATTGCAAAAATGAAGATGCCTGATATTACTGCAAATGATCTGGAAGCCGCAAAGAAGATTATTGCAGGGACTGCACGAAGTATGGGTGTGGAGGTTGAGCGCTAATGAAACACGGAAAAAATTACCGCAATGCGTTGAAAAAATACGATAGCGCTGCTCTTTTCTCTATTCCTAGAGCTGTGGAGTTGGTGAAAGAGCTGAAGTTTGCGAAGTTCGATGAGACGGTTGAAGTGCATGTGAGCCTGAAACTTGGTAAAAACCAAAGCGTTCGTGATACCGTTGTTTTACCGCATCAGTTTAGAGGTGAGAAACGGGTATTGGTATTCTGTAAAGAAGATCGCGTAAAAGAAGCTTTGGAGGCCGGTGCTGCGTATGCCGGTGCTGCCGAGTATATCGAAAAGGTTAAAGGCGGTTGGCTTGATTTCGATATTGCCGTTGCTACTCCTGATATGATGAAGGATGTCGGGCGACTTGGTATGGTGCTTGGTCGGAAAGGCTTGATGCCAAACCCCAAGACGGGAACGGTTACCGCTGATATCGGTGCCGCTATCAATGAGCTTAAAAAGGGTCGTGTTGAATTCCGTGCCGATAAAACTGGTGTTGTGCATCTTGCAATCGGTAAGGTTTCGATGGATACGGATAAAATTGCCGAGAATATTACAATCCTTTTAACTGAAATCGGACGAAAAAAGCCCGCTGATGCAAAGGCTGATTTTATTCAGTCGGTTTCCATCAGCTCTACGATGGGGCTGGGAGTCTGGCTTGACTATAAGGTAGGAGAATAAGATGGCACTGCGAGCACATAAACCGCAGCCTGCAAAAACGGCTGCTATCGAAAATATTACGAATGAGTTAAAAGCTGCTTCGTCTTTCATTTTTACGGAATACCGCGGGTTGTCTGTCGAGCAGATTACACAGTTGCGCGCAAAGCTTCGCGAAAATAATTGCACCTACAAAGTTGTGCGCAATAATTTTGCACGCATCGCTTTCGATTCCGTTAATTTGGACGTTAAAGACTATTTGGTCGATCCTACTGCGGTTGCAATGATGAGCGAAGATGCTAACGCCGCGGCGAAAACATTATTTGAATTTGCAAAAGAAACTCCTGCGCTGGTGGTAAAGGGCGCAGTAGTTGACGGGGAATTCTACGATGCTGCAAAGATTGAAGCATTCTCAAAATTACCCGGCAAAAAAGAGCTTATTGCAATGTTTATGTCTACGGTTAATGCAACGACTGCAAAGTTTGTGCGTACCCTTCAAGCTATCGTTGATAAAGAAGGCAGTGCTTCCGGCTCTGCTCCTGCATCAGCTGAAGCATAACCGGGTATCCCTAAAAATTCGTTGGTTTTTTAGAGATTCCCGATTTTTGAATGCGGCAGTCAGGCTTCATGCGCTGTCTTCCTGTCTGCCGTTACTGCAGCTTGTATAAGCTGTGAAATTTTAATTTATAGGAGAAGATAATATGGCGGCATTAACAAACGAACAAATTATTGAGGCAATCAAAGAGAAAACAATCCTTGAGCTTTCCGAATTGATTAAGTCGATGGAAGAAGTATTCGGCGTAACAGCTGCTGCTCCGGTTGCAGTTGTTGCCGGTGGCGCTGCAGGCGGTGCGGCGGCTGCTGAAGAGCAGACTGAATTTACCGTAACGCTGAAAGGTTTGACAGATCCCAGCAAGAAAATCGGCGTAATCAAAGAGGTTAGAAACGTTATTGCCGGTCTCGGTCTTAAAGAGGCAAAAGAACTTGTAGAAGGCGCTCCGAAAGTATTGAAGGAGAATGTTTCTAAAGAAGAAGCTCAGAAGATTAAAGAGGCCATGACAGCTGCCGGTGCAGAGATTACGATTGCTTAATTCTTTTAATATGAGCCGGTTGTGCTATGCAACCGGCTATTGTTTGATTCTCTGATTTTTTCTCAAACACTATGTTAAGCTTCCTCGTGAATAGGGGAGGCTTTTGTAGTTTAAACAGGTAAAAATATGGTAGTAAAAATAAAAAGCTGCTTAAAAAGTCTGTTTTAAAAAATGGGTCGATTGTAAGACGGTTGTATACTATGTGCTGTGCAGTACGTTGTGCTCATTCTAAGTTTTGATAGAGACGCGGAACTGCTCGGGCGAGAGAAGGGGGATAACGGGATGCCTGTGCGGAAAACGGTTAATCGCCAATATATCGGAAAAAATATCCAAAATTTTATGGAGCTGCCTAATTTAATTGACATTCAGCTCGCATCGTATGAAAAATTTTTGCGCCGCGGAACACACCAAAGCGGGAATACTTCGGAGGAAGTCGGTTTGGAGGATGTGTTTCGGACAACCTTCCCGATCGAAAGCCCGAATGGCGATATGACGTTGGAGTATCAATCGTATACGCTTGATGAAAATGATATTAAATTCAGCGAATACGAGTGCAAGCAGAAAGGCTTGACTTATGCCATTCCGTTAAAGGCTCAGATAGATTTGGTATTTAACCAAACCGGTGAAATCCGCCGTAAGAGCATCTATATGGGTGATATTCCGTTGATGACCGAACGCGGTACTTTTATCATCAACGGTGCCGAGCGCGTCGTCGTATCTCAAATACACCGCTCTCCGGGCGTTATTTTTTCTCATGATAAAGGCGTCTATTCAAGCAGGATTATTCCCTATCGTGGAAGCTGGCTTGAATTTGAAATTGACCAGAAAAAAGATCTGATTTATGCAAAGCTCGATAAGAAAAAACGTATCTTAGGAACCCTGTTTTTACGGGCACTGGGATATGAAACCCGCGAACAGATTATTGACTTTTTCTATAAAACCGAAGTGTTGCCGATTGCGGAAGGGACAACGGAATACGATAAGCTGGTAGGTCGTGTGCTTGCCAAGCGGGTTACCGTGACCGACGAATCCGGAGAACGGATACTTTATCAGGCCGGTGAAAAGATTCATCCGCACGTTGTCGATGAGCTTCGCCAAAACCATATCGCCGAAGTTACTGTTATCGATTTCAAAAAAGAGGGTAGTCTTGATTCTCCCGTTATCATCAACTGCTTTGAACGGGAGGAAATCCGTTTTGCCGATACTGCAAAAGGGCAGGAGCCGACGAAGGAAGAGGCGCTGTCTGTTGTTTACGCCGCTTTAAAGCCCGGCGATCCTATGACAGTAGAAGCTGCCGAGAAAGATTTGACCTCGATGTTTTTCTCTCCTCGTCGATATGATCTCGGACGTGTGGGGCGGTATAAACTGAATAAAAAATTTGATTACGAGCATTCCGTTGAAGAATGTACGCTTATCCTCGACGATATTGTAAATACGATGAAGTATCTCATTCAGGTTTACATCGGAGACGCTTCAATCGATGATATCGACCACCTCGGTAACAGACGTGTCCGCTCCGTCGGTGAGCTGATGACCAATACGCTTAAAACCGCGTTCCTCCGTATGGAGCGGATTGCGCGCGAGCGGATGGGGTCAAAAGAAATTGAAACGATTAAGCCGCAAGAGCTTATTTCCATAAAGCCTATCGTGGCAACCATTAAAGAATTTTTCGGGGCAAGTCAGCTTTCACAGTTTATGGATCAGGTTAATCCGCTCGCGGAGCTTACCCATAAACGCCGTCTGAATGCATTAGGCCCCGGCGGTCTTTCTCGCGATCGCGCCGGTTTTGAAGTCCGCGACGTTCACTACACCCATTACGGACGGATGTGCCCGATTGAAACGCCGGAAGGTCCGAATATCGGTCTTATCGTATCGATGGCAAGCTACGCGCATGTCAATGACTACGGCTTTTTGGAAGCACCGTATGTCAAGGTTGTCAACGGTGTTGCAACCCGAGAGGTTGAATACCTTTCGGCGATGGACGAAGATAAATATTACATTGCACAGGTGTCCACTGCAGTGCAGAGCGATGGCACGATTACAGCAGAACAGATTGCATGTCGCCATCAGGGAGACTACACGACGCGTAATTCAAAAGAAGTACAGTACATGGACGTGTCGCCCAAACAGATTATTTCCGTGTCTGCATCGCTCATTCCTTTCCTTGAGCATGACGACGCAAACCGTGCGCTCATGGGTTCAAACATGCAGCGGCAGGGTGTACCGCTCGTATTCCCCGAACCGCCTCGTGTCGGTACCGGTATGGAAGGTAAGTGCGCGTATGATTCGGGTGTGTTAGTCAAAGCAAAGCGGAGCGGTACGGTTACGTTCGTTTCCTCCGAGAAGATTTCCATTGAATCGGACGCGCCGGAAGGAACGGAGGAAAAGGTTCGCGACTATACGCTGCTGAAATATCAGCGTACCAATCAGGATACCTGCTATCATCAGCGACCGATCGTTGCCGTCGGACAGCATGTAGAAGTCGGTGATGTTATTGCCGACGGGCCTGCAACCTATCAGGGAGAGCTCGCACTCGGCCGCAATATTCTGGTCGGCTTTGTGCCGTGGAACGGGTATAACTACGAAGACGCTATTTTGATTTCCCGTCGCGTGCTGAAAGAAGATATGTTCACGTCGGTGCATATTAAAGAGTTTACGACGGAAGTCCGTGAGACCAAACTCGGTTCGGAGCGGATTACCAGCGATATTCCCAATAAGTCTGAAAAAAGCCTCGATAACCTTGATGCGGAAGGTATTATCCGCATCGGTGCGCAAGTCCGCTCCGGCGATATATTAATCGGAAAGATTACGCCTAAAAACGAGTCGGAGACGACACCTGAGTTTAAGCTGCTCAATTCGATATTCGGTGAGAAGGCAAAGGATGTTCGCGACTCCTCATTGCGCGTACCGCACGGTGTTGAAGGTACGGTTATCGATGTACAGCGCTTGAAGCGTTCTCAGGGTGATGATCTTAATCCGGGTGTTGATGAGTTTATCAAAGTTCTCATCGCGACAAAACGTAAGTTGCGCGAGGGTGATAAGATGGCCGGCCGCCACGGAAACAAGGGTATCGTTGCCCGCATTTTGCCGGAAGAAGACATGCCGTATATGGAAGACGGTACGCCGCTCGATATCTGCTTAAATCCGCTCGGTGTTCCTTCTCGTATGAATATCGGTCAGATTTTGGAGTCGGAACTCGGCCTCGCGGGCTTGCGCCTTGACGAATGGTACGAAGCGCCCGTATTCCAGTCGCCGACCAATGAGCAAATCGAGAAGAAACTGGTTGAAGCGGGTATCCCCGCCAACTCAAAGGTGAAGCTGCGTGACGGACGAACCGGTATGCCCTTCCAGAACGACGTATTTGTCGGAGTTATTTATTTTATGAAGCTCGCTCACCTTGTTGACGACAAGATGCATGCCCGATCCACCGTCCCGTATTCGTTGGTAACTCAGCAGCCGCTCGGCGGTAAGGCTCAGTTCGGCGGTCAGCGTTTGGGAGAAATGGAAGTGTGGGCGCTCGAAGCTTATGGTGCGGCCAATACGCTGCAGGAGCTTTTAACCATTAAGTCGGACGATATGCACGGACGTTCCAAGATATATGAGTCTATCGTGAAGGGACAAGCCGCAACCGCCGCCGGAATTCCCGAATCGTTTAACGTATTGGTACAGGAATTGCGCGGTTTGGCGTTGGACTTCACAATTTACGATGAAAAAGGAAAGCAAATCCCGCTGACCGAGCGTGATGAAGAATTAATCACCGAAAACAGCTCCAAGTTTTAATTGAGATGAGGATGGGCTATGAGAGATATACAAGATTTCGACAATATTATGATTAAATTAGCTTCGCCCGAAGCGATCCGCGCGTGGTCGTACGGCGAAGTAAAGAAACCCGAAACAATTAACTACCGTACCCTGCGTCCTGAGCGGGAAGGGCTTTTCTGCGAGCGTATTTTCGGTACTACAAAAGAATGGGAATGCTATTGCGGTAAGTTTAAATCAATCCGTTACAAAGGCGTTATCTGCGACCGCTGCGGTGTCGAGGTTACTCATTTTAAAGTACGCCGCGAGCGTATGGGGCATATCGAATTGGCAGCACCTGTTTCTCATATCTGGTACTATCGGTCGGTACCGAGCCGAATGGGGCTTTTGCTGGACTTACCGGTTGCGGCGCTCCGTTCGGTGTTGTATTACGAAAAGTACATTGTCATTGAGCCGGGTGGAACGGATTTAAAGAAAAATCAGCTGTTAAACGAAGACGAATATCGCGATGCTCAGGAACGGTACGGCGGCGCCTTTACCGCAAATATGGGAGCGGAAGCCGTTAAAACCTTATTAAGCAACTTAAATCTGGATGAGCTCGCTGCTCAGCTCAGAATGAAGATGATCGAAAAGGGTGCAAAAAGCGATAAGCGGCTTTTAAAGCGCATCGAAATTGTCGAGCATTTCAGAACGTCAAACAATAAGCCCGAATGGATGATTCTCGATGTGATTCCGGTTATTCCGCCCGATTTGCGCCCGATGGTACAGTTGGACGGCGGACGCTTTGCAACTTCGGATTTAAACGATTTGTACCGCCGCGTTATTCACCGGAATAGCCGCTTAACTCGCTTGATGAGCTTAAAAGCACCCGATATCATTATCCGCAACGAAAAGCGGATGCTGCAAGAAGCGGTAGATGCTTTGTTCGATAATTCGAAGCGGAAGCGTGTCATTAAAGGTTCGTCAAACCGCCCGCTCAAGTCTATCTCCGATATGCTCAAGGGTAAGCAAGGGCGCTTCCGCCAGAACCTGCTCGGTAAGCGCGTTGACTATTCGGGGCGTTCGGTTATCGTTGTCGGTCCCGAATTAAAGCTGTGGCAGTGCGGCTTGCCCACCAAGATGGCAATGGAGCTTTTCAAGCCGTTCATTATGAAAAAGCTCGTGCAAAAAGAAATCGTTTCCAATATCAAGAAAGCAAAGATTATGGTTGAGCAGGAGGCCGCTCCGGTTTTTGCCATTCTCGATGAGGTTATCAGCGAACATCCCGTTATGTTGAACCGTGCGCCGACGCTGCACCGGCTCGGTATTCAGGCCTTTGAACCGGTTCTTGTCGAAGGGAAGGCTATTAAGCTGCACCCGCTCGTTTGTAAACCGTTCAACGCGGACTTCGACGGTGACCAGATGGCTATTCACGTACCGCTTACACAGGCGGCGCAGATGGAATGTTGGACGCTGATGCTTTCAAGCAGAAACTTGCTCGACCCTGCAAACGGAAAGACAATCGTATATCCGTCACAGGATATGGTTCTCGGTTTGTACTATTTAACCAAGCAGCGTTCATTAAAGGAAGGTCAGCATGTTCGCCGGTATTCTTCAGTTGCCGAGGTGATGATGGCCGCAGAGGCCGGTTCCATCGGTTGGCAGGAACTGATAAAGATTAAGTACCGCGGTGAAGAGGTTGAAACGACGCCCGGCCGCCTCGCCTTTAACGAAGAGATGCCGGAAGGAGTTCCGTTTGTCAATACCGCTCTGGATGATAAGCAAATCCGCAAGCTGATTGAAACCGTGTACCGCACGAAGGGAACATGGGTTACCGTCCAGATGCTCGATAAGCTCAAATCCGTCGGGTATTACTATGCGACTTTCTTCGGCGCGACGTTGAGTATGGATGATATCATTATCCCTGCGGAAAAATCGGCTATGCTTGAAAAAGCAAACAGCGAAGTTCTTTCTATATATAATCAGTATCGCGGCGGTCATATTACGCAGGAAGAGCGGTATAACAGGGTTGTTGAAGTGTGGTCAAAGACAAACGAAGAGTTGACCACGATAATGATGGATACGCTCGCAAAGGATCAGGACGGCTTCAACACAATTTATATGATGGCCACCTCCGGTGCTCGTGGTAGCCGTAACCAGATTCGTCAGCTTGCCGGTATGCGAGGCCTTATGGCTAAACCGAGCGGCGACATTATCGAGTTGCCCATTCGTTCAAACTTCAAAGAAGGTTTGAACGTTATCGAATTCTTTATTTCTACGAACGGCGCCCGAAAGGGTCTTGCCGATACCGCGTTGAAGACTGCTGATGCCGGTTATCTAACGCGTCGTCTTGTCGATATTGCACAGGATGTTGTTGTCAATGAAGAAGATTGCGGCACCATCAACGGTATTGAATACTCGGCGGTAAAATCCGGAGACGAGGTTATTGAATCTTTGAGCGAACGGATTGTCGGTAAGTATACGCTCGAGCGGGTTGAGCACCCGATTTCGCATGAGCTCTTAATTGATGTAAACGAATATATCACCGATGAGATTGCTGCGAAGATCGAAGAAGCAGGCGTCCAGACCGTTAAGCTCCGCACGGTATTAACCTGCGAGTCCAAACACGGCGTTTGTGTCAAGTGCTATGGCCGCAACCTTGCCCGCAATAAGATTGTCGAAATCGGCGAGGCGGTCGGTATCATCGCCGCACAGTCCATCGGTCAGCCGGGTACTCAGCTCACGATGCGTACCTTCCACGTCGGAGGTACGGCAAGCAGCACGACCGAAGAGAATCATATCACCTTTAAATATCCCGTCATCATCAAGGATATTTTGGGAACATCCATTCCGCTTGATGACGGCAATCTCTTGTTTACCCGGCGCGGTACGCTTCTGTTTGAGAAGGTACTTAAAGAGTATACGCTTGCGGCAGGGGATTCCGTTGCGGTGGAAACGGGTGTTCGCATTCTGCGCGACGACGTGCTGTATACCGCTGCGGATGGCACGGTTATAAAGAGCCCGCTGAACGCTTTTGCTTATTTGAAGGGTTCGACGTTGTATTTGACGGCGCCCGAACAGAAGACCGAAATCAGAAACGGTTCTACCGTTGTTATTAAAAAGGGTGATTACGTACCGGCTACCTCGATTGTTGCAACCTTCGATCCGTATAATGAACCGATTCTTGCGGAACAGGACGGATTTGTCCGGTTTGAGGATATTATCCCCGGTTCGACCCTCGAAGAAGAAGTCAACGATGAAACCGGCGTCGTGGAACGCCATATTTCCGAATTAAAATCGGATATGACCTTACAGCCCCGTGTATTTATTTCTGATGAATCCGGTAATGCGCTCGGTTTCTATTATCTACCGGACGGCGCTCAGCTGATGGTCGAAGAAGATACGCAGATTAAGGCCGGTACCGTTATCGCAAAACTTGCAAAAGCCGCTGCGAGAACGCAGGATATTACCGGCGGTCTTCCCCGTGTTTCGGAACTCTTTGAAGCTCGCCGTCCCAAAGTGCCTGCAGTACTGGCTCAGGTCGCCGGTACCGTTTCGTTTAAAGGCTTGCTGAAAGGTAAGCGCATCGTTATTGTGCGCGACCATTACGGCAAGGATTATAAGCACTTGGTTCCGATGTCCAAGCGACTGCTTGTCCGAGACGGCGACACGGTTGAAGCGGGTGAGCGGCTATGCGACGGTAACCTTGATCCACATGATATTCTTGCAATCTTGGGTGAAAATGCACTTCAGAATTATCTGATGAATGAGATCCGTGACGTTTACCGAATGCAGGGCGTTTCCATCAACGATAAGCACATCGGCGTTATTGTCCGCCAGATGCTCCGTAAGATTGAGGTGGTTTCCGTCGGCGATACCCGCTTTATCTACGGTCAGCAGGTTGATAAGTATCAGTTCCATGCGGAAAATAAGCGCGTTACCGCGGAAGGCGGTCAGCCGGCTATCGCTCGTCCGATGTTCCAAGGTATTACCAAAGCGGCATTGAATATCGACTCATTCATCTCGGCTGCTTCGTTCCAGGAGACGACAAAGGTTTTGACGAATGCCGCTATTGCCGGAAAAACCGACGAGCTGCGCGGCTTAAAGGAAAACGTTATTATCGGACATCTTATTCCCGCCGGTACCGGTATGCCGCAGTATCGTTCGGTTAAGCTCTTTGATAAGAACATGAGCGACTTGGACGAGCAGGTCAATGAAATTCTCGAGCGGCGCAGACGCGAGCTGGAAGAAGCGGCAGCTGCCGAAGCCGAAGCGGAGATGGATGAAGAAGATTTTGATACGGATGACGATCTCGGCTATGATGATACGGAGTCCGTCGAAACTTCTTATGATGAAGAGCCTCGTGAAGAACCTGCAGGAGATGCTGGGGATTTTGAGGATTGACAGTCTGCATATAGTGCATTAAAATAAACAGCTGTTGTTATAACTTAATCCGTAGTGCTGGCGGAGAGATATAAGGAGTTAGGGCAAATGCCTACAATTAATCAATTGATAAAGCAGGGGCGTAAAGCGGTCGTCTCGCGAACCAAGAGCCCTGCATTGCAGTCATGCCCGCAGAAGCGCGGTGTATGCACCCGTGTAATGACGGTTACGCCGAAAAAGCCGAATTCCGCATTGCGGAAGGTTGCCCGTGTGCGTTTGAGCAACGGTATCGAAGTAACTGCCTACATTCCGGGTATTGGACATAACTTACAGGAACACTCCGTTGTGTTAATCCGCGGCGGCCGTGTTAAGGATTTACCGGGTGTGCGATATCACATCATCCGTGGAACAAAGGATACGCTCGGTGTTGCCGATCGTAAGCGCGGCCGTTCAAAGTACGGCGCGAAGAAGCCCAAGGCGTAAGGGAGGTTTATTATGGGACGAAAAAAGAAGACTATCAATAGACCGATTGCGCCGGATGCACGCTATAACAGCGTCGTGCTTTCAAAGTTTATTGCTCGTATGATGCTTGACGGAAAAAAATCCGTTACAACGGCTATTTTGTATGACAGCTTTGATGTAATTAAATCGAAGACCGGCGAGGATCCGCTTACCGTATTTACCAAAGCACTTGAAAACGTTAAGCCGCTTGTCGAGGTAAAATCTCGCCGCGTTGGTGGCGCCACCTATCAGGTGCCGATCGAAATCCGCGAATCCCGCCGCGAGGCGCTCGGAATGCGTTGGATTATCGGCGCTGCCCGCAGCCGGAACGGTCATGCAATGTCTGAACGTTTGGCTGCCGAGGTCATTGACGCCTACAACAATACCGGTACCGCCTTCAAAAAGAAGGAAGATACCCACCGTATGGCGGAAGCGAACAAAGCCTTTGCGCACTACCGCTGGTAGTTTTATATCTGCCGGTACCGATCGTTATCGGTAATGCAGCAGAGAGCGAAAAGCCTTGAAACAATATGTTTCAAGGCTTTTTTTATTCATCTTTCCGATAATGCTTGTATCCGGGGTGTTTACCCCATACCTTATAGTCGGCACGCATACGGCAGAGGCGGTCTATGTTTTCGCGAGAAATTTCTTTTTCACCGCCGAGGATATGGGCGTAGATACTGATTTTTGCCGAAAGCTCCAGGGTCTCCATTCGGTAATATGCGGTTAAAAGATCACGGCCGAGGGCAAGCGCGCCGTGGTTTTCGAGAAGAAGCACGTCGTGTTCGGGTAAATACGGAGCAATCGCTTCGGGAACTTCGTCGGTTGACGGCGTTCCATAAGGGGTAAGCGGTACCGAACCGATGGTAATAACCGATTCAATGGTTGTATAGCGATCCAGCGGTAGGTGCGCGACTGCAAAGGCTGTTGCGGCAGGCGGATGCGCATGGACTACAGCGCCGACATCATCGCGATCTTGATAGCAGCGTAAGTGCATTCTAATTTCCGATGAGGGCTTATAACCGGAAGCTCCTTCGATAATTTCGCAATTCTTGGTAATGATCAGCAATTTTTCAGGAGTGATAAGGCTTTTGCTGATGCCGGTCGGCGTTACCAAAAAATTCCCATCTTCTAACTTGGCCGATACATTTCCGTCATTTGACGCTACCCAGCCGAGCTGCCACATTTTATGGCAGATGTCGCACATCTGATCTTTAATCTCTGAAATATTCATAGCGTTCAGTATACTGCGGAATGCTCTTCTGTCAATTTAAAATGGCTAAAACTATAGAAATTTTTTGACAAAACCTTCGCATATTTGTATTATTCGTATGATCCGATTATGGGGAGTATAAACCTTATGGAAAAGGCGATAACACGGCCGCTGATAGTGCGCAGAGGTATGCCGTATTTTTTGTTGTTTTCAATATATGCGATAGTCAATACCTATCTGCCGATTATGCTTAGAACACTCGGGTTTTCAACGGCGCAGATCGGTATTCTGCTCGGTGTTATCGAAATAGCGGGTGTATGTGCACCTTTCTTTATTACGCGCCGACTTGATAAAACCGGTCGTTACGGATTGGTCATGTGCATATTCGGGTTTGATATTGCGCTATTGCTGTTACCGCTCCTCCACTCCCATTCTTTTTTTGTTACGGCGATCTGCCTTGGTATTTTTGCCATAGGTTTTAAGGGAATGGTACCGGTATTAGACGGATTCACAACAAAAGCGCTTGGACAGCATAATGCCCAATATGGGAAAATTCGAGCGCTCGGTTCTGTCGGCTTTGTCGGAATGAATCTATTTTTGCAACTGCATCCGCTTATTTCGGGAAAAAGACCCATTTCAATGATGCTGAGCATTAGTACGGGGGCACTGTTGTTTGTGGCAATGCTCCGATGGGTGCCCGATTTATATGATCCGTTGCAAGTTCGGGCAGATAAAAAGAATGGTGCGGAAAGTCTGACCGGAAGGAATACGGTGTTGCCGGACGGTGCGGAACCTCTTGCGGTAGAGCAGTTCCCAAAGGATTTGATACAACTGAATGCACAGGAGACTGTAACGCCCGCAGGACAACGGAGGTCACCTGCCGTATTTGCTAAGTTATTTTGGGAATACCTGTTGTTGATTTTTCTCGCATTCTTAGGGTTAGTTCCCTGCCAACGTTTTTTTTCGCTCTATGTAGAAGAATATATCAAAATAGAAGCATCTGCCGGTTTATGGGCTCTGTCGGCAATGGCAGAAATACCGTTGCTTCTTATTTCCGGAAAGCTTATCCGGCATTTTGACAAAGAGCGGCTCCTTGCTGTCTGTTTATTTAGTATCATCGTACGGAATTGCTGTTATATTTTTATCCCCGGCATTGCAGGCGCTGTCGTAGGACAGCTTTTGCATTCGCTTAGTTTCGGCTTATTCCATCCGTTGAGCGTGCTGCTCTGCGTTTTGCATAGCCGTGGCAATACAGTAACTGCGATGACCTTTTTTACTGCAGCAAACGGTGTCGCCTATGTACTCGGCAGTGTGATTGGCGGATATATTATCGAATATATGGGGTATCAGGCTCTTTTTTTATTGTTTAGCGTATTCCCTGCTATCGGTATCGGCTTTTGTCTTCTGTGCCTGTGGCAAAAAAGCAATTGAACCTCCCTCTAAGCGTGGATTGCGAATCGGTTTTTAGAGATATTCATCAGTATTTCCCAGCGATTGACACATCGACACCAAACCATTTTTCGGATATTCTCCGAAGGGTTCCGTCTTGCGCCATATCGACAAGAAGAATATTTATCGCTTTTACCAACTCTTCGTCTTCTTTCCTAAATGCATAACTATAAGTCGCGATATTGATCGGATCTCCAATTACTTCGTAAGGTTTCTTTTCTATTGTGGTTTTATTGTAATATGTTAGTAAGTTCATGACGGCAGCGTCAAGTTGTCCATAATCCAATGCAGTTAGCATGATCTCCTGTCGGGGATAAAGATATGGCCGGCGTCCGTTATTAATATAAAGAGGGGACTTCATGACAATTTTACGCATCTCCTCATCGGACAGCATACCAATTCGCTTATTCCGTAAATCGGTAAATTGGCGGAACTGTACTTCACCACTAAAACTTTGTAGCACAACAACGACCAGCGCATCGCGTAAATACGGTATACTTAGTAAAAAGCGTTCGGCATTGGCCTCATTATTGATGAAACCGCTTGCGATATAATTAATTCTTCTGTTTTCGAGTTCTGCAATTCTGTTTTGGGATGTAATGGGGACAAGCCGCAGCTTTACTCCGAGCTTTTCGGTAACGGCTTTGGCTATATCTACTTCGTATCCCATGATTTCACCCGTACTGGAAAAAAAACTGAGCGGAGGAATTGACGGGTCGACGCCGACTACGAGTTCGTTTTTGACAATGACTCTTGCCAATGAAGAATCGTTTATACCTTCTTCATTTGTTCGCTGCTCGGTACAGGAAAGAATTGTAAACAGCAAAAGAATACCAAAAAAAATTTTTACTTTCATTTTTACCTCAGTACTATTAGAATCTGGTATTCAGTATTGACAAATTAGAACCGAACCATTTCTTTGAAAAGTTCGGGATAGTATTATCTCCATTCATTTCAATCAAAACAGATTCAATTTTAGCTACAAGCGATTTATCCGTTTTTCGAAATGCAAACGTATAATATTCGGTGGCAATGGCTTCGTTGATAATACGGTATCGTGGATTTTTGTCGAGCATATTCCATGAGTAAATAAGATCTAATACAGCAGCATCGCATGTTCCTGCATCGAGGGCTTCATACAGGTGATTAATAGAGTCAAGCTGCCGGATGCTCACATGGTCTTTCAACACTTCTACATCCAACAAAGCTTCGTCTCCTGCTGTTCCCACCTCAACTGCTATCCTTTTATCTCGTAACTGTGCCAACGTTTGATATTCTTTGCTTGCAAGAGCTACGACAATTTTCGCATTTTGAAGATATGGCGTACACATCCGATAGTGCTGTTTCCGGTCTTCCGTAAGGCTGAAGCCGCTCGCAATGCAATCAATTATTCCTGTATTCAAAAGAATCTCTTTTTGTGTCCAATCTATCGGATAAAAGATAGGATGAATGCCGAGGCGGCGGCATAATTCCGTTAATATATCGATATCATATCCCACTATTTCGTTCTTTTCATTTCTAAAAGAGAGGATGGGAACAAAATCTGAAACACCGATGACCAGTGTGGCTTTTACCTGAACCTTTGACCAAGACGGATCTTCAATATATTCAAGTTTATTACTGCGGCATGAAGAAAATAAAATACATAGTATACATAATACTGCACATGCAGTTACCCGTTTTTTCATATTTATCTTTACAACCTTCAACAACAATTTTTCGCACGGTGAGTTTAATACTTCTGTGGCCACAGACTAACACTTTTTATGAGTCCTGTAAAGAGAAATTGTTCAGAGTGTTCAGGGTAAATTGTTCATGTCCGTTTGATGGAATCGCATTAGGCTGCTCTTACTGATGAGTTCTATTTTACAAAATTGAAAAATTATTGATTTCACGAATATGAAAAGGGCAAAAATTGATTTCCGTGAAAAGTTATACTGTAACATTGAAATTTTCGGATAATCGTGTTATAGTGCACCGCTTAATGCATTCTGAAAAGAGATATCCTGTGATATGGATTTATAAGGAGGAATGATAAAGAATGAAAAAAATATCTTTGCGTATATTCACAATTACATTGGCACTTGCGGCGTTTTGTTTTGCAGGGTGTAGTAAAAATGAAGGGACGGCGCAGCAGACCGGACAATCGGCACAGGAAACGCAGACTGCGGTACGGTATAAGGACGGCGTTTACAAAGCTGTTTCCGGTATTAAGGATGATTGGGGCGGGTATGCTGAGGTAACGATAACCGTTAAAGACGGTAAAATAACCGACTGTGAATTTCTGTCTTACGAGAAGGACGGAACGCTGAAAGGCGAGGACTACGGCAAAACCGACGGAGTGATTAAGAATGCCGGTTTATACAAAATTGCGCAGAACGCAATTAAGAATGCCGAAAAGTACGGACCGAAACTGGTTGAAACGCAGCGGCTTGATAAAGTGGATGCGATTGCCGGCGCGACCGTATCTTATGAACTGTTTGAGAACGTAGTCGGTATCGCGCTTAAACAGGCGAAGGCGGAGTAGTAACGATGGCAGATTCCGAAGCGGTCAAAAAATTAACGGTTATCGAACTTGCGAAACAGAACCTTAAACGCAAGCCGTTTAGGACGGTGAGTTTGATTGTGCTGACCGCGGTGCTGGCGTTCAGTCTTTTTGCAGGCAGCTTTTTGGTCAAGAGTTTGAACGGCGGAATGCAGTCGCTGTCGAACCGGCTGGGTGCAGACATCATTGTCGTACCGCAGGGGTATGATTCAAAAATCGAAAGCGCACTGCTGCGGGGTGAACCGAACAGCTTTTACTTTAAGTCCGAGGTCGTAGACCGCCTTAAAAAGATTGAAGGGGTTGACCTTGCTTCTCCGCAGCTTTTTATCGCAACCCTTTCCGCCGGATGCTGTTCGTTTCCGTTGCAGGTAATCGGCATCGACTTTGATTCCGATTTTAATATCAAGCCGTGGCTCGAAAGACAGATTCGGTTACCGCTTACCGATAATCAGATTGTCGTGGGCAGTAACATCGTCGGGGATACGCAGTCCCAAGTTAAGTTCTTTAATCAGCCTTTTGTGATTACGGGACGGCTCGCAAAAACAGGTATGGGCTTTGATAACTCCGTGTTTATGACAATTGAAAATGCAAAGCGGCTTGCAAAAGAATATGAGCGGATTATGGAACATCCGGTTGCACAGGATGAAGATCTCATCTCCAGCGTTATGGTGCGGATAAAACCGAATGCCGATGTCAAAACGGTTGCCAAGCGCATCCTCGCTGAGTTTGAAGGTGAACAGATTTATCCTCTTATTTCCAAACGGATGATGACCAATATTTCCGCAAGTATCGCAAACCTCAATGTGTATATTTATGTGCTGCTTGCACTGCTCTGGCTTTTGTCGTTCATTGTACTTGTGGTATCGTTTTCTTCGATATTCCATGAGCGGAAAGAAGAATTCGGAATGCTGCGGATTATCGGCGGTACAAAGAAAAAACTTGCGCAGCTTGCTTCTGCCGAAGCGTTTATCATCAGTGCATCAGGTGCGGGAATTGGGACGGGTCTGTCCTGCTTAATTGTCCTCTTGTTTAATCAGGCAATTATCGCCGGCCTTAAAATGCCCTTTCTTACGCCGCCGGTTTTGTGGATACTGTTGTGCGCCCTTTTAACCTTATTAGCTATTTCGGTTATCGGACCGCTTGCCGCACTCAAAACCATTCACGGATTTACCAAGCAAGAGCCTGCGTTACAGCTGCAAGGATAGGGATTATCTATCCGTTCCAACATTCCGCAACTGCCGGTTTTGATAATCTGCCACAATTCCGTGCAGTTGCAATTTTGCAGGAAAACACTGTCATGGCTGATGATAATGAGTGCGCATGATATTTTTGCAAGGGCAGTTTCGAGAAGTCTGGCAGAAAGAATATCCAAGTGATTGGTCGGTTCGTCCAAAATAAGAACCTTGAGTGGGTTTGACATTGCAAGTGCAATCATGAGCTTGCGGAGTTCGCCGGGACTGATCCGCTTGCTGTCAGTAAAGGTAAGCAGCGCTTTGGGATTCGATCCCATGCGGTACACCGTAGAAAGAATTTCACTTCGCAGTTCTTTATCAAGCGAGAAGAAGTGTGCTAATACTGCTTGTTCTTCTGCTTTCGGAATTTCCTGCGGCAGATAAAATGAAAGACTTTCTCCATCGCTTTTCTTTTGCAGATCAGCTTCCCTTATCCGGTTTAATATTGTATGTGCAAGCAATGTCTTTCCTGTTCCGTTGGCTCCCGTCAGTGCAATGCGGGACTGCTTTTGCACCGTCAATTCGGGAATCTGCAAGGTATAACTGCCATCTTCTCCTGCACTGATGATTTGAGGCGGCAGGTGTATGAGTACCTTCGGAATGAACACAGACGTATCTGCTTGCGCCGGTGAAAACCCTTCCTTACGGTTCAGTGGTTTTGCTTGAGCATCGCGCCGTTTTTCGGCTTGTTCACGGCGGCTGTCAAAACATTTTTTTACCGTGCCCGGCGTCCTGTCTTTACCGGTAACAATGGCGAGGCGGATTTTTTGTGCTGCGTCGTGGTCTTTTCCGCCGTACACATTCCTCAGGCGGTTCTTAGAATGTTCTGCCTCGCGCTGCCACATATCGGAAAGTGCTTTTGCTTTTGAAACCCCTGCGTCAGCTTTATGCCATTCCGAAAGGCAGGAAGCTCGCTCTGTGTCCCAAAGTTCAAGCGCTGTACTTACATTCGCAGCATAGAGCTTACCTCTGATTGAATCGGCTCCGTCTGCGAATGCTGCCGATTCCCGATATAAGTAGAAGGTAGCGGTACACAATGAATCGGCAAAGGCGCGGTCATGACTGACAATCATCCCTGTGCCGGTAAACAGTTTTAAGGCATTTATAATGAGCTCTTTTGAAGCGGCATCCAAGTGATTGGTCGGTTCGTCAAGCAGCAGAACCGAAGGACGCTCCGCTAAAGCACAGGCAATTTGCAGCCGCTTCTTTTCTCCGCCCGAAAGCGTTTCCCAGCGTTCAAGCTGTTTTGCCGTAATATTAAGCAGCGAGAAAAAGCGACGCACTTCGTTATCCGCATCCCAGAACAATGTATACGCAGTATCGGGCAGTTCCGTACTGTTTTGCGCACAGTATACTGCCGATTCGCATTTAATTATCCCTGAAAGCGGCAGAAGCATCCCTGCGATTAATTTGAGTAATGTCGTTTTTCCGCAGCCGTTTGCACCGGTAATACATGTCCAATGGGATGCTCCTCCAAGCGCTGCGGAGAATCCGTCGAATAATGTCTCCGCAGAATCCGGATATGAAAAAGAAACATTTTGCAGTGTTATCATTCCGAGAACTGCTCCAAAATAAAATCTAAATATGTTTTACTCGATGCCATAATTACCGATGCCTTACAATTTTTTTATTGATGATAATGTGTACCGCACTGAACAATATATAATTTATCAGACCAAACTTTTACCGGCAATCAGTTTCCTTCAGTTCATGAATTTGACATCATACCGCACACTTTTTATCTTTTCTTCTTCATTTTCGGCGCCGGTAATTCATCATACATTGCATTAAACAAACCCGTTATAAATGCTTTGTCATCAACTTCGTCTACTAAAAGCATTTCTTTTGCGCCTTGATACGGCAATTCGTAGGAAGCGTTCGGCATATACGCAATTGCCGACGGAACCGCTTTTACCAGTAAGCGGTCATCGTAGATACCGCCCACAATTTTATCTCGATAGTAAATGATAAATTCTCCCATCATTGCGCGATAGCGTATGTCCTGCAATTCCGATAACTGCTCCAAAATGAAGTCTAAATATGTTTTACTCGATGCCATAATTACTAAAGTCTACTGTTTTTAACTATTATTTGTCTATACTGTTCATTTCGCGCTGTTTGCAAAAGCGGTTTTTTTACTTGACATTACTCGATAATAACGTTATATTAAAAAACCGACAATATTGTCGGTTTTTTGCAAGGAGGAAACTTTGTTGAAAGAAGAAAAACAAAAAGTTGGACAGATGAGAAAAAGAGAAATTCGAGAAGCCGCAAAAAGATGCTTTTTAGATAAAGGTTTTCAGAATACAACAATGGAAGATGTCATTACTGAAATAGGTATGAGTAGAGGCGGCGTGTATCATCATTATGCAAGTACAACTGAAATGCTTAAAGACTTGATGCTTGATGGAAATGAATACAGAAATAGCTTGATAACTGAATATTTAGCGCATAATCGGAGCAAAGATAAATATCAGCAAATGGGTGATATTTTAACAAGTAAGGCATTAGCGAAAACCGATTTAATGAAGCTGTACGCACTTCTTTTGCAAGCAAAAAACTATAATCGGGATTTGGAAGATTTATATCAAGAACTAAAATTGCATACAACCAAAGAACTTGATCTCATTGCAAAGAAACTGGGAATTACAGCACATATTTTTAAGGATGGTTTTTTAGTTCATTACATTAATAGTTTAATAGTGAGTTCGGAAGTGCTTAATGCACGGAATTCTTTTGATGCTCATAAGAAGTATATAAAAGAAACAATCATACAATACATTATTGATCTTGAAAAAAATAACTAAACCAATAGGAAGAGGTGAATTACGATGAAACAAGATATGAAAACACAACTATTAACTAAAAGTGCTAAAGAATTGTTATTCAAGTTGGCTATCCCGGGAATAATCGGAATGCTGGTTATCGGTCTGTACCCGTTTATGGATGGGATATTTGCAGGGCGGCTGATTGGGGACTATGCGATGTCGGCAATCAGTGTATCCATGTCCTTGACAATTATAAATGGCGGAATATCGGCTTTGATAGGCGTAGGCAGTGCATCGATATTATCACGAGCTATCGGTAAGGGTGATAAAGAAACAATAGATAAAATATTCGGCAATTTTTGTTATTGGGTTATTTTATTTTCTGCAATTATCACAATAGTAGGTTTGATATTCGCACCTCATTTTTTAGACATGGTTGGCGCTAAAGGAAATATTAAAGATCTTGGTGTTAGATATTTGCGGGTTGTGTTCTTTGGCTCTCTCTTTGTCAATTTCGCTCAAGCAGGTAATATGACAATGCGCGGCGAAGGGGCATTAAAACAATCAATGATGATTATGGGAACGGGAGCCATACTCAACATTATGTTAGACCCTATTCTTATGAAGCTCATGGGAGAGTATGCTATTGAAGGAGCTGCTATCGCAACCGTATTATCTCAAATCGTACAAGCTTTATTAACATTTCATTATTTTTCAAAGAAGAGTTCATTTGTGAAAATCCATAAAGTCAAAAAGTACAAAGCAATTTACCGTGAAATGTTTAGTATCGGCAGTTCGGCAATGATGATGCAAATTTTATTTGCGGTGCAGCAAACATTTTTATTTAAGCAAGCCTTTGTATATGGCGGAGATAACTGGGGAATTTTGATGTCTGCAACAATGAGATTATATATGTTTTCATTTATTCCGTTGTGGGGAATGAGTCAAGGATTGCAGCCTGTTATAGGAGCAAATTTCGGTGCAAAACAATACGGGCGAGTACAAGATACGATGAAGATTTTTATGTGTGGAGCAACTATTCTTGCGGCTGCTTCGTGGATACCGTCAATGTTTTGCTCCGATACATTACTGTCGTTATTCAGTGTAAGACATGAGATTATTGAAGCCGGCGTTAAAAACTTTAAGATGTTTTATTCCACATTTATTTTATACGGAATTATGATTATGACACTGACCTTTTTTCAATCTATTGGAGACGGTAAAAAAGCAGGGATCATTGTACTGTTGAGACAATTGGTATTATTTGTTCCGGCGATACTTCTGTTGCCGAAATTATTCGGAGTGTCAGCTGTTTGGTGGGCGGAGCCTATTGTAGATTTTACAATGATTATAGCCGGATTGTTTTTAATGCTTAATGTAATGAGAAAAATGGAAAAGGAAGCCGTTTAAGAGATTCCTTAATCTTAAAACAATGAACTTTTTATGGGAGATGATACTCAATGACAGGGTTGAAAAGAATGAGCCATTAGGTATGTATTTTTCTCCCAAGCCGTTTCTCCAATCTCCACTGAGGTGGAGCTCCATCATCGCCCCAATATTCATCCATCGCAATGATTTTATCATCTTTTAATTTTATAAACGATACCACGTGAAAAGAACTTGTTCTATCGACACTGTATACGTTGACGGCGGTGATGATTAGATTACCGATTTGTTCTATTCTTTCGATTGTTCCGTCCCATGTTCCCGGATACTCGCAATTTGCTTGTATGTATTCTTCAACCGTGAAATGCTCATTGGTACAATGCCAATTGATATATGCCGAATCGGAAAAGTAAGTGCGTAATTGTTCGGCATCCTGTTTTAATACTGCGTTCAAAAAATCTTGTATGTTCATAACCGACCTCAAAGTTAGATATTCAATTCCATTTCAATACATTCCCATGCGCCATCCGGCATCATATAGGTTATAACTTTTTCTGTTGGTTGAAAACCGGTGGATTCATAACAATGCCGTGCACGTTCATTATTCGTAAACACCGCCAATGTTATTTTTGAAGCATGCAAAACGGTCTTTGCATATTCTATTGCAAGCTCTACCATTTTCTTTCCGTTTCCCTTTCCCCTGCTTTCAGGCGAAAGTATAATAAACCCGAATCGCACGAGCGTTTTATCGTCTTTATTTGGGTATCGGATAAACAAATGACCGATTACGCTGCATCCGTCAATGGCACAAAGAGGAATGATAGGCTGTGTACCGTTCATCGAACCATAGTATTCATTTAACTCATTGCCATTCAGTGGAAACCGCCCTATTCTGTCGGCAGACCATTGATAAAGTTGCTTTGTATCTTTAATCCAGCTGCAAATGATTTTTGAATCTTGCGCTTCATATTTTCTTAATACCATGATCGCCTCAATAATATTTTTTTATAAACGACACAACGGATTCTTCTTACTTCACCGCGCGTGTTGCAATGTATGACGGGATATGCAATTCGTGCAAGCGTCCTTCTCCGTTCGTGTCTTCGTATATATCGGTGAGCGTGAAACCTGCGCGCAGCTGTCCGCCGATTTGTTCGCTTATTGGATGAGAAAATTGCCAACCGCTGTCCGCTTCTTCAAGCTGTTTGCGGTGCGCTTCGTAAACGAGCGGATTAAACAGAAGTGCGTTGATAATCTTCTCTTCTTTTTGATCGACAATATAATTGATACCGGTATCAAGTCCGCACAGTAACACACCGCCTTTTTTGAGTATCCGGAAACATTCGGCAAACACCGGTTCAACTTTTTCGATATAGCAGTTGCTTACCGGATGGAAAATAATATCGAAGGATGCATCGGCAAAGGGCAGCGGTTTTGACATATCTGCACGTATAATGTTAATTCGATAACCTTCACGCTCGGCAACAATTCGCTCAGATTCAAGCTGTTTTTCAGAGTAGTCAAGTACCGTGCATTCCGCTCCGGCTGCGGTAAAAATCGGCATTTGCTGCCCGCCTCCCGACACAAGTCCTAACAGCTTTTTCCCTTTTAAATCACCGAACCATTCACGCGGTACCGCTTTTGTCGGCGTCAATACTACAGACCATTGTCCGTTTTGTGCATTAATATACGTTTCGTGATCAACGGGCTTACCCCATTCCCAGCCTTCTGTAATCCAACGGTCGATCACCGCCGCATTTGCGTCCTGATAATTTTGATGTGTGTTCATAAAATGCTCCCATAAAAAGTCAAGAAGAAAGTATCAACTATCGGGTTGTCCCTATCGGTTATTACTTTTTAAATAACCCCTGCTTTTTCAAAATGCTTTTTTAGAAGCTTTTTTGAAATCATTGCACCAATAATCGCGCAGATTGCTATAATAATAAGCATTATTACTGTTGTGATTGGTGAAACTATTTTAGTTAAAATATCTAAGTATTCATCTCCAAATAGTTCCTTATAAGAAGTAATTGTCTGTTCCGCATAAAATAAGAACGGTACATACATTCCACCAAATCCTGCAAGTACACAAAATATCATATATCCTACGGTTAAACCTATATAATCCCCTATGCCTTTTATTTTTGCGATCAGCATTGCAGCAATTCCACCGGTAATACAGCTGATTATATATGGCGGATAAAAGCCTATCAGGCTGGTAAGTACACAAAACAGTAATATCATCCATGGATTTTTTGTTTTAGTAGGTACTAGGAAATAAGCGATTGCTCCTATGATTGCCCAGATAGGAATAGCAAAAAGCAAGGTATATGGTGATATAAACAGAAATGATAATACTCTATACAAAATCTGTGAGCATAAAACCATTAATGCGGTAACAATCAAATCTTTGAGTTGAAACCTTCTTTTTTCTTTCATTATTCAGTCCTCCTTGGAGTTTAATAATTTTTCATTTTCATAACAATAATGACTGTATAAAATGTTACCATTGCTATTAATAACAATGCATCAAATATACTGAAATGAATTTCAGTATAGCTTGTTTTTTTACATGAGATACCAAGTCCTCTTGTTTCAACAGAGGCTGCCAATTCTATTGCAGTAGACAATATTCTCATCAAGAGTGGTATTATCATCATTTCGTATATTTTAAACGGATGCTTTAATACACCTAATACTGAGATGTCTATCCCTCTTGTTTTAATGCCCTGCCTAATACAAATGACATCCTGCTTTATGGTAGGAAAAAATCGCAGGATTACCGCCAAAGGAATGTTGATATAATACGGAATTTTCATATTATGAAGTGCAGCCAGTATTTCTGAAATATCGGTAGTTTTAGCCAAATTCAAAGCCGCAAATGCTATCGTAATAAAACATAAAACAAAATAATGTATAGTTGTTGCAATAAACAACGGACTGATTTCAGCTGCAAGAAACAGCCCGCTGTATATAACTAGGAATTTTATACCGGTCTTAAAAAGACCGCTCAACATTGCAAAAGTAAAAACCGAAAGGAATAATGATATTTCATATTTTTTCCCTGTTAATACAAAAACCAGAATCCCTACTAACAACACCTGCAACAGCTTAATCCTGGGATCATATCTTACCCCGTGCTGTTTACAAGATTTAAGCATAGTATTCAACCTCTTTTTGCAGCAAAAAATTTTTTATTATCTTAAAATCAGAATTATCAGTTAGTCGAATAGTGTTATTTATTTTTCCCTCCTCAACAAATACTGCTTTTGTAGCGACCTTGCTTAAAAATTCCAAATCATGTGAAATGACAAAATTCAATACTTTATGTTCGCGAAGAGTATTTATTGCTTTTGCAACGGCTCTCATATTACTATAATCAAGTCCCGAAGTCGGCTCATCAAAAACAATAATCCGTTTATTTGAAGTCATAGCTGCTGCGATAATTACTCTCTGTTTTTGTCCGCCTGAAAGTGCCTGAGGGTGATAGTCTTTAAATTCAAAAATATTTAATAATTTCATTGTATTTTCAATTTCGTCATCATCTATATTACCATGAACTTCTCCGCTTAATCTTAATTCCGACACAACAGAATCGGAATATAATTGATAGTCGGCATCCTGCATTACGAAATACACACTTTTATACAGTTCCTTTTGTTTTATTTGTTTACCATCAAGAAAGAATTGTCCTGTTTCACTTCTAAGCAGGCCTGCAATAATTTTTCCTAAGGTGGTTTTGCCTTCACCGTTATGCCCGATAATGGCCACGGTATCTCCATAATTAGCCTTCAAACTGCACCTTTGAAGAATGGATAAGGAGCTTTTATATGAAAATGATACATTGTCAATTTCAAAATCAGCGTATTCTTTATTTCCGCTTTCTCTCTGTTCCAAAGAAAATTCGATTGTATTTAAATCAAATGTTCTTAGATTGCATTTTTCTAAATCACCGTTATCCATATTTTTTATATCATTTCCGGGAATGTCTTTAACTATCTTCCCGTCATTCACTATCAGACATCTGTCGCATAAATCTGTCAAATAAAACAACCTGTGTTCTGAAACAACTACCGTATGTCCCGCTTCTTTTAGTTTCTTCATAAACTCTTTTAATTGTATAATTGAACGAATATCTAAGTTTGCTGATGGTTCATCGAATACATAAATGTTAGGATTGAGAGTTTTTGCTGCAATAATCGCTATTTTTTGTTTCTCCCCGCTTGATAAAGAAAATATATCCCTATTCATAAGATTTTCAGCCTTAAAATCACTAAAAGCAGCTTCTACTCGCTTTATTATTTCGTTTCTGTCGATTCCATAATTTTCACAGGCAAATGCGGCTTCATGAGTGCTATTTGTTGTAAAAAACTGATTCCGCGGATTTTGAAATATGGATGCGACATTTCTGCCAAGTACACCGGGAGAACTTATTTTTATCCCTCTCCCCAAGACCTTCACCTGCCCTGATAAGTTTCCTTCAAAAAAATGAGGAATCAAACCGTTTATCAATCTCATAACAGTTGTCTTCCCGGAACCCGACGCTCCCGTAAATAGCACAAATTCACCCATTCTTATTTTAAAATTTATATTTTTTAGACAGCCTTCTGTCTGTGTTCCGTAACTAAAACTCACATTATTAAAATCAATAATAGTATCTTTCATTTTATCACTTATATTTTCCAACCGATTGATTTTTTTCTTATCTCAATGAAATGTCTGTATATTCCCTCTCGATTAATCAATTCGTTATGATTTCCCTGTTGCACAATTCTCCCCTTATCAATAACAATAATCTTGTCGGCTTCTCTTACCGTAGATAATCTATGCGCAATGCTGATAAGCGTTTTATTTTTGGTTAATTCCTTTATCGCACTGATTAGCATATATTCATTTTCAGGATCAATACTCGATGTCGCTTCATCAAGAATAACAATAGGAGCATCTTTAAGAATTGCTCTTGCAATAGATATTCTCTGTTTTTCTCCGCCTGATAATGTGGAGCCGCCTTCTCCGACAACCGTATTATATCCATCCGCAAGGTTCATAATAAAATCATAACACTGTGCTTTTTTGCAAGCTTCTATAACCTCAGCGCGTGAAGCATTAGGATTACCGAATTTTATATTATTTTCTATTGTGTCATTAAATAAATACACCTTTTGAAAAACCATACTGATGTTTTTTAATAAACTTTCAGAAGTAAACTCTTTAACATTCTTTCCATCTATAAGAACTTCACCTTTCTGAACATCCCAAAACCGTGCTATCAGATTGCAAAGAGTTGTTTTCCCTGAGCCCGAAACACCGACGATTGCCAAAGAGCTTTTTGAATCTATTTTTAAATGTATAGCCTTTAAAATTTTCCTTTCATTGTATCCGAAGCTAACATCCTTAAACTCTATAGTGTAAGACGATAAGCTTATATTCTTTCCGTCCTTATCTAATGAAGGAATATTCGAAATATAGTCGAGCCTATCCAGCCAAGTTGCCAGCAATTTACTTAGAAATGCACCATTATTCACCAGTTCCAGTTCCATAAATATTAAAAATGCCGATACGATAAACATCAGTGAATAAGAAAGCGGGATAGTGTGATTTAAATATAAAATCACAGAAACAAAAACCAACACGCAGCTTGCTACCTTAAAAACCATTTCGTAAAGTTTCATTACCAATGCGGTAGCTTCTGTTACTTCTATGTCAACTTTACATTTTTTACTAAAAGCTTCTTCGATTTTGTTTTTACCTTCTTTGCCACTTTTAAATGCACGAAGAACGGAAATACCTCTGATATATTCGATAGAGTCCGTAACCAGTTCTTCTCCTGCTTTCTGCATAACGGATGAATATTTTTCAGCTTTCTGTGCTATTATTCCAAGTAAAAATGCTCCGAGAATAATTGTTATCAAAGAAATTATTCCTACTGGAATACAAAATATCAATAGCATAACTGTCATACCGAAAGCATGAAAAAATCCACCTACAATAAAGTTCAGCGCAAGCATTGCCATTCCTTCCAAATCGGAAATTGTTGTTGTTAGAATAGTTTGAATCGTCCCTAAATTATTTTTCGAAAAATAACCCATGGGTGCTTTCTTTAATTTTTCTCCTATTTCAATTCTCTTGTCTCTGAAAATCTCATACCCAGATGCACTTAATTTTCTATCGCAAAGATATTGAAATATAAATCTCCCTAATATACTTATTCCCACTATTAACATTGCTTGCATAATAATAGTCATGTTTAATTTTTCAAGATTGATCATTATCAGTAAAACCGCAAGTAACATAAAAGAAGCAAAAAAAGACTTTAATGCGCCGAAGATAAGACCTATAATGATACTGGAGCGATACTTACCTGCTATTTGAAATATTCGTTTTACAATATTGAACATTTATGCCTCCATATCTTCATCTATGCCGCTGATATAATTTGTCCACAATGATGCATATTCTCCATTTTTATTTAATAGACTTCTATGAACTCCTCTTTCTACAATCTCACCGTTCTTCATCACTAAAATGTTATCTGCATTTATAATTGTAGAAAGTCTGTGAGCAACAACAATCAGTGTTTTACCTTTTATGAGATTATTTATCGCTTTCTGAATCAAATATTCATTTTCAGGATCTGCGAAGGCAGTCGCTTCATCTAAAATTATCACTTTTGACTGCTTTAATATTGCTCGTGCAATTGTAATTCTCTGTCTTTCTCCGCCGGAAAGGGCACCTCCGGCATCACCGACGATTGTATTATAGCCATCTTTCAATCCGATAATAAAATCATGGCACGCTGCAGCTTTTGCCGCTCCTATGATTTCTTCATCATTTGCATCCGGCTTTCCTATTCTGATATTTTCTTTTACACTTGTATTAAACAAAAAATTATCCTGAGAGACATAACTTATTTCACCACTCAGTTGTTCAAAGGGAATCTCTGATATTTTTTTTCCGCCATAATATATCGTTCCTTTTGTTGAATCCCAAAAACCAGCCATCAACTTAGCAATTGTTGATTTACCGGAACCTGAGCTTCCTACGATTGCCGTAACTGTATGAGGTTTTATTCCAAAATTGATATTTTTCAGTACTAGTTCAGTATTATCATAAGCAAAAGACACATCTTCAAATCGATATAAAGTATCATCAAAATTCACTTTCTCTTTTGGTCTGACAAGCTCGTCTTTCGATAAAAAATCTTCTATAATTTCTAAACTTGCTTTAACCATATTAAATTGTTCGGAATATTTTCCGATTTTCATCAAATGAGCAATAAAGCCGATAGGTAAAATAATGCATACAATAAAATTTGATAAGGATATTTCTGATTTCATATATAAATATGCGCCGACCGGTAACGTTCCAAGTAAAGTTGACGGCATAACGGCCTGAACAAAAGCTGACCATAACCAACTCTGCTTCCACCAGCTCAGTGTACTATCATGAAAAAAATTAATCGCGTCGGTAAATTTTCCATAGGAGACCGCACTTTGATTAAATGCTTTTATCACTTCAATGCCGTTTACATATTCGACTAATGTACTGTTCATATTATTTTGAGCATCCGTATACGTTTTACTTTTCACTTTGTAATCTTTCATCATGCCTATATAGCCGAGCATACCTAACGGAATCGTAAGTAAAGATGCAAAGCCCATTCGGTAATCCAGAGTAAAAATTAAAATCAAAAAAAATACAGGCGAAACTATGCTTGATGTTATCTCAGGCATAAAATGAGCCATAGAATCTTCAAGTTTCGATATAGTATCTACCATTAAATTCTTAAACTTTCCTGTCGGTGTATCAATCATCACGCCCATCGGTACCTTTAGCATTTTTTCTGCGACCTTACTTCTTATATTTTTCAAAATATGATAGGTTGCTTTATGCGAAGTCAGCGTTGAATATAATGTAAATACTCCTTTTAAAATCTGTCCAGATAAGGCTATTACAGTTATTTGCAAAGCAGTTCTAACAGAAGCCTCAGATACATATATTTTTTCTATTAATTGAGCTATCGCAAGAAATGGTATCATTCCGAACAACTCACCTATAATTGCAGAAAATATTGATTTGTATAATGCTCTTTTATTATCCGCTGCATACTTCATCAGTAACGCGATTGCATTATTTTTTTTATTTTTCACAAACATTCCTCTCTATACTTAGATACTTAGTTCCTACTAACCTTGACACGAGAAAGGTTATTTTCGGGTGTTGAAATTCAGCAAGCCGTTCCAACCATAATATTGAAAAGCAACAATACTTTTTATATATCTGTTTGCATAATTGTGTGGAATGTTATGTATGATACATTCACACAAAGAAATGATATATCCTCTCGTAAGCATATAAACTTCAAATTCCTCAATCTTATCAATTCCCAATTTCTTATTTCCGGAAGAGTGTATTAACCGCATGTTTTTTTTCGTGTATCTGTTGACAATTTCTTCAACAAAATTTTCAACCATTGAGCCTTTGCTGCATTCAAAAATAAGCTTAAACTCCTCGAAATGTTCATACATATAATTTACAAAGTTCATTGCCTCGGAAAACATGGCCTCAATAACAATGTGTTCATCTTGCGCTAACAGCGTCTTATAATCTTCACTCTCATTCTTGGTTTCAACCTCAACCACAACTTCTAAAGTATATTTGTATACATCTTCAATCAGTGTGAAAAATAAATCTTCTTTGTTCTTAAAATGACGATATATCGCACCTGTAGTTACATTTGCCGCTTTTGCAATTTCACCTACCTGAGCCTTATCAAAGCCTTTATTCAGGAATTCTTTTTTAGCACACTCTAAAATTCTATTTTTTGTTATATCCGAACAGTAAGACATCTAGATTCCCCATAGCCTTAAAAATGATAATAATATTATTTTTGATAATCAGATTATCAAATCTTTACATTTTGGTCAATAGAGCGTTCATCTAAAATTTTCTCTATTTTTCTCACCACTGAGGCGGAACTCCGTCATTGCTTCTCATAAACAAAACATTTCACTATGTCTAAATTTTTTATGTGCATCGGTTTTTGAACGGGATAACGCCGTGCTAATATGCTCAGCATTGTCCGCATCTGAAATCCGTGACTTACAATCACCGCATTTTTGTTTTCCATTAAAGACATCAATGCTTCGATTTCATGCTCGACCATCTGCTTTGTTCTTTCCTGCCGCGGATTGTTGTACAACCACTGCACCCGTCCCCAATGGTGCATATCTCATGTGTTCCCGCTACAGTGTGCTTTGTGTGTGTTGAGGATCAATCTTTGTGCAGCACCACCGGAGATACTTAGTCTAACAGAATAAGCTCTGTTAGAATCTATTAGAACGAGATAATGATGGTATGAAAAAGAGAGTAAAGAGTTAATAATGGATAATAGGACATCTCTAAAAACGATTCCGGTTTGGCAAACAGACAACTTAATGCATTTCCCTACAGAATAAGACTACAGAATAAGACGAGATAGACTTGCGGGTTTTAGAGGTTCCCGAATGGTTGACAACACCCTATTTTATAGGGTATATTGTAAAGGGAACCTCTAAAAACTTCAGTTTTTTAGAGGTTTTCCTTAGATTATTTTGCGATGTTTTTTGATAAGTCGTAATAATGTAAAGACTTATCAAAAATACTCGTCGGGCATCTCTAAAAATCTAACCAAGTTTTTAGAGATGCCCTAAAGTGTAAGATGAAAAGGGAATTTATAGAAACTCCATCGTTTACGAAAAAATAGTTTGCACTAGGATTTACTGATGATGATTTAGCTGAATTACAGCAATTCCTTCTTAAAAATCCGGAGGCAGGCGATATAATGGTTGGAACAGGCGGTTTGAAGAAATCCGTTTTGCTTTTCAGGGCAGAGGTAAAAGCGGAACTTCCAGAGTTTGCTATGTTGATTTTGCAACTTTTGCAAAAACATACCTGATTCAAATATTTTCAAAAGAAGAACAATCAAACCTAACCGATGCGGAAAAAAATGCGGTTAAAAAAGTTATCGGTATTTTAAAAATAGAAGCTGCAAGGAACTGGAGGAAAGAGCATGAGTGAATTTTTTGATAGTTTAATGACTGGCTTAAATGAAGCAGTGGCTATTGAACGGGGGGAATTAAAAGGTCGTAAAACCGTGTATGAAATTCAACCTATAAAAAAATATAATAACATTGAAATAAAACACATAAGAGTTGCTGTTGGTATGACACAGGTTTTATTTGCACATTACATGGGTGTTTCAACCAAGACGGTAGAAGCATGGGAAAAAAGGAACAAATCGCCCAACCGGTACGGCATGCCGTTTAATCAGTATGCTGGAAAATAAAACCTTTGAAACACTGCCTTTTGTAAAAAAAATAGCAACTGCGTAATTGTTCGGCATCCTGTTTTAATACTGCGTTCAAAAAAATCTTGTATGTTCATAATCGACCTCAAAGTTAGATATTCAATTCCATTTCAATACATTCCCATGCGCCATCCGGCATCATGTAGGTTATAACTTTTCCTGTTGGTTGAAAACCGGCGGATTCATAACAATGCCGTGCACGCTCATTATTCGTAAACACTCCCAATGTTATTTTTGAAGCATGCAAAACGGTCTTTGCATATTCTATTGCAAGCTCTACCATTTTCTTTCCGCTTCCCTTCCCCCTGCTTTCAGGCGAAAGTATAATAAAACCGAATCGCACGATCGTTTTATCGTCTTTGTTTGGGTATCGGATAAATAAATGACCGAGCACGGTGTGTCCGTCAATGGCACAAAGAGGAATGATAGACTGTGTACCGTTCATCGAACCATAGTATTCATTTAACTCATTGCCGCTCAGCGGAAACCGCCCTATTCTGTCGGCAGACCATTGATAAAGTTGCTTTGCATTCTTAATCCAACTGCAAATGATTTTGGAATCTTGCGCTTCATATTTTCTTAATACCATAATCACCTCGATAATTTTTTTATAAACGACACAACGGCTTCTTCAAGCTGTGCAATACCCGGCTGTTCAATCGGAAAATGACCTGCGTTTTTAAGTGTGCATAGTTGTTTTTGACTCCGTACGCGATCAAAAAAAAGGCGGCTTATCCATTCGGGTGTCCAGCGATCTTTTTCAGGATGACAAAGCAAAAGCGGAATTTCAAATGCTTCAGGCTCTACGGCAGGAATGCTTTCCATCATCGAACATAACAAACCCAGATGCACGGAAGATCCTGCTCCCCTTTTATCCTGCAGCAACAAAGAAAGTACCCGGTCGTTGTTGACGATTGCTTTCATATTCGTTATCGCCTTTACCGGAATTTTTAAGTGCCTTATCTGCTTCGGTATAAAACGTAAAAGCGGCAAAGCGATACGCGCCTGCAATTTGTTTTTTGCCGAATAGTTACGCACCGGCTTTAAGCGATTATCTAACAGGGTGGTAACGATGATGCCGGAAACACCATGGGCTAAGCAAGCGATGTTGTATGCGAGCATGCCTCCTGCACTCAAACCCAGTACAAAAATCTTTTTGGAGCGCTGTAATTCCTGTCGTACGATGTGAACGCCTGTCTCGATCCATGTTTTATAAGACTGTATGCCCTCGTATTCGGTATAGCCGTACCCCGGCAAATCCGGACAGACAATCTTATAGCCGCGCTTTGCCAAAGGAACTGCAATAAACGACAGGAGCCGGCCGTTCCCGCCGACACCGTGGAACAGCACGAGCGTAACACCGTTGTTGCTATGTTCGTTGTATATGTCGAGATGGATGTTCGTTCTGTCGAATGTGCTGAACATTTCGGAAGGAGCGCATGAAATGCTTATCCTGTTGCGTTCAGGCAAAAACATTTGAAGTTTTTGCCATGTTTCATCGTTTGTATACATGCAGCGCTCCTTCATTCGTGTGGAGACTTTACTACCTACAATCTTTTTTATGCAGATAGACAAATAGAACAATTATAAACGACACGGATTGGGCAATTGCAATTCTTAAAAATATCAATTCATCACACCCCGTAGAAGAAACAATATGAAAAATATTAATGATTGTATTATTTACAAAGTGATCACCCATTGCCATATAAATAGAGCCGGTCAATTTTGTTAATAAAGCAAATTTAAATCCGATAAATCCGGAAGCAGTAACCAACAGAATAATATTTACATACATACCTTCAATACTGCTGCTGCCGTCAAAATAGTTTCTTACAGGTCCGATAAAATGCCATAATCCAAACAAAACAGAAGTAATAAGCACAGATACAAAAAATGTATGATTTTTCTCAAGCATTTTTGTAAACAGGCCTCTGAATATCCCTTCTTCCATAATCACATTAATGATATTCCCGATAATACAAATTACAAAAAAGAGTAGTGAAGTTTGATTTCCTATATTTTTATCTACAGAATAAGAACTGACATATAATTGTAATGATTGAAAATTTTTATTTGAAACAGCTATAACAATCTCTATACTATAAGCTAATACATATATACAAATTCCAAACAGCAATCCCATCAATGTATATTTTACAGCTCTATTTTTATTAAATCCGATATCTTGCACTTTAAAGTTATATAATTTAGCTGCTATGAATAAAACAACTATCCCTAAAAGTTTGTGTAAAAATGCCTCTCCCCAAAATGTTTGATCCGTACGAATAATAAAATACTCTATAAATCGGAATATAAAGCACAATATATAAATCACGAGTACGGCAAACAAGGGTTTATAGATTTTTGTCATCTCTTATTTTCTCCCATGATTTCTTCATCTTCATTCTTATCGGCAATGACAGTTAATCTGCCTTTCCATGATGATAGTGTTAATCTCTTTTTCAGAGTGCTCCTCCCCTATGGCTGATTCATCTAGTTATACAGGATACTATCCTCGTGCCCTGCTCAACAAGCCGGTAAGTGTTTCCTCAATAAGCTCCTTCCCCGCAAAATACGTTCCTTGAATGGCAGAACTGCTTCCGCCGCCGCGGCCGTTGAGCTGTTGGTTTAATGTTTTTATGTGCGGTTTTAAATCGATGGCATTGCTGACGATGACGTAATTGTATGCTGCCGGTTGTAGTCCTTCCGGTTCAACGGCAACCGCTGATAATGCTGCGCAAGTGTGCATTTTTCCTGTTGCTAGAAGCAGATTGCAGAACGAGCGTAGATATTCGATACTGAGATTATCTTCAAAATAAAGAGGCGCGCCCTCAGTATTTGCCGCCGACTCCGCTTTCTGTTTTAGATATTTTTCAGTCATCTCGTGCAGCAGTTGCTGTAGTTTTCCTTTTTCGGCATTTAATTTTTCCACCGCTTCATGCACTTCGGAGGGCTTTGCCGATAAGCAGCGGGAGATAGCCCGTACTTGCGCCATCTCTTGTTCGTATGCAAGAACCGCTTTTCTGCCGCAGAGAACTTCCAACCGGACACCCTTTTTCCGATTGGTAAAGTTAACGATCTTAATAAGTCCGATTTCGCCGGTGGCGGTAACATGTGTTCCGCAGCATGCGCACGAATCAAGTCCCGGAATGGTGATAATGCGTACGGTACCCGAAAGTTCTATTTTGCTACGGTACTGCATTGTTTTGCGCTCTTCGGCGTTCGGAAAGCTTTCTTGAATCGGGCGGTTTTCGCGGATAATTTCATTGGCGCGCTGTTCGGCATCAAGTACCTGCTCGTCAGTCAACGGGCCGTTAAAGTCGATGGTGATAAAACTTTCGCCCATGTGGAATCCGATATTTTCGTACCCATAGGTTTGGGAGAGGATACCGGTAAGAATATGCTCGCCGGTATGCCCCTGCATATTATCGCAGCGGTTTACCCAATCCAATACTCCGTGAACCTTTGTGCCGGCGGCAAGTTCCGCGTCGGCAATATGAACAATGCGCTCTCCTACAAATTGGGTATCCGAAATATAAACCGCTCGATCCTGCTTGCCTTCGACAAAAAGATTTCCCTTATCGCCGGGCTGTCCGCCCCCTTCGGGATAAAATGCCGTATCCGACAGTTCTATCTCATACCCTCTCTCGGTTTTTAAACAAGCAGTTACCGTTGCATCGAATTCTCTGATATACGGTTTCTGGTAGTACAGTGCATTAAAGTTTTCCATAAATGTTCCTTGTGTCGAATAAGTTCATTATACTCCGATACGGCAATAAATCCAATCATCTTTTATCTGTCGAATATAAGGTAAACGCTTAAAACTATCTGATGCGGTTACCTTCCGTTTGCACAAAATTTTGCATAAAATTTTGTGCTATTTTTTTTAAGAAGGGTAAACGCATCAGGTAGAGTAGATAAAAAGCGCAGAAGCAATGGGGTTGTGAGACCATTTGAACCGCGAAGAGGTTCAACTCTGGTTGAACAACCCCATTGCTTCTGCGGGGTTACTAAAAAACGGCATGATGCGTTTATCCTGATATCGAATATGTATTGTCATCTCTGCTAAACTCAGATATAGTAACTATATTATTATAGACAAGGCAAGGGCGTCTCTAAAAACCAAGCGAGTTGTTAGGGAAGCTCGGTATGCGGAGGTATTTCTCTTTATGCGGGAAAAGAAAATTTTTTCTATTCGTAAGAAGCTGCTTATCATTTTCGGAACATTGATTACGGTAGCCGGTGTTATACAAGGTTCGTTAGCGCGGTATACTGCGCAACAAGCCCTTACTGCGCGGGTTAATGCGCATCTTATCGACAAAGTAAACGATATTGCTTCGTTCATCAATAGTGATATTCAAGTGGATTTCAGTTTCTTAAGCGGATTTATGCACAATACGGCAATGAAGGATCCTTCGGTATCTTTTACGGAAAAAACACGAATCGTGCGCAGCGATTTCGGCTATGCCGACACTCTCAATTTTTTTAATATATGCGATACTAAGGGAAACAGCTATTATGCCGACGGTACGGTTAGCTTTGTCGGGGATACGGATTGGTATAAGAGCGCGGTGAGTGGCGTTTCTTTTATCACCGAGCCTCACATTTCAACGCTCACTAAAAAACTGGAAGTCATTTTAGCCGTTCCGCTGTTAGATAACGATGATAAAGTTATTGCGGTTTTGGGTGCAGGGCTGGGGGGAACCGTTATTTGCGATACCATATCGGAGATCACAATCGGTAAAACGGGAAATTGCCATATTTTAGGAATGGACGGAACAACTATTGCCCATAAGGATACATCAATCGTTGAAGCGCAAAAAAATGCGATGGAGTTGGCAAAGACGGACAGCTCTTTAGCGTCCATCGCAGATTTTCAGCGGCAAGCTCTTGCTGCCTCTTCCGCCGGTATCGGTTATTATACCTATAACGGTAAAAAGAATATTGCAGCCTATACGAAAATGCCGCGTACGCAGTGGACAATTATTATTGCCGCCCCGGCGGAAGAGTTTCTCGGCGCAATTACGGATTTGCGTAAAATGGTCATTATCATCGGTATTATCATATTGGCTGTAACACTGACAATTATATTTTTCATTGCGGCAAAGATGGTTGCTCCCGTTCAAACAGCCGTTAATGCGCTGAAAGATATTTCGCAAGGGGAGGGCGATTTAACCGTGCAGCTTCCTCTTATCGGTAATGATGAAGTAACGCGGCTATCCGAATATTTTAATGAGACGATTAAAAAGATTCGTTCTTCCATACAATCCATCGATAGCAATGCCGGAATAATGCGATCGATTGGCGATGAGCTTGCTCAGAATATGGCCGAGACTGCACAAGCTGTCCATAAAATAAATGAAAATATTGACGGTGTAAAACAGCAAGCGTTGACACAGACTGCAAGCGTTGGGGAAACGGCAGCAACGGTTGAAGAAATTATCAAAACGATACGTCAATTAAATACCCGCATAGAAAGCCAGTCGGCAAGCGTATCTATTTCTTCTTCTGCGATAGAAGAGATGGTCGCCAATATCGCATCGATTACCGATACGCTTGAAAAGACGGACGGGGTTATTAAAACACTCGCAGAAGCGACTGCGGACGGACGAGAGATTATCGTGAATACCGGCAGCGTTACTCAGAAAATTGCCGAAGAGTCGGGCAGTTTGATGGAGGCTTCAAGTGTGATTCAACACATCGCATCTCAAACGAACTTACTTGCAATGAATGCCGCTATCGAAGCAGCTCATGCCGGTGAAGCCGGAAAGGGGTTTGCGGTTGTTGCTGACGAAATCCGCAAACTTGCAGAAGATTCCGCCGCGCAGGGTAAAACAATTACCGCGACGCTTAAAACGTTGACTGTAGAAATTGAAGGGCTTTCTACTTCTTCGAAAGTTGCGGGTGAAAAATTTGCTACTATTTTTACGCTCTCCGATCAGGTAAAAAATATGAGTACCCGTTTAACCGAGTCGATGAGGGAACAGGAAAACGGAAGCCGCGAAGTATTGGAGGCAATTAAAAATATCAGCGAGGTAACTGTTGAAGTAGAAGCGGGTTCAGGCGATATGCTGAAAGGTGGAGAAGGAGTTGCGCACGAAATGAAAAAACTCGACGGGCTTACTAACACAATCGCTGCAAGTATGAAAGAAATGGCGGCGGCGGCAGTACAAATCAATAATGCAATTCAAGGCGTAAAAGAAATTACCAATAAGAACAAACGAAGTATCGAAAATTTGGCACAGGAAGTATCTAAGTTTAAAATATAGAAGAGAAACTTTAGAGCATTTGAAAAAACTCGGGTAGCTTTTAAAGATTCTATGCATATTTTCTCTTGAGTAATTATGCAGCATAATTACTCAAGAGGCGTTTTTGTGTGCTCTATTTTCCGAGCCGCTTTTTTATTTCCGCAATTAAAGTATTCAGTTCAACACCGGTGCGTTCGCTCGCAATTTTAATCGTTGCTTTCGGCAGCATGATCCGTGCAAGCGGCGTTTTCAGCATTTTAAACTTAGGACTGATTTCTTCCATTCGATCTTTTAATGCAGGATAATCTTCAAAGATATCTTTTAAAAGCGTATCGGCGGTAATATCCGCAGCGGAAAGTTTTTTATCCCGCTGCGGAGATTCGGAACTCTGTGTATGTGACGTGCCGGCTGCGCATTTCGCATCGGCGGTATCACCGTTATGAGATGTAGTCGAGTCCTCTTGGATAACGGTTTGGCCGCTTATCTCGCCGCCTTTTTTCCACGTCAGCAGCGTTTGCGAATCGGTTAGACTGCGGATATGTGTACAGTCCTGCATCATCTCAAGGATACCGCGGAATTTTCCGTGTTCGTCGCGGACTGCCGTATACAAGATGTAGATAAAGATGCCAGGTTTATTGATCCAGAATTCCGCAGAGTCCTGTTCGCCCGATCGGAACTTTTCGATAATCTCTTCGACGATATGCACGCTTGCCCGCGGGTGGCAGTTTTTTACATTCCGCCCGATGACATTTTTGCTGCGCGGAAATACGCGGTGCTCCGTATCGGAATAAAAGCAGACCATTTCATCTTCGTCTACATACGAAAGATCGACAGGCAGATGCCGGTAAATCAAATTGATTTGTTCGAGTGTCAGCTTACCGGTTGCCACGTCAAAAGCGGAACTGTTTTCGCTGCCGACATTTAAACCGTGCTTGCGTAATACTGCGGCTAAATCCTCCGTCAAGGAAGAAGCCTGTCCTGCAGTGCTCGACGCTTGCGTATTCTGTGCTGTGTGTCCGGAAGCGTTTTTATCAGGTGTGCCGTTTGCAGTGTCGTTTATCCACGCAAAGCCGATTTCTTTGTCTCCCGATTTCATCTCTTCAAATTCTTTTTCATTGATCATCGCAAGCGAAGTAGGATACAAAATTGCTTCTTCTTTTTGCAGTAAGTCGCGTACATCGGCAACAATCGAAGATTGCACCGCAATAAATTGATCGTCGGCATCGTCTTCCAGCAGCTTTCGCGCATCACGGATTTCATCACGGATAAAATTATCCAGCGTCCACATTGTTGTCGTAGGTCGGTCAAAGCCTTTTTTTTCCAAAATAGAATAGAGCTGATTTTGCTTGCGCGATAGGTGTATTCTGAACTGATCCAGCCGGTCATATATACCGAGCCACTGATTTTTGATAAGCGGGTATTGCACAAGGTCTTCGATTTCCAATAGGATTTTTTTGAGCGCATCGTTTTCGCGGTAATAGCACATGATAGGATGATCGTCGGGTAAGTCGGGACGACTCGTATCCATAATATCCTCAAAAAGCTCAAGCATCTTTTGAATGTCTTCTTTTTGGCATTCATTTTCATCAAACTCTTTAAGTTCTTGCTCTGCGAGGGCGATCTCGTACGGTTTTAAGGAACCGACTTTTTCCTTTAATATCCGTTTGGCATCTGTCAAGCTGATTTTGCCTGCATTATAGTCATTCTTCAGCTGAAGAACCGTTTTTATCTTTGCCTCATTTACTGAATCTAAATGGCGTTTCATTTCCATAGGTGTCCTCCGTATAAAGACTGTAGTTTCTTATTCCCGGAAGCGATAAGAGATATCTGTTAGTCTTTATTTACAATGAAGATAAGGAAATATCTAAGATGCGTCAAGTCAATCTCTTCTGCAAGCCGCATGGAATAGATATAATCGCTTTATGGAAAAATACGATGAACTGCTAAAACGTGCGCACACTGTGCTTAAAACGACATTCGGTTACAATGAATTCCGTCCGATGCAGCAAGAAGTGATTGCCTCCGTGCTGTCGGGGTGCGATACGCTTGCGGTTATGCCGACCGGCGGCGGAAAATCGTTGTGTTATCAAATCCCTGCGCTTTTGTTCGGCGGCATTACGCTTGTTGTTTCTCCGCTGATTTCACTCATGCAGGATCAAGTCGCTTCTCTTGTAGAAAACGGTGTGAGCGCAGTTTTTTTGAATAGCTCGCTTGAATGGGGTGACTATCTCGATGCAGTGCGGCGTATTAAGTCCGGAAGTGTTAAACTGGTATACCTTTCTCCGGAAGCGCTTGCGGCGGAGCGCACACAGTCTATATTGCATGACGCAAGCCTACCGGTCAGCTGCATTACCATTGACGAAGCTCATTGCATTAGCGAGTGGGGGCACGACTTCCGTCCCGATTACTTGGCAATTTCGAATATCCGTGCGCAGTTTAAGGATGCGGTTTTTCTTGCGCTTACGGCAACGGCAACCGCACAGGTACAAAAAGATATTACGGCAAATCTCCGTATGAAAACGCCGGAAGTTTTTGTCGCTGGTTTTAACCGCGCAAATATTTTTCTTGAAGTACGCCCTAAGAGGAATGCGCTGCACGAGGTTACCGCCTGTCTTGAAAAGCACAGCGGAGAAAGCGGCATCATTTATTGTTTTTCCCGCAATCAAGTTGATAAGCTCACCGAAAAGCTCAAGGACTCCGGCTATTCGGCGCTCAATTATCACGCAGGGCTTTCCGACGAAGAGCGGAGAAGTCATCAGCAGCAATTTATCCGCGATAAGGTACGGATTATGGTTGCGACGGTTGCATTCGGTATGGGAATTGATAAACCGAACGTCCGCTTTGTTATCCATTATGATTTACCCAAGTCGCTCGAAGAATATTATCAGGAGATTGGACGAGCAGGACGCGACGGTCTTGCCTCTCACGCTCTGCTTTTATACAGCGCAGGCGATGCACATAAAATACGCTCATTCTTTGAAGAGGCAGCGGACAGCGCCAACTCCGAACGGCTTTTACAGGCAATGCTCAGGTTTGCGTCCGCTCGGACATGCCGCCGTCATTTTCTATTGTCGTATTTTGGGGAGCGGTTTGTTCCGGCGGCAGCTAACGAGAAAGCCGAAAATGCTGATGCAGAACCGGAAGACATCGGCGGTGAAAACGAAAACGCTTACGGACAAAGATGTCCCTTTCCGTGCTGCGATGTGTGTTCCGCACCGCCGCCTCCGCTGACAGATGTTACCATCCCGGCTCAAAAGTTTATGAGCTGTATTTACCGTACGCAATCGCGGTTCGGACTTTCGTATATTGTCGATGTGCTGCTCGGCTCAAAGCAAAAGCGGATTATAGAAAACGGGCATGATAAAGTTTCAACATGGGGAATCGGGAAAGAGCTTTCAAAAGAGGATTGGTTTGCGCTCTCCGATGCGCTCATCTATGCGGGCCTTGTCGAAAAAAACGGTGATTACAATGTGCTCATTATAACCGAGAACGGTAAACGGACGCTTGCATCCCGCGCAAAAATCGAACTTCCGATCGAGCTTATCGGGCAGAGTGGGATGAATCAAGCAGTATCTAAAAAGACCGGTATTGACTCTAAAAAGAATGACACTGCGCATAAAAAAAGTGAATATAAGCGAGGTGAGTTTTTGCGCACGTTGAATGAAGATGATACAATGTTGTATGAAGCGATAAAAGACTGGCGCAAACACGCTGCCGAGGAAGAAAACGTTCCGCCCTACGTTATATTCGGAGATAGAACAATCGAAGACCTCATCCTCAAAAAGCCGCGCACGGTACGTGAACTGCTGAACGTATTCGGTATCGGCGAAATAAAAGCAGAAAAATTCGGCTCGGCGCTTTTGCGTCTTGTGGAAAACACGGGGAGGTAGCAGTGGGTGGGCAAAAAGAATTTGCGAAGAAGAGGAGCAGGCTGCTGAAAAATCGTTTTTTAAAATACAGCAGTTAAGGAAATCTTTAGATTTTGAAACTTCTCCAATTATTTCGTAAATCGCAACACCTTGAAATACGTGCTTATACGTGTTATAATCATATCATAAGGTGATGCTATGACAGCAGATGAGATTATAAAACTATTAAAAAAAGCCGGTTATGAAATTACTGCCGGGGCAAAACACGATAAAGCAATCCATAAAGAGACAGGTAAAATGATTGCGATACCTCGGCATAAAGGTGATATTCCGACTGGAACAGCGCATAATATTCTCAAAGAAGCAGGTTTAAAATAGTACAAGGAGGCATAATATGAAATATACATATCCCGTTATTTTTGAATACGATGATGGAAAAATAGGTGTAAGAGTTCCTGATATTTCCGGCTGTTTTACATTTGGAGAAACAATCACGGAAGCAATAGAAATGGCAGAGGATGCCATAGCTATGATGCTTGCTCATTATGAAGATCATCGGCAACAGATACCGAAACCGAGTGATATATCCAAAATCAAAATAAAAAACGGATTTGTGAATTATGTAATAGCCGACACTGATGCTTGGCGCAAACAGTTTTCTGAAAAGGCAATAAAGAAAACTGTTACTATACCGGCATGGCTCAATTATAAAGCGGAAGAAGCCGGGGTTAATTTTTCACAAGAGCTACAAAACGCATTGAAACAGCGGTTGCAAATTGCATTGTAATTTTATTCGTGCGGAGAGGTTAATCCCCGACGCTTGCGTCGGGGCTGTTGCTTGTAATAGTAAAAAAATTAAAAGTAATCGTATTAATCAAAATTTTCCTAGTACGCTTCCCCGTCCGGTAATCGCCTCATGATGTATGATGCCATCTCCCGACAAGGCGCACCGTAATCGGGATGGTGCAAATAAGCCCGACGCTTCCGGCAACTGCGCGCAGTACTTCGGAGGCTAAAAGTTCGAGGTTGATGATTTCGGTAAAGCCGTTAGAAAATAGAATGAATAGCAGCAGTACCGGAATGGAGGTACTGACGTATGCCAAAATCAGTGTGTTCGACATTGAGCCGATAATGTCTCGGCCGATATTCATACCGGATTTTATCAGTTGCTTTTTTGATATGTCGGGGCTTACGGAAATAATCTCCCACATTGCCGATGAGATGGACATTGCCACATCCATCACCGCGCCGAGCGCACCGATCATAATACCTGCAAACAACAACCCCTGATAGTCAATCCTACGGTGCTGCGGTATAAAGGCAAGCATTTGTGCGTCCTCGTTTCCAAGCCCTGTCAGCATGAGTATCTTACCGGCAATAAATGCGAATACCCCTGCAATGATAACTCCGCCGATTGTACCTATGATGGCTGTATATGTTTTTTTATTGTTGCCGCTGATGATCAGCAGCGTGATAACCGTCGCAGAACTGCATACGGCGAGCGCCAATAAAATCGGGTTAAAACCCCGTATAATGCACGGGAGAAAAATACCGAAAATAAGACCTACGGTAATGCCGAGCGTAATCAATGCTTTGAGGCCGTTTTTTTTGCCGACGATAATAAGCGCCGCTGCAAAGATTACTATGAGCGCATAGACTTTTGTGTCCCGTGCACGCTCGTAGATTTTTAAGTTTATTATCTTTCCGGTTTCTTCATCTTCGTCCACCTGCAGTATCATTTTTTCATGGAGCCGGAAGATAAGCCGGTACGGAATTGCCAGTTCAATAGTGTTGCGGACGGTATACACTTCGCCCTTATGCTTGCCGGTTAAAATTTCTATTTTTAAATGCTGATACCGAAAGTCGGATTCAATCGGAACATCCGGCCTGCTTTCCGCAAGGTCATCATATACGATTTCAATGACGCGCGCTTTTACCACCTGATTCTTCGGCAGATTAAGTTGCGTGTCGTAATATTCCGCCAATCCGGCATCTTTTGAATCGGTGTCTGCCTCTGCAAATACGGGGATTTGCGCTGTAAGCATAGTTGTAAGGATGAAAAAAAGGAAAATACAAAATCGTTTGATTTTTTGCTGCATGACGAATACCAAAAAGAAAAACAAGCAATGCATGTGAACATACATTGCTTGTTCCATTGTGTATAAGGACTTCCTTTTAATTTTTGCTGATATCTTTGATGTAATCCGGAGCCTTCGGCGTAATAGTCTTTGCCGCTTTAATTTCGTCGATTAGGGCATCACGAATCGGAATATATGTTTCGACGACGTTCGTTGCCTTCGAGAAATCGTATTTATCACCACCGGTAAACATAAAGTCATTGACAACAACCTTATATGTTTTGTTCATATCGAGCGGAGTTCCATCGGCTAATGCGATAGAAGTGACTCTGCTTTCAAAAGGTTTGGTGCCGTCGTATTCAACCTTTAACCCCGCAAACTGTCCGTCTGTGATATTCGGGTTCATAATACCGTGATCAATTGCCTTTTTGATTTCCGCTCCGCTAAGGTCGAAGGTGACTAAGAAATTGTCGAACGGCATGATTTCGTACAGATCGCCGACGGTAATATTTCCCGCTGCAAGCGTTCTGCGTAATCCGCCTCCGTTCTGGATAGCAATATCGGCTTTTCCAACTTTCCGTTGTACTTCTGCTGCCCATACGCCGAGCAAGGTATTGCTGCCCTTATCCTTTCTTTCATGGGTAAACTCACCGGCTGCGGTACCGATTACTTTGCTCAAGATCGGTTTTAAGTCTGCATCGTATTTCGCATAAATAGCTTTTCCAGCTTCATCCTCGACGATAGTGTCTTTGTGCTTCCAAATTTCATCAAGGGTAGGAGTGATCGAAGCGATATTTTTATTTTCATCAAAGGTGATGCTGAGTTTTCCAACTGCGCGTCCGTAGCAGTAAGCTTGCATAATCGGCATACCGTCTACAGCGCCCTGTACCGGTCGATGGCTGTGAGCTGACAATATCGCGTTTAAGCCCTTAATTTGAGCAAGCGCGACTGCATTTCCAGTGATTTCTTCACCCTTCTGATCGGAATCTATGTGAGTTAATGCGATAATGGCATCCGGTTTCCCTTCTTTTGCTTTTCCGGCCAATAGGTAATCAACCCATTGCTGTCCGGCTTTAACGGGATCGGTAAACTCTAAACCGCTGACATGTTCCGCTTTTGTTAAACTGACCGTATCGGGATGAGCTAAACCGACAAACGCAATTTTATAACCGCCTTTAGTGATAATCGCGTACGGCTTTGCCCACGAGACAGGCTTCTTGGTGTTTTTGTCGACGATATTTGCCGCCAAGAAGGTAAAATTGCCGTCTTTCTGCCATTCCTTCATGTGCGTTACGCCCCAGTCGAATTCGTGGTTTCCGACTGCGCATACCGATACGCCCATTGCCTTCATCATTGCGGAAACCGGTGCACCGTAGGTCAAATTGGAAATTGCAGTACCTTGATAGTTATCACCGCCTGCTACGACAATCGTATTCGGGTTTTCCCTTTGTGTGGTGTGCACATAGCCGAGCAGCTTTGCCATACCGGCATTTTTTCCTTTACCGGGACGGGCATCTTCTGCAACGTTACCGTGGAAGTCGTTAAACAAGATCACATCCACCTGATTAGCCGGCGCTGTTGCTTCAATAGCGCTGTATTGCATCGGTACGGGTGCGGGAATATGTTCCGGCTCAGTCGTTTTACACGACGAGAACAGCATAAATACAGCCGCCAATGCAACAAACAGCGTTTTAAAAACCTTTTTCTGCGTCATTTGCATACTCCTTGTACTTTGTAGTGTAAAACGGATACAGAAAAAATGCAAGGAAAAAAGAGAGAAAAAGTTATAAGGAAAACCTCTATAAACCATGGCGTAAATAAAAAGATATGACGCTGTTGTATAATGATTGGATTTCTTATGTTAATTAAGAATGATATGCTGTATAATACCGCATATATAGGAATAAACATGAAAATAAATGAAGTGCTTAAAGATTTACAGCTCAATTGGCAAACAGAGCTGCAAAAAGATGAATGGTTTTTTGCAAAAGCACGGGATAAAATAGATACTGCATTTACTGCAGAAGATGCCTTTAGCGCTATAATGGAAGTTGTGTTTTTTATACAGTCTGAAACAAACCCCTATTTATGTACCGAATGTATTGAGCTTTTGTATTCACTTATACGAAAAAGTGATACCACAGAAATCCCTAAAGGCTTCCTTCAAAACCTTTATATTTTGAAGGAAAAACTCGCAAAAGATATGTACTCATTAAATATCTTACAAGAAATTGAGGCTCACTATAGAATATGAAGGTCGTTTTCGGCCAAAGAAGCTGATACAATCTCTAACGTTACAGATCGCGGCTGCGATGGAAAAGCCTTTCTATTTAATCAGCGAATAAACTATCAATTTGATTACTATATAACGACGTGATCTTATAGCGCATTACATCCTGCTTTGCCGAGAGTTCTACGCCTGCTTCAAAAGGTTTGGCAAGGAGTACAAAACGATTGATTCGTTCAAACAGTTTAAAGCCGTTTTCATGGTTTATCAGCGAAGCGATCTGTCGCTCAAAAAGTTTCTTGATTTCCGGTTTTGCCAGCAGGTCTTCAAATGAGTCTGCCAATATCCCTTGCTCTGCCGCATAGCTTTTAACCTCGGTTTCGTCTGCGACAATGAGTGCGCCTAAAAAGCGCTGATCCTGCCCGAGAACTACGGCTTGCGCGATGAATGGTGATTCCTGCAGCTTCATTTCAATCGGTACCGGCTCGGTATTTTCTCCGCCGCGTAGTACGATCGTATCTTTTTTTCTGCCACGTAGGATAAGTTCGCCGTCAAGCGTTTTTAATCCGAGGTCGCCGCTGTCGAACCAACCGTCCTTGTCGATGACCGCATCGGTTAAATCCTGCCGCTTGTAATACCCCTTCATAACGCTGGTGCCGCGGATCATTACGGTACCGAGTTGACCTACCGGCAGCTCTTTCCCGTTGTCATCGACAATCTTTACCGTCGTACATGACAGCGGCTTCCCGATAGTACCGAATACGGGGCGCCCGAGTGGGCGAACCGACACAACCGGTGCCGTTTCGGTTAAACCGTAGCCCTCGGTAACGCTTACACCGATAGCCCAGAAGAACGCGTCGATATTCGGCGGTAGTGCCCCTCCGCCTGAAACCCCTTGCCGGAAGCCGGTGCCGAGTTTGGTACGGATCTTTTTAAACACGAGCACGTTACCCAGCGCGTAGAGCGGCAGGGAGAAAAGATACGGTATAAAGGAAATAATAGGACGGGTGATCTTCGTATAAAAAACAAAATGAGGATTAAGCCCTTTAACATTCCGTGCATGGTGTGCATGGAACAAGCCTACCGCGACAAAGAAGTTGAACAGTTTTTGCTTAATACCGCCTGCCTGCTTCATTGCCTTAAAAACACCGGTATAGACGGACTCCCAGATACGCGGCACCGATGGGAACAGCGCCGGATTGGTTTTTGCGATATCTGCAAGCAAGATGCTTCCCACCGGTTTGGAGTACACCATCCCCGCGGCGGAAGCTAAGATAACGTATTCGCAGAGTCGCTCAAAGCTATGCCATACCGGCAGTACCACAATGGCCTTTTCGCCGGGATAGAGGATAACCCTCGTTTTAAGGTCATCCAGCTGCACAATAAAGTTTTTATGCGTCAGCATAACGCCCTTAGGTTCGCCTGTCGTACCGGAGGTAAAAATGATCGTAGCAACTTCCGTATCGCTGCCTTTTTCCAGCTCCTGTTCAACCGCTTCGGGGTGTGCTTTTCGATATCCCATACCCCGTTCGATAATCTCATCATAGCTGTACATTGTAAAGCGGGAAGTGTTGCCCTTTGTTTTGAGCTCTTCATCGTGAATATCGAAAGGATCAAACACAATGAGCGTTTTGAGCAGCGGAAACTGCTGCTGATTTTTCAGAATTTTTATAAATTGATCCCGATTTTCTATGACAGCAGCCGTACATTCGGCAAAGGACAAAATACGTATCAAATCCTGTTCGGTTGCATCACAGCCGCGCGGAACATCGGCTGCTCCGATCGTCATAATCCCCATGCTGGCATGGTACCACTCTTTCCTGTTATCTGCGATAAGGCCGACTCTGTCTCCCCGCGTGATGCCGAGGGATAACAGTCCGCCTGCAAAACTCAATACCCGATCAAAAACATCAGTGTAGGAGAGCGGATTAAAATCGCCTTGCTCATTCTTGGAATATTGAGCGGCAATATTCGGATATTTTTTTGTAATTTGTTGCAACAATTGCGGCATTGTGATGTCGTTCATGCCAAAACGCTAGCATAAAAGAAAAAATCAGTCAAGCTGGATAAGAGGGTAACCTCATCAGACATTTTGGAGCATATCCCCGCAAAATAAAGAGGATGTTCAAGACGTATGATTGACGGCAAAGAGGTTTCCTCTTACAATAAATAACAGGAGCTAACGATGGATGATTGTATTTTTTGTAAGATTATTAAAGGCGAAATTCCGTGCATGAAAGTCTATGAAGATGAATACACAATTGTCTTTATGGATATTGCAAAAGATGTTGACGGTCACATGCTGGTCGTCCCCAAAAAACATGTTACAAATATCTTGGATGCGGATGAAGCAACGCTTCATCATGTAATGGATACGGTAAAAAAGGTTGCCAACCATTGCGTGACTGACTGCGGATACGAGGGTGTCAATATGCTCAATGCAAATAATCAATGTGCAGGGCAGACGGTCTTTCACCTGCATATACATTTGATTCCGCGAAAATCAGGTGATGCCGTGCCGAGCTTCCCGAAATTCGGTGGTGCCGTACACCCGCTCGAAGAAACCTACAAAAAGCTCAAAATCTAAGAGTATCAGGGCAACCGCATTGAAAATATTTTTAGCGGTTGCCTTCCTTCTGTTCGAAATTTTACTTAAAATTTCGAACGGTTTGTTTTAGAAGAAGGACAAACTGCATCAGACAATATAGATCAAAATCGTAAAATAAAGAGGTTAGGTAGAACAAATGCTTTTTGAAAACAGACGGTACAGATACAAGGCGCGAGTACAAATTAACCGCAGACGTATCTTTGATACGTTGAGGATTAATTTGTGCGCAGCAACGAAGTAGATGCACCGTATATTTTCAAAAAAATTGCAGTATTGACAAAACTCATATTATATGAATAATGCTTCAAGCATGAGTGCCGATGCGGTTAGTCTTTGTGCTTATGCAAAGATTAACATTCATCTAAAGGTTCTGGCAAAAAGAAAAGACGGCTTCCATAACCTCGAAAGTATTTTTCAGCGTATTTCAATAGCGGATTATCTTTCTCTAGAAAAGTCGAGCGATTCACGTAGTTGTACGGTTGAATCCCCTTTGATGCCTTTACCGGTGGGCAACACTTTAACCGAAGCGTGGAAAGCATTTTGTAATGTGTCGGATGTTGATACCGGTGTTCGGGTGCGGCTGATAAAAAATCTCCCTGCAGGGAGTGGTTTGGGGGCAGGTTCTTCCGATGCGGCCGCTTTGTTGAAAGCGGCAAATGAGCTTTTTGCGATGCCGTTGAGCGATTCCGAGCTTACAACACTCGCCTTACAGGTTGGAAGCGATGTGCCGTTCTTTCTAAAAAGTTCGGCAGGAATTGTTACAGGACGGGGTGAGGTCTTTGAACCAATACGGGCTCGTACTGATTGTTTCGGCATATTGATTTGGCCGGATGTACAGAGCTCAACGAAAGAAGCGTATGAACTGCTGGACAAGCAAAAAGAAGCGTTATCCCACGAGTGTGAGGCGTGGGGATATGAAAAGCTTGCTGCACAGTATACGGCTCCGTTTAAAACATGGCGTTTTGTAAATGATTTTCAGCCGGTGCTTGAGCAGCGCTACCCCGTTATCGGTCGTGTGCGTAAAGAGCTTTACGAACAAGGTGCAGCATTTGCACAGATGAGCGGGTCGGGTTCGGCTGTTTTCGGATTGTTTAGCTCTGAGAGCCTTATGGCTTCCGCTTTCCAAGTCTTGGCAAAAAGATGGAGCTGGTGTAAACCGTTCCTTTTACTTGCCTAAGAATACTTTGCGGTGTATAATAAGTCTACCGTAAGGAGGGGCATAGTATGACAATCACTGATGTCCAAATTCGGAAGACTGTAGCTGAAGGCAAATTAAAGGCTTATGCAACCGTTACCTTTGATGACTGCTTCGTATTGCACAATGTGAAGCTGATTGAAGGAGAAAAGGGTGTTTTTGTTGCGATGCCAAGCCGCAGAACGAAGACCGGGGCGTATAAAGATATTGCGCATCCGATAACGCCTGAATTCCGATCGGTACTGCAAGAAAAGATACTTTCCGCATACGAGACTTCTGCTGAAAGTTGAAATCGGCGTTATGCAGATCGGTTTGTAAAAGATTTGGAAATTGCTGTACGTAAACGTACAGTTTTTTATAATGGGACGTCGGCAAGTGGTAAGCCAACGGCTTTTGGTGCCGTCATTCCGTAGGTTCGAATCCTACCGTCCCAGTCTGAAGGAAAGACGGATTATTTTGTTGCAAAATAATCCGTGTTGACTTTATATGAATGTAAATAGAAAAAAAGGGGCTTTTCGTACGGAAGGAGCCTCTTGTTTGCTTTATATGCAAAGGAGTTCCTGATTATGGAAGAGAGAGTTTTGACAGCCTGTCGTCGGACAGGTTTTGGAAAAGCTGCTGCTGCAAAATGCCGTAGAGCCAATCGTTTACCCGCTGTTATTTATGATAATGCCGGTCGTTCAACAGCTATTGAAGTTCCCTATCGCGATTTTGAAAAATTATTCAAAACAGTTACTGAGAGTACCCTTATTACCGTCAAGGTTGACGAGAAAGACGAGTTTGAAGTTTTTATCAAAGATTATCAATATGATATCGTAAGCGATAAAGTTTTCCATGCTGATTTCTATGCCGTTGAACGCGGCCAACTGTTGCGGACTAAAATTCAGATCCGACTTTCAGGATCTCCTGAAGCATGCCGTCAAGGCGCTGTTTTGGAAACCGGTATTGCGGAACTTGAAGTTGAATGCTTGCCGCGCGACTTGCCTGAACGAATTGTTGTCGATGTTGAAAAACTCGGTGCTAACGAAGCAATTCACGTTCGTGATATTAAAGTTCCCGAAGGCGTTAAAATTTTAACGGATGCAGATTTGGCGGTTGCAATGGTTAAATTTGCTAAAGAAGAAGCTCCCGCACCCACAGAAGAAGCTGCTTCTGCAGAGGGTGCCGCACCCGCGGATGCTGCGACCCCGGACGCAAAAGCCTAATTTTCTCATTACAGTGCAGGTCTTACACCTGCACTTTTTTTCTGTTCTTGTCTTTTCCTCAAAAACATTTTATTTTCTCATTGTATGTATTCTCATCCGCTTATCGATGCCGTCTTTGATAATCTTAAATCATTTTTGACACATAACCCGAATAGTTTCCTTCTTACGTGTTCAGGCGGTGCGGATTCTACGGCATTGCTATTAGCTTTTCATCAATTACAGACGCGGCTCCACTGCCGATTAACCGCCGTTACGGTTAATCATAATATCCGCAGTGCGGAAGAAAGCGCTGCCGATTCAGCCTTTGTCGCCGAATTGTGCAGCCGTTTAGAGCCGCCGGTACCCTGTGTTATTGCGGAAATCCCCGCCGGAGAAGTGGCGCGTTATGCAAAAGAACGCAATCGTGGAATGGAGGATGCCGCACGTACGCTTCGGTACCGGCTTTTTGAAGAAACCGCCGCTTCCGTTGGTGCCGACTATATTGTAACGGCGCATAACCGCAGTGATGTATATGAAACGGCACTGATGCGGCTCGTCCAAGGCGGCAACACGGCGAGTTTATCCGTAATGCCGATACGGCGCGGACGGTATTTACGCCCGCTTATTACAGTAGAACGGAGCGATATAGAAGCCTTTTTACGGCAGCAGGGTATCGTATGGCGTGAGGATTCCACCAATGCGGAAGATACGTATCTGCGCAACCGAATCCGGCACCATCTAGTACCGGCATTGGCTGCGACCTTCGGCGGATGGCGCACCGGATTGGATAAAACTTTGCAACGGATAGCCTTGGATCGTTCATTTTGCGAGGAATCGCTGGCCACTGCGCGCGAAACCTTTACCGGTATGGCCGACAATGCAAGCAGCGTGGCCGACGCGGCAAATTGGGCGCAATGCAAGCACGGTGCGCTTGTAATCGCGGCGGATTTCTTCGATTCGCTTCATCCTGCGCTGCGGCTCAGGGTACTTGAACAAGGGTGTCGCCGGCTCGGTATCGGGACACGGGTTCCGCTTGGCATACTCCTTCGGCTTTCATCCGAATGTGTGGCTTCTCATATGGAAAAGCAACCGGATACTCGATCAAAGATTACTGCTGCCGGCGCTCTCCGCTTGGAACGCCGCGGTGATCGTATCCTGCTTTTTGACAGCACGGCCTATCTTACGCTGTATAATCAAAAGTCATACTTTCTTACTATTCTGCAATGCGGCGAGTATGCGTATCCTTTGGGGCAGTTGGTAGTTTATCATACGGCCGACGGTATTTTTGTACGAGATAGCGAGGATAAAAGCAACGGAGTAGGTCCTTTTACACTTCCCATTTCCGTTAGGTCCGGGCGCGGCAGCGATCGGATTCAAATGAAATCGGGGAATTTAAAAGAAGTAAAAAAAATTTTAAATGAGTGGCAGGTTGATTCACTTGCTCGCGAACTTTTGCCGATTATCATAGAGGACACTTGTATTTGGAGGCGTACTCGTATACGCGCCTTGTATGGCAGCTTCCTTGGATATAAAAACTGGTTTGTGGAGGAACAATAGAATGCTCAAGACTATAAAGCGGATCCTTTTAATAGAAACGCTGCTGGTATTTTTACTACCTGCAACGGCAGTGTATTCGCAAACGGTAAACCGTGAATTACAGCAAATGAATACCTCGTATGCGCTGCAATATTTGCAAAAGGCCGCCGCGCTCTATACCGATGCAAACTATGCGGAAGCTCTTGAATATGTCGAAAAAGGCATGACGTTTGACGATTCTTTTGCAGACTTCTTTTATTTAAAGGCTCAATGCCTTATTCAGTTGGACGGTATACGCGCACAAAGTCTTGATGCTGCGGAAGCGGCTCTGACGCAGGGATTAAAGCTGCGTATCTATAATCGGAACCAGCTCGTTTTACTCCTTGCCCGCCTTTATACTGAAACCGAACGCTATAATGAAGCACTTCAAGTATTGGATTCACTTGCCTTCGATTCCGCCGACCGTGACTTTTACCGCGCTTCTGCGCTCTATGGGTTAGGGCGTGACGGGCAGGCGCGGGAGGTAATCGAAACTGCGTTAAACCGTTGGAGTTTTGACGTTCGGTTCCCTCGGCTATTCTTTTTACAGGAGCGGGATAAAGCGATGACCCGCGCGGGGAAAAAACTTGCCGACTCTCTTTTGCAGCAACTCTATGTCTGGATTGAACAGGAGCCGTCGCTGGCAGTGTATGCAGCTCCCTTTGACCCTAACCCGCAGGAAAACAGCCGCCGTTTAAAAGTGTACCGTAATATGCATGCGGCAGACAGCGAAAAGCTTGATGCACGGACGCAGCTTGCCGCGGTGCTCGCGGAGCTCCGGTACGGCGTTATCGATGAAAAGGTCGCCGTCAAAGAATTTTTTGGTACCACTGTTGCCGACCACCTGCCTCAAACGGCAAATATTAAAGCACCCGTGTCCGCCTTGTATTCCGATCAGCTTATCGAGTTATGTCGGCTGACCGGCACGGATGCTATGCGAAAAGAGATTGGCAATCGTCTTAAAATCTTTAGCGGCGTACTTTTAGAGGACGATAACGGTGACGGCATCTCTAATGCGGCTGTTTTCTTTGAACAGGGACGCCCCGTATCGGCCTTTTTCGATCTGAATCAGGATGAGGTGTATGAATATCGGATACAGTGCAATTTCGGCGCCCCCGATCTTATTGTTACGGCGAAGAACGGTTATGCCGTCCAATATGACAGCTATCCGGCAGTACATTCTATTGTGCAAAAGGCGGAAAAGCGGGAGTATATCATGCGTCCGCTTGCACTTCGATGGGAGCCGGTTGCTCAGACCGAACTTGATTTAAGACTGCGCGATACCGATGCGGAAGCTCCGGCTTTCTTTACGCTGCGGTTACGCAACAATGCCCGCCTGCTGCAAGAGCATGATTTTATCTTTTCGGTGTTATACAGTGAAGAACCTTCACCGTTTGATACAAATGCGGTTATGCGGATGCACTTTGAAGATGGCCGGATTATTTCGGCTGAAATAAAGACGGGGACGCAAACGCTTGCGCTTGCTCGGTACCGGAACGGCGTACTTGCACAAAAAGAGTATGACTATGACGGCGACGGATTTTTTGAAGTGCTGGAGCAATATGGCAAACAGGGAAAGCTCGATAAGATTTCGGTTGATATCAATAAAAATAAGTTGTTTGAATATTACGAACTCTACAAGACGGATGGGACGGTTATAAAAAATTGGGATGAAAATGAAGACGGAACGCCGGAAATTCAGTATACGCAGTTTCCGTCGGGAAATGCTCAGACGGTGTGGAAACATCGGTATTCGGGGCTGCCGGTGTCGGTATACTATAAAAAAGGAATCCCGGAACGCTTGACTATCGGCAAAACGAGTATGCCACTGATAAAAGATCCTTCATATAATGTATATTGGCTCGAAATGCGCCCCGCTTTTTCCGATAAAGTCGCTGAAAAACTGACAGCGTTGTTCAAGGATACCGATTCCGATGTGGAAGCGCGGACGATATTAATCGGAAGTTATGAGCTCTATGCCGTCCGTTCCGAAGGCGCTGTGTTTGTTCAAATGTTGCGCATTCCCGATCGGGCAGCTCCTGTGAAAGTTGAGGGACAAAAGTGAGATTGGGTCGGTTTTTGTATAACATATCCGCACTGATTGTACTTTTGGTTACTTTCGGCGCCTGTACCTCTGTTACACCCTCTTTTTCTCAAAGTGTCAATTACGCGGACGGTCGCAGCGTAACACGGGAGATTGAAGCTGTTCGCGGCCTTATCGCAGAAAAACCGCTCGATGCCCTATTGCGGGCAAAGCGTTTAACGCTGTATACCGAACGTACCGATGAAATAAACACGTTGTATCAAGACTCCAAAAGCGCTGTTGAAGAATTGTTTTTTAAGGCTGTCGAAAACGGTATATGGGATGAAGCGCTCAAAATATTCCGATCGCTCACCGTATTAGGGCATACGCCTGCACAGTGGAGTGAGGAAAAACTCGTGTCAGCGCAGCGGGATAAATGGAAAGAAAAGAAATTTGATGCGCTAATTCAAGATACTGTCCGATTATCCGACGGAGTACATGATGCGCCGTCGTTGGAAACGGTTCGAAAGATGATGAAAGGAACTGTAACGGTGTGGGTTGACCGCGGTATGACGATTGAAAAAGGGTTGGGGAGAGCCGACCGGATGATCGGTTCGGGCTTTTTTATCGACGCTAACGGCTATCTCATTACAAACTATCATGTTATTCAAAGCGAAGTTGATCCCGAATACGAAGGATTTTCCCGTGTGTACATTAAGCGTGCGGAAAATCCTACGGTGCGGATACCGGCAAAGGTAGTCGGCTGGGATACGACATTCGACCTCGCGCTTCTTAAAACGGAGATTAATCCCGAAGTGTATTTTCAGCTCGGCTCTTCGGAAGACTTAAACATCGGTAGTAGAATCTATGCGATCGGCTCGCCCGCCGGATTGGAACAGACGCTTACTTCCGGTATTGTGTCGGCGCAAAACCGGCGGCTTCTGTCTTTAGGCAGCGTATTGCAGATCGATGCGCCCGTTAATCATGGTAGCTCAGGCGGGCCGATTATCGACGAGGCGGGCAGGGTACAGGCAATTGTGTTTGCCGGTCTTGAGCGCAACGAGGGCTTAAACTTTGCAATACCGGTGGAACTGCTGCGGCTTATCTTGCCTCAGCTCTATGCAGGCGGCGAAACCGTTCATGCATGGATGTCCTGCTATGGGGTTTCCGTAAAGGAGTCGCCGCAGCAGGCGGCAGGAACGGAACTGGTCTATGCAGTGCCGGGATCGTCTGCGTCTGTTATTCCCGCCGGTGCCGTTATTACTCATCTGAATGGTCGGGCGGTTCCCAGTTTGGAAGCACTGCAGGCCGAACTGATGCGGTTGAGCGCCGGTACTATCGTTAAAGTTTCAGGCTATGCACCCCTGCATACTTCTTCTACAAATGATGCTCGTTCTTCCGGTTCGGACGCCGATACGGCAGGCACTACCGGAAATGCAAACGTCAGCACTGCTCCCGATGCAATCGGTAGCTCGGGTAATAGCGCGGTCGGTACCGCACATATCAGCACCGGCGATACGGCGGGCGCTACGAGTGATGCCGCCGACAATATGGGCGGGGCGGAACGGAAGGAGCACCGTTGGGAAAAAACGCGGCAGGATTGGTATGTACAGCTGGAAGCCCGCCCCGAACAGCCAGCCGAGCTGGTGTATCGTAAGGATAGTCGCGCGCGGGCTATGCTGCCGGCGTATGGAATGTATCTTGAAAGCGCCGGTGGAAAAAAATCTTTTCGGATAACGGAAGTTATTCCCGGCAGCTACGCCGATGAAACAGGTTTTTCCGCCGGAGACTACCTTGAAATCCATAAGATGGAAGTGCAAAAAGCCGAAGAAGCCCTGTTCACCCGGATTTATACCAAACGCCGGAAGTCCGCCTATCTCGATACCTTTATGGACATCTGGGCATACCTAGACAATCCGTCATACTTTTAGAAATAAAAGCAACCGCATGAGAAATATTTAAAGCGATTGCTTTCTTCTTATGCCTTATGCGAAATTTTATCCAAAATTTCGCATTTTTTTCAACAGATGGGAAAACACATCAGGCAGAGTAAATCGGAATTGCAGAAGAATTGAGGCTGTGAGACCATTTGAACCGCGAAGAGGTTCAACTCTGGTTGAACAGCCTCAATTCTTCTGCGGGGTTGCTAAAAAACAGCCTGATGTGTTTTCCTTAGTCGGTTACGTATTGTTTATAGTCTCCGTAGCCGGCGGCATCCATTTCTTCGTAGGGAACAAACCGCAGTGATGCTCCGTTGATGCAATAGCGCAAGCCTGTTTTATCCTGCGGGCTGTCGTCAAAAACGTGGCCTAAATGTGCGCCGCCGGTTTTTGAGGTAACCTCAACTCTGTTCATACCGTGACTGCCATCGGGCGTAAAATCAACCGCCTGCGAGGTAATCGGTTTGGTAAAGCTCGGCCATCCGCAGCCTGCATCGTATTTATCGCTCGAAGAAAAAAGCGGCTTTCCCGTAACAACATCAACGTAAATTCCCTTTCCTTCAAACTTATCATACTCGCTGGTAAACGGTCGCTCGGTTGCTTTCTCCTGTGTTACACTATATTGCAGCGGTGTCAGCCGTTCTTTAATCTGTTTTGCATCAGGTGCTTGGAATTTTGCTTCATCGTGGAGCGGTACGGAGGCAAGGTTTAAGTTGATATGGCAGTAGCCGTTGGGATTTTTTTCAAGATAATCTTGATGATAGTCTTCTGCCAATACGAAGTTCCGCAGCGGTTCCGTTTCTACTGCAAGCGGGCGTGCATACTTTGCCTGCATCCGTTTTAGAAACGCTTGAATAACCGGTGCATCTTTTTTATCGGTGTAGTAAATGCCGGTACGGTATTGCCTGCCGACGTCATTTCCCTGCTTATTTACGGAAAGCGGGTCGATAATGCGGAAATAGTGCTCCAACAGCTCTTCGAGTGCGATAACGCCGGTATTGTAGGTTATTTTGACGGTTTCGGCATGATCGGTGCCATGTATGCGCTGATAATCGGTTGTATCGGTTGTGCCGTTCGCATATCCGGTATCGGTTTCAACGACGCCTGCAATCCGGCGGAAGTATCCTTCAACACCCCAAAAGCAGCCTCCGGCCAAGTAAATCTCTTTTATGTTTCCTGCCGTTACCATAGATGAACCTCCGTTTCCGATGTTTTTCGTTGGCTGTGTGTTACTTTCGTCTCGTAGTTTGTGCTTTTCTTCGGCTTGTGCTTTCCCGCAGCTGCAGAGAGCCAGGGCAATGCAGAGTGGTACCGCTAAATGAATACGTTTATGAACCATAATTTTTTAGCTCCTTGTTATATTCGATTGGAAATATCCGTTCGGGAGGTCGGTATGACCTACCAAACGGTAGTCTTATAATGAACAAAAAGCTATAATATTGAGTTACAAATTCGTAATTATTCCTGTTTTTTTTCTAAGGATTTTAAAGCGTTGAGCGCTGCTTTGGAATCCTGTTGTGCGACGGCAATCAGTTCGATGATATTCGGGTATTTCGCCAGAAAGTCTCCCCATTTTGTCAGCCGATCTATCTGGAACTGCTCCGATGCTGCGTATTGTGCTTCTTTTGCGGCTGTTTCCGCCAAAAGCATTTCGCGCTGTTGTTCATACGTGTTATAAGCTTGTTCCGCAATCTTATAGGTATGGATATCGGGAATGGTGAGTTTCGTTAAAGTAACAGCTTCGACGGAGAAATCTTGACCGATTGTTTTTACAAGTTCGCCTCTGAGCTTTTCTGAAAGCAGATGATAATCGGTTTTTACTTGCTGATATTCGTAGGGATTGTCGATCAGTTCCGAAATATAGCGATACATAATTGTTTGCAGTATTGCACGTATATGCGAATCGATGTACGATTCAAGCGCTTCCTGCGTTTGTATGGTATTTTTTTCCACAACCGGCACCAGCTGTTCGGCTTTCAGGGTAACGAGAGCATCGATACCAAACGCCCATGAAAAATCATCTTTTGTATTCAATACTTTGGCGTATCGGTCTGCCGACGGGAGCATACCGTCTGCCGCATAATTTACTTGCCGCGGCGTAAGGTCAAATACCAGTATCTGTGCATTTGTGGGAACAATCCGCTCCCATCGCCAGGTAAAATTCCCGGGCATAATCGCTTGGGGATAATATCCCCCCGACTTCGACAGCATGATACCGTATTTCCCTGCAGGAACCGAAAATTGTGTCCACCCGAAAAAGAACACCGATGTCGCGCATGCGAGTACAATTACCGTGATAATACATACCTTCTTCATATTTATCCTCTTCTGCTGGTTAGACTTTAAACTTGCCTACTTCTTTTGTTAGATTTTCAATACTTCGTTTATTCTTCTGTGTTATGTCATTTACTTCTTGAACGGCATTATTGATCTGTACTGCTCCCGCAGCCATTTCGTTCATGCCATCAGTGATGATGCGGGTAAGATCATCGAGCTTCCGCATTTCTTCTGCGACACTTTCCCCTCCTTTCAGCATCTCCTCGGATCCGGCTTGTACCTCCGTAGTCACCATATTGATATTCTTAATAGCAGCCAGTACTTCTTTGCTGCCGTTCTCCTGTTCGCGCATTGCGTGGGTAAGTGTATCGCTCATATCTTTTACTTGCCCGGCTAAATGAAAGATAGCATTGAATTTTTCTTCTACGGTTTTGGAAGAGGCGGAAAGCGTCTCGATTTCACCGCTGAGTGTTTTAAGCGTCGTTGTTATGTTTTTTCCTTGCATGGCGGAATCTTCCGCTAGCTTTCTAATTTCATCCGCGACAACGGCAAAACCCTTCCCCGCCTCTCCCGCATGAGCCGCTTCGATGGCTGCATTCATTGCAAGCAAGTTTGTTTGTGATGCAATATGCTGAATAACACTTGAGGCTTCCATCAGCGAACCGGATTCTTCGGCAATTTTTTGTGTTACGGTATTTGACGTTACGAGTGTTGTTTTACCGTCATCGGTTGCGGTTGCGAGGCTCTTTACCGCTCCGTTTGCCTTTTCGAGCGTACCGGTAATGGACGCGATATTTGCTACCATTTGCTCAATCGAAGATGAAGACTGCGCAACGCTCGTCGCTTGAGTTTGGATATTGCTGTTAAGTTGTTTTATGGCACGGATAATTTCTTCAACGGTTGCTGCCGTTTCGGTAACGCTTGCCGCCTGCGTGAGTGCTTGTTGTTTAACGCCTTCGATATTGGAGCTGATTGTATTTACTGCACTTGCAGTTTGTACCATATCACTTGCAAGCTTATTACCAATAGCTTCCATTTCGGCGTTGCTTATTCCGATGGATTTGATCGAATTGCCGATTTTCTCAATGGTTTGGTTAAAGTATTCGGACATGTCGGTCACTTCATCATTACCCGTAATCGGTAGTCTGACCGTTAAATTTCCTTCACCTTGCGAGATATCTTTTAATGCATAGACTGCTGTCTGAACAGGTTTTACCAATTTAAGAGCGACAAAATAGACGATGATAAGAGCCGTTATAAATATACAAATACCGATAGTCATCATTGTGATACTCATCGAATTGACTGTCCCCATAAATTCATTATAAGGCGCATTAACAACAATCGTCCATCCTGAGATATTGCTTTTTGCGTATGCGGCTATTTTTGAAATTCCTTTATATTCATAATGACCAATAGCAGGTTTTTGCGCTTTTAGAGCAATTTGTTCAAATGTTCCGAGGCTGGCCAAGCTTGTATCGGTTTTCCCCGACTCGGAAGCATTAAACAGCGACTCCACTAAAGAAGCGTCCCTATCGGCGATGGTAGTTCCCGTTAAACCGATAATATAACAAAACCCGCTTTTGCCGACGGCAATATCTTCGATATTTTGTGTAAGGAGCAATCCGCTGACATCTGCCGAAAGAACGCTGTGTACATGATGGGTTTCGTCGAATATGGGAACTGCAAGCGTGATGACAAGTGTTCCCTTGGCTCGTTCTCTATACGGTTCTGAAATAAAGGGGGTTCCCGAAAGGGCTGTTTGGAACCATACCCTGTCGCCTACTTGAACGGTATTTCCCGCATAATAGAATGTACCATTGGGATCGGTTATATCTAATTCAATAATTTTACTGTTTGCTGCAGCCTCTTCTTGTAAGAGTACAACTCGTTCTTGATACGAATATGCGGGGTCGGTTAAAAAAGGCATACGGGCAATGCCGTTAAGGAATTGATAGAGTGCGGTTATTCTTCCGTCGATAATATTCGCAATGTCTACCGCTTTGTCTGTTAAATGTGTTTCGACTCTCTCGGTTACGGCTTTGCGTGCGATGTGAATAGCAAGGACTGCCTCTGTAATGCCGGCAACTACTACCAAAAGACCGAAAATAAGGATGAGCTTATAGCGGATTGGAAACCGTTTCGGTGCTGTTTTTTCCATAAGGGTAGGGCTCCTTTCCAAACGTGGGTGTAATTTTGTATCTACATGATCCGACTACATCGGATGTATTTTAGTCCTTTTGCTTATGGCTGTCTATGCTTCTGCATGGTAATACGACACTAAATGTTTAGAATAGTCTTGATATTGTCGGTCATATAAAAATAAATTTATTTATTTTCTTGACAACTCAATAGAGGCATTGTAAGATTAAACAATACCGGAATGAGTATGAACATCATAATTCGCTATATCAATATATATAAGCAGTTAGTGTTTTCATTTATAGATTTATCGATAGATGGATAAGTGTGTTTACTATTGATTGACGGAATGGTGGTTGCGCTTTTTTCGGTGTATGTAATATAAGGAGGCACTGTAACATGAAAATTATTTTTTATGGCGTACGTGATGTCGAACGGCCTATCTTTGAGGCGGTAAATAAGAAATTCGGGTACGAAATGACGTTAATTCCCGAATATTTAACCGACGAGGCGACCGCCAAAAAGGCAGCAGGGCATGACGTTGTCGTATTACGCGGAAACTGCTTTGCGACAAAGGAGCGGTTAGATATCTACAAAGAGCTTGGCGTTAAATACGTATTGACCCGAACGGTGGGTGTTAACCATATCGATATACCATACGCAAAAGAACTAGGCTTTAAAATGGCTTATGTGCCGTTTTATTCTCCAAATGCAATCGCGGAACTGGCACTGACTTTGGCAATGACGCTATTGAGGAATGTTACCTATACCGGAAACAAAACAAAAGATAAGAACTTTATCGTCGACAAGCAGATGTTCTCGCGCGAAGTACGGAATTGTACGGTCGGTGTACTCGGATTGGGACGAATCGGTATGACGGCAGCCAAACTGTTTAAGGGCTTAGGCGCAAATGTTATCGGTTTTGATATTTTCCCGAAAACCGGGGTGGAGGACATCGTAACGCAGATGTCTCTGGATGAAGTGCTTGCAAAGTCCGACATTATCACGCTCCATGCTCCGTATATTAAGGAAAACGGGAAGATCATCACGAAAGAAGCAATTGCTAAGATGAAGGATAACGTCATCCTTATTAATACAGGACGGGGAGAGCTTGTCGATACCGATGCGCTGGTCGAAGGGCTGGAAAGTGGAAAGATATATGGTGCAGGTATCGATACGTTGGAAAATGAGGTTGAAATTTTCTTTAAAGATTTCAAAGGTAAGACCTTGCCTGTGCCTGCTTTCGAAAAACTGATCGATATGTATCCGAAGGTTATCATTACGCCGCACGTAGGTTCCTATACCGATGAGGCTGCATTGAATATGATCGAAACAACTTTTGATAACATAAAAGAATATCTCGACACCGGAGATTGTAAAAATAAAATCCAGTAATTCGCTGCATAGTGTGCTACAGTAAATGCATCTGTATGAGGAGGTAATAAAGATGATTACATTTACGTTTGATATGTATCTAACGTTGGGACTGGCGATCATACTGTACCTGTTGGGAAGCGGTATTAAAGCAAAAGTCGGGTTTTTGCAGAAATACTATATTCCTGCGCCGGTTATCGGAGGAACGCTGTTTTCAATTGTAATGTTGATAGGCCATAATCTGGGACTGTTTACATTTACTTTTGACGGAAATTTAAAGAATTTCTTTATGGTTGTGTTCTTTACCAGCGTCGGATTTTTGGCGAGTGTTTCCGCATTGAAAAAGGGCGGCATTGCAACGCTCCTGTTCTTGGCCGCAGCGGCAGTGCTCTGTGTTGTGCAAGACGGTGTCGGCATCGCTTTGGCAAAAGTGTTCGGGCTTAATCCCGGTATCGGTTTGGCGGCGGGTTCAATCCCGTTGACAGGCGGACATGGTACGTCGGGCGCTTTCGGACCTTATTTGGAAGAACGGGGTGTTTCAGGCGCTACGGTTGTCGCAATTGCCTCGGCAACGTATGGCTTGGTAGCAGGCTGTTTACTCGGCGGGCCGATTGCAAAACGCTTAAAGGATAAGCACAACCTTGTGTGCAAAGAAGGAAACGCAAAAGAGGCTCAACAGCAAGCTGAGAATGAAGAGACTCTCGCTCAGAAAGCTACTATGACCGAGAAATCTTTCTTTAAAGCAGCTTGTATGATCGGTATTGCAATGGGTGTCGGTGGTCTTATTACGCCGCTTATTAAAAAAGCGGGATTGTCTTTGCCGGCATATCTTATTCCGATGCTTCTTGCTGCTATTATGCGTAATATTGTAGATGCAACGCCTAACAAAACGCCTATCGACGAAATCGGTATTATCGGAAGCGTATGCCTTTCCTTCTTCTTGGCTATTGCATTGATGTCAATGAAGTTGTGGGAGTTGGCAGACTTGGCAATTCCGCTTATCGTTATCCTGCTGGTGCAGACGGTTGTTATGGGCTTGTTTGCCTATTTCGTTACTTTCAACCTTATGGGACGGGATTACGATGCAGCGGTTATGGCAACCGGCCACTGCGGTTTCGGTATGGGAGCTACTCCGAACGCTATTGCAAACATGGAAGCCTTTACTTCCGTAAACGGTTTCTCGACGAAGGCTTTCTTGGCTGTTCCGCTTGTAGGTTCGCTGTTTATCGACTTTGTTAATGCGTTTATTATTCAGACCTTTACCAGCATCTTCGTCGGATAATTTTGACGGGAACCTATCTATTGTGAGGGGTCTTCTAAAAATCGAACCAAACTTTTAGAGATACCCTAGAACAGATGAAAAGTGCTTTGCTGTCTCGACAGTGAAGCACTTTTTGTATTATGATAGTGATAAAGCTATTATCCGGGATGCTTTTTCAAGCTATTTATTCCTTATAGGAGGTATGAATGATCACAACAGAGTACATAAGCTTTGTTACGAGCTTGTTGTCATCTTTGCTTGGGCTTGGTATTGTGTTTTTATCTCTAATCTTCTTAGCGATTTACGTTATGATTGTTTCGAAAGTTATTTCGGGCTTAGAGAAAAAATTACCTACCAAACCTCAAGCAGCCCCTGCAACAGCGACCCCTACAGCCGTGAATACAAAGTCTTCAGCGGGTGCCGAAGCGGTAAAAGTTGCAGTTATTGCAGCCGCTATTAGCGAAGAAAGGCGCGAGCCTTTGAATTCGTTCGTAATTACGAGTATTAAGAAACTATAGGTCATAAAGAGAAGGAGTGTTTCGTATGAATTATGTAGTCACTGTAAATGGTGAAAAATATGAAGTTGAAGTGGAAAGAGTCGGGAGCGGCTCTTCATCTTTATCACGGCGTCCTCCAGAGCGGGTGTCTCGCGCCATTCAAGCAGCTCCCGTTGCTCAACCTGTTACCCCGCAACCCGCGGTACCTACGTCGGCTCCCACAGCTTCTGCCGGTTCCGTAGTCAGCCCGATGCCCGGCACCGTCCTTGATGTAAAAGTAAAAGAAGGCGATGCAGTTTCCGTCGGTCAAGTGGTTGTTATTTTGGAAGCCATGAAGATGGAAACCGAAATCGTATCCGAAGTTGCCGGTTCCGTGGCTGCTGTCAGGGTAAAGAAAGGAGATGCCGTCGATACTGATACCGTATTGGTAGAGGTTAAATAAGGGGCACTGCATGGAATTCATTAAGGTTATAGGGGCGATGATGCAACAATCAGGCTTTGCTGCGTTGACATGGCAGCAGCTTGTGATGTTTCTCATCTCGTTCGTTTTAATTTATTTAGCTATCGTCAAGCAGTTTGAACCGTTGCTGCTGTTGCCGATTGCTTTCGGTATGTTTTTGACGAATTTACCGTTAGCGGATTTGATGAAGGAAGCAGAGCCTTGGTATACGTCCGGTGTACTGCGGATTATTTATAGCGGTATCAAGAGTAACCTCTTCCCATGCTTAATATTCATGGGGATAGGCGCAATGACCGATTTCGAGCCGCTTATCGCCAACCCTATTAGCTTGTTGCTCGGAGCGGCGGCGCAGTTCGGCATTTATATCACCTTTATGGCTGCCAGTGCTTTACCGATTTTTACGGCAAAGCAGGCTGCCGCTATTGCTATTATTGGCGGCGCCGATGATCCTACTTCTATTTATATTGCAAACAACTTAGCTCCCGAACTGCTGGCGCCGATCGCCGTTGCAGCGTATTCGTATATGGCGCTGATTCCGTTGATTCAGCCGCCGATTATGAAGCTATTAACCACCAAAAAAGAGCGTGCTGTTAAGATGAAACAGTTGCGGAAGGTAAGTAAGACGGAAAAAATTGTATTCCCGATCGGAACGGTTTTATTTACCTCGTTGTTGCTACCTTCGGTTGCTCCACTGCTTGGCATGCTGATGTTAGGCAATATCTTTAGAGAATCCGGTGTTGTACAGCGCTTATCCGATACGGCTCAAAACGCATTGATCAATATTGTTACGATTATGCTTGGTGTTACCGTCGGCGCTACGGCAAACGGAGAGTTGTTTCTGCGAGTGCAAACGATTAGCATTATCTTTATGGGATTGTTTGCGTTCTGCATGTCGACGGTCGGCGGTGTTTTGCTCGGAAAGCTTTTGTATGTTGTTACCGGTGGAAAAATCAACCCATTAATCGGTTCTGCCGGTGTTTCCGCCGTGCCGATGGCTGCGCGTGTTTCGCAAACGGTAGGCGCATCCGAAAATCCGACGAACTTCTTGCTCATGCATGCGATGGGGCCGAATGTGGCCGGTGTTATCGGTTCTGCGGTTGCGGCCGGTTATTTTATGTTGATCTTTGGAAAGTAATAATGCAGAGGGAATACCGATGTTATCGGCGTTCCCTCTCTGTATGAATGGAGCTTATCGCTGGAAAATAATTTTTGCGATTGCCTCTATTTCATTAGAACGTACATATAGTTGGAAGGAGATGTATTATGAGTAAGGTTATGTCATTGCACGACGCAATTAAAAAAATATGTAAAATCGGGCGATGTCCTCTGCTTCGGCGGTTTTACGACGAATCGTAAGCCGTATGCTGCGGTAAACGAAATTCTGCGGCAAGGCTTAGGCAATTTTATCGGGTACTCCGGCCCGGCAGGCGGCGACTGGGATATGCTGATCGGTGAAGGAAGGGTAAAGGCCTTTATCAACTGCTATATTGCAAACTCCGGCTATACAAACGTAGCGCGTCGCTTCCGCCACGAAATAGAAAAAAACAACAAAAAAATGCTGCTGGAAGACTATTCGCAAGATGTACTGATGCTGATGCTTCATGCATCTTCCCTCGGACTTCCGTATCTTCCGGTACGGCTGATGCAGGGCACTGACTTGGTAAACAAATGGGGTATCAGTAAAGAAGAGCGTGCAAAAGATCCGCGCCTTCCCAATGATAAATTGGTTGAGGTGGAAAACCCCTTCAATCCCGGTGAAAAGGTTGTTGCCGTTCCTGTGCCGCGCTTAGATACTGCAATCATCCACGTGCAAAAGGCTTCTATCGAAGGAACCTGTTCCATAGAGGGTGATGAATTCCATGATATCGATATCGCGATTGCCGCAAAAAAGTGTATCGTAACATGCGAAGAGCTTGTAACCGAGGAAGAGATCAGAAAGGATCCGACTAAAAACTCGATACCCGAATTTTGTGTCGATGCAGTTGTGCATACCCCTTACGGTGCTCATCCCGCTCAGTGCTATAACTATTATGACTACGATGCAAACTTCTTTAAAATGTATGACAGCGTTACCAAAACCGAAGAAGATTTTAAAGCTTATCTACAGGAATGGGTATACGGCGTAAAAGATCATACCGAATATATCGATAAACTCGGTGCAAGCAGATTGGCAAAATTGAAGGTTGTACCGGGATTCGGTTATGCGGCACGGCTTGTAAAGGAGGATAAGTAAGATGGCAAATTATAAAAATTATACCAATAAAGAAATGCAGGCAATTACAATCGCAAAGACTATCAAAGACGGCCAGATTGTTATTGTAGGTACCGGTCTTCCTTTAATCGGAGCATCGTTGGCAAAACGGATTTTTGCTCCGCATTGTAAGTTGATTGTGGAAAGCGGTTTGATGGATTGCGCTCCGGTTGAAGTACCCCGCAGTGTCGGCGATAACCGGCTGATGGCTCACTGCGGTGTACAGTGGCCGAACGTCCGCTTTATCGGGTTTGAAGCAAACGAATGGCTCAATGATAACGATCGTATGATCGCCTTTATCGGCGGTGCACAGATTGATCCTTTCGGCAACGTAAACTCAACCTGTATCGGCGACTATCATAACCCTATTACCCGGTTTACCGGTTCCGGCGGTGCAAACGGTATCGCAACCTATTCCAACACCGTTATTATGATGCAGCACGAAAAACGACGCTTTATCGATAAAATCGACTACATCACCAGCGCCGGATGGGGAGACGGCCCCGGCGGACGTGAGAAGCTCGGTCTTCCGGGAAACAGAGTCCCGATCGCCGTTGTTACCGACCGCGGTATTCTCAAATTTGATGATAAGACCAAGCGGATGTACTTAGCGGGTTACTATCCGACCTCTTCCCCCGAAGACGTACTGGAAAATACCGGTTTTGACCTCGATGTTTCCAAAGCTGTTCTGCTTGAGGCGCCGAGCGAAGACGTTATTAAGATGATCCGCGAGGAAATCGATCCCGGGCAGGCGTTTATCAAAGTTCCTGTAGAAGAGTAAGTATCAGGGTAGGGTAAACACATCAGGTTATTTTTTAGCAGCCCCGCAGAATAAGGAGGCTATTCAACCTTTCCTTTTGAAAATATGCATACCGTTTACGGCGTTGCTGCACAAAAATAAATGCTCAACGTACAACAAGTACGTCTCCGCTTTGTTTTTGTTTGCGCCTTGTATCCGGTACCGCTATTTTCAAAAGGCTGACGGAAAGGCTAGTTTTAGACGTCATAGCCACAATTATTCTGCGATGTTAATCTACTCCGCCTGATGTGTTTACCCGTCTGTTAGAAAAAATGTGCAAAATTTTTGATAAAATTTCGCACAGAAAAAGAGCATTTTCCGTGAGCTTTGTGCTCGCGGAAAATGTCGTAACCGGAGGAATAGACATGGGTGATTATTCGATGCCGAACTATTTCCAAAATATGGAACAAGTTGGAAAGGAGTTGGCACATATTGATGAAGAAAATGAGAAGCTGATTAAAGACGTTGAAGAAGAAATCGGCAAACTGATAGATGAAATCCACGAAGCAGGAACGCCGACGGAGGCTATCAACGAAAAAGGGCAGATGACTGCGCTGCAGCGGATTGCCGACCTGATTGACGAAGGTACATGGTGTCCGTTAAACAGCCTCTATAATCCGCAGGACTTTGAAACCGCGACCGGTATCGTCAAAGGCTTGGGACGGATTAACGGAAAGTGGGCGGTCATCGTTGCTTCCGATAATAAGAAGATTGTCGGCGCGTGGGTTCCCGGGCAGGCGGAAAACTTACTGCGGGCTTCCGACACGGCAAAATGCTTGCGCATTCCGCTCGTGTATGTACTGAACTGTAGCGGAGTTAAACTCGACGAGCAGGAAAAAGTTTATGCGAACCGGCGCGGCGGTGGTACTCCGTTCTATCGGAACGTAGAACTGCAGCAGCTCGGTGTTCCCGTTATCGTCGGTATCTATGGAACAAACCCCGCGGGCGGCGGCTATCACAGTATCAGCCCGACCATCCTTATCGCACATGAGAAAGCGAATATGGCAGTCGGTGGCGCCGGCATCGTCGGCGGTATGAATCCGAAAGGCTATATCGACGAAGAGGGCGCCGAGCAGATTATCGAGGCAAGCAAAAAATCCAAGGGCGTCGATGTACCGGGAACGGTTTCCATTCACTACAACGAAACGGGCTTTTTCCGCGAGGTGTACAGCGACGAAATCGGCGTATTAGACGGTATCAAAAAATATATGGACTACCTGCCCGCCTACAATTTGGAATTTTTCCGTGTAGACGAACCGCGGGAACCGGCGCTCGATCCGAACGATCTGTATTCCATTTTGCCGATGAACCAGAAGAAGATATACAATATCTACGATATTATCGGACGGCTGGTAGATAACAGCGAATTCAGCGAGTACAAAAAAGGCTACGGTCCCGAAATGGTAACCGGACTTGCAAAAGTTGACGGGTTGTTAGTCGGCCTTGTCGCGAACTTCCAAGGCTTGCTGCTGAAGTATCCCGAATACAAACAAGGCGCAGTCGGCATCGGCGGTAAGCTCTACCGGCAGGGGCTTATGAAGATGAATGAGTTCGTAACACTCTGTGCTCGCGATAAGATTCCGATTATCTGGCTGCAGGATACCACCGGTATCGACGTCGGAAACGATGCGGAAAAAGCGGAACTGCTCGGTCTGGGACAGTCGCTTATTTACTCCATTCAGAATTCCAATATTCCGCAGATGGAAGTTACGCTCCGAAAGGGTACTGCTGCGGCTCACTATGTGTTGGGCCGGCCTCAAGGCAACGATACCAATGCGTTCTCGCTCGGTACTGCGGCAACCGAAATCAATGTAATGAACGGAGAAACCGCTGCAACTGCGATGTATTGCCGTCGTTTAGTAAAAGACAAGGATGCGGGAAAGGATTTAACGCCTACCATTGAAAAGATGAATAAGCTGATTAATGAATATAAGGAAAAATCCGTTCCGCAGTATTGCGCCAAAACCGGTATGGTCGACGAAATCGTCAGTTTGTATGATATACGGGCGTATATGATCGCCTTTGCGAATTCCGTCTATCAGAATCCGAAAGCAATCTGCGCTTTCCATCAAATGCTGCTTCCGAGGGCAATTAGAGAATATAATACATTCGTTAAAAAATAGAAAGAATCTTACGGGGAGCCTCTAAAAACCTTAGGTTTTAGAGGTTCCCTATTGTAATTCTCGTGATGGTTACGCAAAAAAATATTCATTATCAGGAGTTATCGAGTTATGGAAAGAATTGTTTTAAAATTGGGCATGTTCGAAACACTCATGGTTGCGGTTATCGCAATTTATGTGGGAGAGTTTCTACGTAATAAAATTCCGGTTCTCAAAAAATATTGTTTACCCGCTTCCGTTGTGGGTGGCACCTTGTTTGCGCTCCTCTCGCTATTGCTCTATTCGCTCAATATTTTTGAATTGAATTTTGATTATAAAACGGTCAATCAACTGTTCTATTGTTTATTCTTTGCTGCAAGCGGCGCTGCTGCAAGTTTGGCGCTGCTGAAAAAAGGCGGTAAGCTGGTGATTATTTTTACCGTACTGGCTGCCTTGCTTGCAGCGTTGCAAAATGCTGCCGCTATCTCCGTCGGTAGCCTTTTCCATATCAGTCCCCTCATCTCTATGATGACGGGCAGTATCCCGATGACCGGCGGACATGGAAATGCCGCTTCGTTTGCGCCCATTGCCGTAGAGGCGGGCGCAACCGCGGCTATGGAAGTAGCGATTGCAGCGGCAACCTTCGGTTTGATTTCAGGTTGTATCATCGGTGAGCCGTTCGGCAACTTTATGGTTAAGCGCTTTCACCTCGAAAATCCCGAACTGGACGGTAAGGAAGAAGCTGCGGAATTAAAGGCGGAAGGTTCCGGCGGAACAGCGGGTGCTTTAGTCGACAAATACAATATGCTGCAAGCGGTGTTTATGCTCTGTATTGCATGCGGAGTCGGGCAAGTGCTGTTTTTAATATTGAAGTATTTCAAAATCAACTTTCCGATTCACGTATGCTGCATGTTTGGAGGAATTGCGACACGCCTTTTGCTTGATCTGACTTCAAAAACTAATCCGGCAAAACACAGCGTACTCTATGAAGCTTTCGATATCGTCGGTGAATTCTCGCTGGCTCTATTCGTATCGATGTCCATTATTTCTATGAAACTCTGGCAGCTTGCAGGCTTAGGCACCGCATTGATTGTATTGCTACTGGTGCAAGTTGTGCTGATTGTTGTGTTCTGTTACTTCCTTACGTTTAACCTCTTGGGGAGGAACTATGATGCGGCGGTTATGGCAGTTGGTCACATCGGGTTCGGCTTGGGTGCAGTGCCTGTTTCGATGACGACGATGCAGACGGTCTGCCGCAAGTACCGCTATTCCAAGTTGGCATTCTTTGTCGTGCCGGTCATCGGCGGTTTTATCAGTAATATTACCAATGCTATTATTATCACGAAATTCTTGGATTTGGCAAAGCACATGCTTGGTCTTTAATATGTAGGGAATCTCTAAAAACTTCCGTTTTTAGAGGTTTCCCTTAGATTTAATCGGCAAGAGAGCGGGTATATCGTTATGAGTATATTTACAATGGGCGTGGACGTCGGTTCTACAGCTTCCAAATGTGTTATTATCAAGGATGGAAAGGATATCGTTGCAACGGCGGTTGTTCCGGTTGGAACGGGTACCAGCGGGCCCGCGCGGGTTATGAAAGGCGCATTGGATCAAGTCGGTTTTACCTCGATAGAACAGCTTGACGGAGCTATTGCAACCGGTTATGGGCGTAATTCGTTAAAGGAAGTCCCGGCACAGATGTCCGAATTGTCCTGTCATGCAAAAGGCGCTTATTTCTTGTTCCCGCGTGTTCGTACTATTATCGATATTGGCGGGCAGGATTCAAAGGCGTTAAAGCTCAGCGATAACGGTATGCTCGAAAACTTTGTTATGAACGATAAGTGTGCTGCCGGTACCGGACGCTTTCTCGATGTTATCGCAAAGGTTCTGGAAATCAATTTGGAAGACCTGGAAAAGCTTGATGAACAGTCCACCAAAGAACTGACCATCAGCTCTACCTGCACCGTCTTTGCCGAATCGGAGGTTATCTCTCAGCTGGCAAGTGGTGCAAAAATTCCCGATATCGTAAAAGGAATCCATACGGCGATTGCCAGCCGTGTCGGTAGTTTGGCCAAGCGTGTTGGCATTCAGGATGATGTTGTCATGACCGGAGGAGTTGCCCTGAATAAGGGAATGGTTCGGGCATTAGAAAGAAATATAGGATTTAAAATTCACACGAGTGAGTACTGCCAGTTAAATGGTGCAATTGGAGCCGCCCTGTTTGCATATCAAAAGTGTGCGCAGGCAGCAAAATAAGTACGGTCGACGCCGGTAAATGCAAGGTCGGCGCCGGTCTACGCGGTATCTTCCACAATGCCTTTTCCGGTTTTATGGAAGATGACCGAGAGATACGAGGAGGAAACAAATGGCTCAAAAAATGGAAAAGTTACCCAACAAAACGCCACGGCCGATTGAAGGGCATAAGCCCGCAGCAGCTCTGTTACGCGATGTCGTAGATAAGGTCTATGCGAATGCGTGGGAAGCAAAACGGCGCGGTGAATTAGTCGGATGGAGTTCTTCTAAATTTCCAATTGAATTAGCGAAAGCTTTTGATCTTAACGTTGTTTATCCCGAAAACCACGCGGCGTCGACGGCTGCAAAGAAAGACGGCTTACGTCTCTGCCAAGCCGCGGAGGATATGGGCTACGATAATGATATTTGCGGGTATGCTCGCATCAGTCTTGCGTATGCCGCAGGAGAACCGACCGATTCACGCAGAATGCCGCAGCCGGATTTTTTGCTGTGCTGTAATAATATCTGCAATATGATGACAAAGTGGTACGAAAATATTGCGCGTATGCATAATATTCCGCTCATCATGGTCGACATTCCATTCTCCAATACGGTGGATGTCCCCGAAGAAAAAGTGGACTATTTGCTCGGGCAGTTTGATTATGCCATCAAGCAGCTGGAGCAATTGACCGGTAAAAAATTCGATGAAAAGAAATTTGAGGATGCCTGTGCGCGTGCAAACAGAACCGCCGCGGCATGGCTGAAAGCTTGTTCGTTTATGTCATATAAGCCGTCTCCGTTAAGCGGGTTTGACCTGTTTAACCACATGGCAGACATTGTCGCCGCCCGCTGTGAGGAAGACGCCGCTGTCGGTTTTGAACTGTTGGCACAGGAATTTGAACAATCGGTAAAAGAGAATACCTCTACATGGGAATATCCCGAAGAGCACCGTATCTTGTTTGAAGGCATTCCGTGCTGGCCGGCGCTCCGTCCCTTGTTTGACCCCTTAAAAGATAGCGGCGTTAACGTAACCGCTGTCGTATATGCTCCGGCATTCGGCTTCCGATATTCAAATATCCGTGAAATGGCCGCCGCGTACTGCAAGGCACCGTGTTCCGTCTGTATCGAAACCGGTGTTGAATGGCGCGAAACCATGGCAAAAGAAAACGGTATCAGCGGCGCTTTAGTCAACTACAACCGCAGCTGTAAACCGTGGAGCGGCGCAATGCCCGAAATCGAGCGGCGCTGGAAAGAAGACCTCGGTATTCCGGTCGTCCACTTCGACGGCGATCAGGCTGACGAACGCAACTTCTCTACGGAACAGTATAAAACACGTGTACAGGGCTTGGTAGAAATTATGGACGAGCGCAAGCAGGAGAAACAGGCGAAGGGCGAGGACGTCTATACCAACTTTAAAAACACCAAAGAGACCGATTGGTCGAAGCCGACGTTGGAGTAGGGGAGGACAGTATGGAAACAATCAAAGAATTATTGGAACAATTTAAATATTTGGCAAACAATCCGCGGAAGCAGCTGGATAAATACCTTGCAGCAGGGAAAAAAGCCGTCGGTATTTTCCCGTACTATGCGCCCGAAGAGATTGTCTATGCGGCAGGTATCGCACCGTTCGGCGTATGGGGCGGTCAAGGCCCCATCGAGCGGGCAAAGGAATACTTCCCGACATTCTATTACTCGCTGGCATTGCGCTGTTTGGAAATGGCCTTGGACGGTACCCTCGACGGGCTTTCCGCTTCAATGCTGACAACGCTGGATGATACGCTTCGTCCGCTCTCTCAGAACTACAAGGTGAGCGCCGGACGGAAAATCCCGATGATCTTTATCAATCACGGTCAGCACCGCAAAGAGGACTTCGGCAAGAAGTACAATGCGCGTATCTTTACCAAGGCAAAGGAAGAGCTGGAAAAAATCTGCGGCGTTAAAGTAACCGATGAGAACTTAAAGAAAGCGTTCAAAGTGTATAACGAAAACAGGGCTGAAAAGCGCCGGTTTATCAAGCTCGCCGCGGCTCATCCGCAGAGCATAAAGGCTTCCGATCGCTGCTATGTGCTGAAAAGCTCATACTTTATGCTGAAAGACGAACACACCGAACTGCTCAAAAAGCTGAACGCCTTGCTCGAAGCCTTGCCGGAAGAAAAATGGGACGGTGTTCGGGTTGTTACCAGCGGTGTTATTACCGATAACCCCGGCTTGCTGGATATCTTAGATTCCTACAAGGTCTGTGTTGTTGCCGATGACGTTGCGCATGAATCCCGTGCATTGAAGGTTGATATCGATCTTTCCATCGATGATCCGATGCTGGCACTTGCCGATCAATTTGCCCGTATGGATGAGGATCCGTTGCTCTATGATCCTGATTTGACAAAGCGCCCTGCGTATGTGGTGAAGCTGGCAAAGGACAACAAGGCTGACGGATGCCTCCTCTTTATGCTCAACTTTGATGATACGGAAGAGATGGAATATCCTTCGCTCAAGCAGGCATTCAGTGAAGCAAAAATCCCGTTGATTAAAGTCGGTTATGATCAGCAGATGTCGGACTTCGGGCAGGTAAAAACACAGCTCGAAACATTCAACGAGATTGTACAGCTCAATCGGATGTAAGGGGGTAGCAGTATGAGTGAAAATGTATGGGAAAATGATGATTTTATTTTTAAAGGCGCCGAATTAAAGGGCATGACGCAGAAGGGAAAGGATAAGGTAAAAACGCAAGGGCTTACCGATTTGACTATCCCTGCGGTTGCTCCGGACGGAACTCCTATTACGCGGATTGGCGACAATGCATTTTACCGCAGGGGCTTAACCTCCGTTGTTATCCCCGACACGGTAGAGAGCATCGGCTATGATGCGTTCGGTGTGTGTAAATTAACTTCGGTTAAACTGCCGAGCGCGTTGAAGGATATCGAAGGCTTTGCTTTTTACCGGAACGGTCTTAAAGAAGTTACCTTCGGCGGTAAGGAAACAAAGATTGAGCCGAGTGCCTTTGCATTAAATGCGTTGACGGAACTCAACTTGCCTGCAACCCTTGAGCTGATTGATACTTCATCCTTCTACAAGAATGAGCTGACGGCAGTCAAGATCCCTGCATCGGTGAAGAAAATCAATATGTATGCTTTTTTGAAGAACAACATCAAAGAAGTGGAAATCCCCAAATCGGTGGAATTTTTACATGCACATGCATTTGAACCGACTACCGAAGTAAAAAAATTAAAAGCACTCTACTTTCAATGTCTTTTTCCCGATATGCATCCGTGTATGTCGGGAAAAAGACAATCTTCATATTTTTCTGCCGGACTATGATTTTTCGTCGGTATTAACTATCTGCTCTATGTGCTAAAAGAGGGATGTACACAAATGGTGTAAATTAGTTGATAGCTTCGATATCTTCTTTACTCAATCCGGTCATTTTTTCGATAAATGATATGTCACAATCGGCTTGCTTCATCAATCGAGCCGTCTCGAACGCTTTCCGGCGAGAACCGCGTATTTCTCCTTCGGCAAGACCAATCGATTTCCCTCGTGCCTCGCCTTCATCAAAGGCATCCATCAGTGCTGCGGGTAATATGTGGTATTCTTTCCTCAGCTGCTCATTGCGTTTTACTGCCTGTATCATCTGTTCTATCCTCCCTGTATATGCTGTCGTTACTTTCCCTGTTTTTACGTACTGTAAAAAACCTCGTAATTCTTCATTACCTGTTTCTTTAAATGCACCCGCATTCAGTATAATCTTTTTAGTTCCATCTTGTAAGGGGACGCTTTTATCCTCAATACAGATATTTTCAAAGGTGTAGATTGCTTTGTTACTACCGATAGGATCAAATAGGCAAATAAAGATAATAAAGCTATCGTTTAACGCTTTATAAGAATAGCCTTTATCTAAAAAGGCGACATCCAGCACAGACTGATAATACCGCATCCGTTTCGGTATGTTGTATTCATTCCCAACTTGCATCTCAATGTCGTAAGATGTACCCGCTTTGTCTTTTACCAGCACGTCTAGCCGAACGGTTTTTGCTTCGGAATTAGTTGTAACGGTATTCTGAGGCGATAGATAGGTTATTTTCTCAATTTTAACACTAAACAGAATCTCAAGAAATTCTTTACAGATAGGCGCATACTCCATAACCTTGCAGAACATGAAATCATCGGAAATAGTTAAGTCTTCAAAAGGTTTTTGTGTCATTTACTTCTCCTACAATCCTTATATGACTTTCGGAGATTTTTGGCTTGAAAAATGGAGATAATTACTCATCATACGCGGAATATTGACAGTACCGCTTTTAAAATTGTAATATTGATTATCAATTTTAGGCGCTATACTTTGATGTGAGGAGTTGTATATGAAAAAAGCTGTGTCATACAAGCATTCAAAACAGCGGGAAGCACTGTTCAACCTTTTAAGTTCTACTAATACGCATCCTACGGCGGCATGGCTGTATGATCAGCTGCGAAAGGATTTTCCACATCCTGAGTCAAGGAACCGTGTATCGCAATTTGAATATTCTTGCCGAACAGAAACGGATTAAGGTCATCAATGTTGACGGCACCTTTGCTCATTTTGATGCGGATATGAGTGTGCATAATCATGTTATCTGTACACGGTGCGGCAAGGTGGAAGATGCTTTTATGCCGTCCGATGAACACTGTGATCAAAAAGCTGCGGAGATTAGCGGTTATCGTATTGATTCACATCGTTTTGATTTTTTTGGACTTTGCCCTGAGTGCCAGTGTCTTGAACATGATTGAGTTCTATAGTAATTTATCTATGCGAAAAGCTTTCGCACTAGACAAACTTCTTTAAGAGCTCTATGAGTTTTTTAAATGTCTGAATATCCGTTTAGAAATGGAGGTTATAATGAATAAAACACTGAAAACATTGTTTTATATTCTTGGTGTTTGTGTTCTATTATTCGGTTTCGGTGCATGTGCATCTAACAAACCTAAGCCGGAGCAAAAACCTGAATCGGTAAAGCCTGCTGACTCGGAGAAAAACGAAGAACAGGTAAAGACAGCTCGTCTACTGGATGAGATGGCAAAGGCTCGCGCTGAAGCGGTTAACGTCAAAGCAGATACGACTTATCCTACGCAGTTTAAATCAGCCGACGATACGGCGGCTGAAGCAAGAAAGAGTTATGAATCAAATAACCTTGCTGAAGCACAGGAAAAGGCTCAGAGAGCTACTGATCAGTATCGTACTTTGACTAATCGAATGAAGATATCCGAGTTAAAGTCGAAGATCGATAAAAATAACTTTGCGGCCTATGATGCAGACAGCTATAAAAAAGCGCAGGATTTATCTGCAAAGATACCCGGTCTTTATGAGCCCGATCCGGCAAAAGCTTTTGAAACCTCTGAGGAAGCACTGGGTTACTATGAAAAGGTAAAAGAAGCCGGTTTTGCTTCGATGATGAACGATGCAAAAAAGAAGGCAGATGAAGCGCGTTCCCGTGCCGATTCGGTTAAAGCAGCCGTGGCGATGAAAGATCCGTATGCAAAAACGGTGAATCGTTATCGTGCAGCAGGAATCGCTGCCGGCAATAAGAAATACGAACAAGCATATACAGGGTATATGACTGCTTCCGATGAGTTTAACGATATCTATGAAAAGGTGAAGGTTAAACGTGCACAAGCAAATGACGCTATGGAACGAGCAAAAGCTCGCCAGGAAGCCAGCAGCAAGCTTGCAAAAGAAGCCGACCGCGAAGCGCCATTGCCGGAAAATGCGGAAGGTTTTTCCGAAGAACCGGTTAACCTTGATGAATTACAGCGTTCTACAGATACCGGCAATGCAGCGTCATCCGGTAACGGGAGGTAACCTATGAAAAAGACAGCTATTCTCTGTACCGTATTCTTTGTATTAGGAGCTGTGTTACTGTTTGCCGTATCCTATGATAATAATGAATATCAACGAAAAAGTCGAGCTTATTCCGAATTGGCGCGGCGGGCATATAGTGAAGGTGATTATGATGCTTCGATAGAGTATTCACGGCTCGCTGAAGAGAATGCCCAAAAATCAGCCGATTATATTCAGTATATGCTCGCCCGTGTCGAAGCTGAACAAGCAATGAATAGGGCACGTACCCGCTATACATGGGCGAAGAATAACAAGGCTGAAGAGAAATACCCTGAGGCATTTAAGACGGCAACCGAAGCTTTACAGGCAGGAAATACCGCATTTGGGAATAAAGACTTTGATGTTGCGGTTGTCTGTGCGAAAAAAGTTTTGGATGCGCTTGCTGTGGTTACGGGTGATGAATCTTCGTTTGCAACCCTTCCGGCTCAATACCGTATCCGCACATGGCGCGGCGAACGGGATTGTTTATGGAATATTGCGAAAGATAAGGCTATTTATGACAATCCGTATCTGTGGCGAAAACTGTATGAAGCAAACAAGAATAAATTGCCTGACCCCAATAACCCTGATTGGGTTGAGCCCGGTATTATTTTGACAATCCCGAGTCTCCGCGGTGAAAAACGCGACGGTATGTACGATCCCGCGGTAACGTATGAAAAGCTACCATCCGGCAAAAAGTAAAAAATAATCAGATAGGAACCTCTAAAAACTGCAAGCTTATCGGCTTTTTCTGTAGGGGATAGCTATTATATCCACTAATGCGAGTTGCAAAACAGTTTTTAGAGGTTTTCTTTTATTTAATTGTTAATTGGTTTTGAATTTGGAAACCTCGTTCGCCAGATTCTCAATACTCCGCTTATTCTTCTGCGTTATTTCGCGGACATCTTGTACCGTATTGTTAATTTGCATTACCCCGGACGCCATCTCATTCATACTATCAGTGATCACACGGGTTAAATTATCCAGTTTCCGCATTTCTTCGGCGACGCCCTCACCTCCTTTGAGCATTTCCTCCGAACCGGCTTGTACTTCTGTTGTAATCATATTGATATTTTTGATAGCCGTAAGTACTTCCTTGCTGCCGTGTTCCTGCTCCCTCATCGATTCGGTAAGGCGGTTGCTCATCTCCTTTACCTGTTCAGCAAGGTTAAAGATGATGTTGAATTTCTCTTCCACCGTTTTAGAAGAAGTGGATAGCGTATCGATTTCACCGGATAAGGTTTTCAGTGTTGTTGTAATGGTCTTTCCTTGTACGGAAGATTCTTCGGCCAACTTTCTGATTTCATCGGCAACAACAGCAAAACCTTTCCCCGATTCTCCTGCATGAGCGGCTTCGATTGCAGCGTTCATTGCGAGCAAATTCGTCTGTGATGCAATATGCTGAATAACACTGCTCGCTTCCATCAATGAACCCGATTCTTCGGCTATTTTCTGTGTTACGGTGTTCGAGGTTACGAGTGTTGCTTTGCCGTCACCGGTTGCAACGGTAAGATTGTTGATAACATCATCGGTTTTGCTGAGTGTCTGCCCGATGGAAGCGATATTTGCAACCATCTCTTCTACGGAAGAAGACGATTGTGCGACGCTGGCTGTCTGCATTTCGATGCTGGTATTAAGCTGTTTAATGGTGCGGACAATTTCTTCTACCGTTGCTGCAGTTTCGGTAACGCTCGCTGCCTGTGTAAGGGCTTGCTGTTTTACTCCGTCGATATTTACACTGATTTCATTTACGGCGCTGGCCGTTTCGGTCATATTGGAAGCAAGCTCATTGCCGACTCCTTCCATTATTTTACTATTTGTACCGACAACCTGTATTGAAGCACCGATCTTTGCGATCGTTTCATTAAAGTATTCTGACATATCGGTAATCTCGTCATTACCGATAACCGGCAATCTTACTGTTAGATCGCCTTCGCCCTGGGCGATATTTTTTAAAGCGTATACTGCTCTTTGTATCGGCTTTATAATCGTACGGGTAACAAAATAAATGATAACAACCGCGAGAATCAATATGAGTATGCCGAGACCGAGCATGGTTATACGCAACGTTTGAACAACCCCCATAAATTCCTCGACCGGAGCTGAAATAATAACAATCCAACCGGTTGTCTTCATTACGGCATAAGAACCTATTTTGCTTATCCCTTTGAATTCATAGAAGCCGACGGAAGATTGGTTGGTTTCCAGCGCCATTTTTTCAAACGCAGCAATAGAACTCAGACTATCATCGGACTTCGCTTTTTCGCTATGATTGGTCATCTGTTCTACAAAACTGAAATCAGGATGCGCGATAATGTTTCCCGTAGTGCCGAGTATACAACAGTAACCGTTTTTACCGATGGTAATATCATTTATTTGGTTTGACAGTACACCGGCTTTTACCGTTGCGAGAAGAACGCCGACCACCGTCCGGTTATCGTCATAGATGGGAACTGTAAATACAAATACCAGTTCTTCATCCAAACGGGATATAACCGGTTCTTCGACAAATGGTTTACCTTGTGCAGCAACTTGGAAATAAGCTCTGTCGGAAACATCGATTATTTTCCCCGTGTTTGTATGGCGTCGGCCGCTCATGTCGCATAAATCCATTCTGTGAATATTATCGTTGAATGCAGCTTCTTTTGCCAAAAATGCCGTTTTTTCTTGATACGAAACAGCGGGATCCCGCAATATCGGTGTACGAGCGAGACCTTCAAATAATTGCCAAAAAGCGGTAACTTGCTTGTCGATAATTCCAGCTGTATCGGATGCTTTATCGATAAGATGATCTTCGATCCCTTTGGTTACAGCCAGACGAGCCGTATGTACGGCAAGTATGATTTCAGCCAAAGAAGCTGCTGCAATTAACGCACCGAAAATAATCATGAGCTTATAGCGAAGAGAAAAACGTTTTTTCATTGTGAACCTCCATATAATTCATAATTAAAAATCATGAATTATCGTTGTATGTGTTGATTATCAATTAGAAAAAGGTGGTTTCCGTATCTTATTTTTGATTCGTGCGGAGGGTTTAATACCCGACCCTTGCGTCGTAACAAAGGGTATTAAAGCCGACTGCAACCACCTCGTCAAAAATATACATCCGTGTATGTTTTTGACTGCGAGTTTTTTACAAAGCAAAAAACTCGTTTCTGTTTGGAAGCACCGGCATCCGTGCCGGATTACGCACACAGTGCGAAACGTTGAGCACTGTACCCCGATGCTCTGCGTCGGGGTTGTTGATTATGAATTGACAATTATTAATCAATTGGCGGGTGAGTATAAACATTTTTCATTTTGTTAAGACCTCTTTTTTTACAAAAGACATTAAATACTTTTTACAAAATATTTTTATTCTTACTGACCCAATTTAGATCCGGATCAGAATGAATATGGTTTAGGCACCTCTAAAAGCTGAAACTTTTAGAGATATTCGCCCATATTACAACAACTTTATATTTTTTGCAAATACTTTTTTCGATAAATTTCAAAATCTCCAGCCGCACAGGATCGCTTACAAAAATGTCTGTTGTTTCTAACATTTGACGTCTTTAGCAACTTCCCGTAAATAAAAAAAGAGCGCAGTGCACATAAGCGCATGGTCGTAGGGGTCCGTTCCCATCTTGTTTAACACTTCTTCAACGGGTACCGCCTCGGCTTCTAAAAATTCATCTTCATCAAGATGCTGCGCCTGCGTATTTGCCTCACAATCTGCAAAATAAATATGGCTTTTATTTCCCATAATCGCAGGGTTGGGATATACCTCACCGAGCAGCGTTAAGTTCTGTTCCGTTTTCCCCGGTTCTTCCAGCAGCTCCCGCCGTGCCGCCTGCTCCGGCGTTTCCCCCTCGTCGACTACGCCGCCGGGAAATTCGATCGACAGGTGCGCCGATCCATGCCGCCATTGTTTTACCATCAAAAAATAATGCCGACCGTTTGCATCGGTAATGCGGGGAATAACGATAACCCATTCCGGTGCGGACAATGTAGAAAATGTCTTTGTTTCGTTGTCAGGCGAAAGACTGGTGATTTCGTTAACGGTAAATACCCGTGTGGTGCATATTTCTTTTGCAGCGATGGGCTTCCATGAAAGATTAGAATTTTTTTGCATAAAAAGAGAACCTTCCTTTGACATAATGAGTATTTAGCCTTATTCTATAGAAGAGGAGGCTTTATGGCAATTATCACTATTTCACGGCAAATAGCTTCTTACGGCGATGAAACGGCTTTAGAGTTGGCAAAATCGCTCGGCTATGAGTTTATCGATAAAAAAGACCTAGAGAAAGATCTGCTTGACAAGGGAATTTCGAAAGAGAGCCTTGCTCACTATGACGAACGAAAACCCGGCTTTTGGGCATCGCTTTCCCGCAACCGAGATTCTTATTTTGATTATTTACGGGAGATCGTTTACGGATATGCGCTGAAAGGAAACAGCATCTTTATCGGGCGCGGCGGTTTTGCATTACTGCGCGGCATCCCCGGCTGCTATGCGGTGCGGCTGGTAGCTTCCGATGATGTGCGAATCGGGCGGTTAATGAAGGAGTTCGATTGGTCCGAAAAAAAAGCCCGCGCTCTGATGGCGGAGAGCGATGCCAACCGCGAAGGCTTTCACAGATGTTTTTTTGATATGAAACCGGAAGATCCTACTCATTATCACCTCGTTATCAACACCGATTTTGCTACGGCGCCGCTTGCCGCGAGTATTATCACGCATGCTTGCAAGGAAGCTATTTTACCAGCGGAAGAACAAGAAGGACTCAAGCGCATTGCCGAACTGTTATTGGGGCAGCGGATTGTCAATGTGATCGCTTTTAAAGAAGAGCTGCCCATTTATTTTTTGGATGCGGAAGTATCCGATACGCAGATTATACTGCATGGGGTTGCAGACTCCGTTGCGTGTATCGATAGAGCGATTAAAATAGCCGAAGGCTTGGCGCAGGGGCGTTCGGTATCTACGCAGATCAGCATCGTCAATGAATATAAGCCTTATCCGTAGTCGGATGCGGTTCTTGACTATCCCCTATCTTCATTGTAGACTTATTCCATTATAGCCGGATGCGGGAATATATATCTAAAATACCTAACGCCGGATAGAAGGGGACAAACTATGATTAGCAAGAAATTGGAAGATGCGTTAAACGAGCAGATCAATAAAGAATTCTATTCTGCTTATTTGTATCTCGGCATGGCAGCCCATTTTGAATCGGAAGGGCTTAAAGGCTTTGCCAAGTGGATGCGGGTGCAGGCGCTTGAAGAACAAGGGCATGCGATGAGGATATATGACTATCTCTTTTCAGTTGATGCAAAGCCCGTATTAAAACCGATTGAAGAAGCTCCGGTACATTACGCAAAGCATCCTGTAGAAGTTATTCAGGATGTGCTCAAGCATGAACAGTTTGTAACGGCTTCGATTAACAGCTTGTATGAACTTGCGCTTGCGGAAAAGGACTATAAAACTCAAGTATTCCTGCAGTGGTTCATCAATGAGCAGGTGGAAGAAGAGGAGAACGATCGCAATATCCTCGATGTCTTCAAACATATCAACGGCAATGCCGGGCTTCTTATTTTGGATAAAGAACTCGGAAAACGGGAATAACCTTGCAGTGAGTATCCTGTTGTTACATTTGAAAAGTTAGAGAGGAGTGTTTTTGGATACCTCATATACAATCGTGTTGGAAGATCAAACGGTGCTGTCTTCGCTATGCGGCGCGAATGATGAGAATTTGCATATTTTTGAAACGTATTTGGGTGTTCCCGTTATCTGCAGGGGGAACGAAGTAACGGTTGTAACTTCCGATCAAGCGATTTGCAAAAGGTTTCAAAAACTCATTGACACTCTTTTGGAAAGCCCCGAAATTACATCGGACGGTTCGGCCGATTTTATTGCCTCCTGCGTCGCCAACAGTGCGCCGCAACAGGGGGCTCTTTGCCCGCAGTGTATCCATATTCCACGCGGCATAAAATCGGTTTATCCTAAGAACAGGAAACAGGCGGCGCTGATCGATTCCATCTATGCAAACGATATAACATTCGGGCTCGGTCCCGCCGGTACGGGAAAAACCTATATTGCAGTGGCGCTTGCGTTAAAAATGTTGCTGTCCCATACGGTACGTAAATTGATTTTAACCCGTCCGGTGGTGGAAGCCGGAGAGAGCCTCGGCTTTTTACCCGGCGATCTTGTCCAAAAAATAAATCCCTATCTGCGCCCGCTGTTCGATATTATGGAAACATTGCTGCCCGCCGATGTACTGCGCGGTATGGAAGAGTCCAATACCATCGAAGTAGCGCCGCTTGCCTATATGCGCGGACGGACACTCCACAATGCCGTTGTGATTTTGGATGAAGCGCAGAATACCACAAAAGAACAGATGAAGATGTTTTTAACGCGGATGGGCGAAGGTTCAAAATTGATTATTACCGGAGACCCGTCCCAATCGGATATCCGCGGAAGATCGGAATCGGGGCTTGTCCATGCCGTTTCTTTAATCCGTACTATTGACGGGATCGGAACCGTTGAATTTTCTGCGGATGAAGTAGTCCGCCACTCTCTCGTACAAAAGATTATTAATGCGTATGAAAAACAATAACACCGTATTTTTAAAGAATAATGCAATCCTTGCGGATAATAGCGGAGCCATCGAATGAAAGGCGAAAACAATTCAGGATATATTAAATCGGTTATTTTGCCGCCCGTAGCGGGCTTTTTCCGTAAGATGAAAGACAGCTTTTGCGCTGAAAAAGTTGTTTTTATTCTCTTTATTGTAAGTTTTTTTATCGTTATCGCAGCGATGCTGTTTACGACGCTTGACCGCGGCGGTCTTGCCTATTTCAACCTTGATGAATTTCCTGTGGGACGGGTAGCCGAGCGCGATGTAGTTGCGGGTCGGGATATTTCTTATACGGATCAAGCGGCGACAGAGATCAGAAAAGCTGCCCGCTTACAGACAATTGCCCCTATCTTTATGCAGGATACGGAGCTTGTATCCGAGACGCTCAAAAAATATGATGAGTTTGTTTCGTTTATGCTCGCTTTGCATAACGATGCGGAGGCAACCTTTGACGCGCGTGTGCAGGAACAATATCCGGGGCTATTCGATGTGCAGATTTTGAAAAATTTAAAAAAGTCAAAACAATTTGGCGGCATCCTAGCCGCTGCTCAGGCAATCGTTAAACAGATGATGGCGGTCGGTATTGCGGAATTTCCCGAAAAAGGGCTCGAAGGTTTCAATCAAGCCGAAATCACGCTGGTGATGCGGCGAGGAAATAACCGAGAATATACTAACATTCAGAGAACTGCAGTTATCAAAAAAGAGAGTCTGGATTCATACATTAAAAACGCAATACGGTCGCTCGATGCAAGTCTCGATATCGATATTACGGCTGCGCTCATTCGGCCGTTTTTGCAGCCGACCGTCATTTATGATGAAAAAGAAACGGAAATGCGGGCACAGGAAGCGCTGAAGCAGGTGCAGCCGGTTATCGTAACCATTCAAAAAAATCAAAAGATTATTAAGCGCGGCTTTATTATTACTACGGAAAATTACCGGCAGCTGCAAGCCTATTCCGATGCGGGGAATTATCTTGATCTGAATAAATTTTTCGGTCTTTCCGCCTTTATTCTGTGCCTCTATATAATCGGTGTTTTTATGCTGTCGCCGCAAACAATCAGCGATCAGTTAAAAGAAAGCCGGAAGGTCTTTTTGCTGCTGATTTCGCTTGCCGTGTATCTTATCGTACTTTTTACGACAAAGGCATTGCCCCTCGTACAGGCGCTCGACATTATCCCGTTTATTCCCGCCGCGCTGACCGCTATGCTGGTTTCAACGCTTATTTCCACACGGGTTGCAATACGGATTGTATTTCTTGTTATGCTGATTGTGCTGACTGCGACCGGATTTAAGCTTGAACCGGCGCTCTTTGCACTGTTTTCCGGCTTATCGGCCGTTTCGTTGATGAAGCTGACCGGACGGCGAATGGATTTGATTAAAACGGCGTGCCAACTTGCGGTTATTCATCCGATTATCACGTTTGTGCTCTGCACGGTATTCCCCAATTCTTACGGCGACTTTGTATTTGTATTGCTCGGCTCAGTCATTAACGGCTTTATCAGCGGTATCTTCGTACTCGGCTTTTTGCCCATCTTGGAAGACCGGCTGAATACGCCGACCTGCTTCCGCTTGATGGAACTTTCCGACCTTAACTCCCCGACGATGAAGCAGCTGTTATTGACGGCTTCCGGTACCTATAACCATACGATGATGGTTGCAACATTGGCGGAAGCAGCCTGCCGCGAAATCGGGGCAGACGCGCTGTTGGCGCGGGTCGGCGCGTATTATCACGACATCGGTAAGATGGCAAACAGCGAATACTTTGTCGAAAACCAGACATCGTATAACAAGCACTTGGATTTAAACCCGCGGCTTTCGGCGGCCATCATCCGCAGTCATGTAAAAATCGGCGTGGAAAAGGCGGAAAGTATGCGGTTACCCCGTGAAGTGATCGATATTATCGGGCAGCACCACGGTAATTCTTTGGTACAATACTTTTATGCAAAGGCTAAAGAGCTTGACCCCAATGTCAGCCCCAAGGACTTTTCGTATCCGGGGCCGCCGCCGCGCACCAAAGAGGCTGCCGTGGTTATGCTTGCCGATGTGAGCGAAGCGGCTTGCCGGACGTTGGATCACCCGTCGGTTCCGCGGCTCGAAAAGTTTATTGCAAAGCTCGTTAAGGCTAAAATGGAATCGGGACAGCTGGATAACTGCGATTTAACGCTGCGGGAACTGCACATTATTCAAGAGTCGTTTGTTACTACACTCGCCGGATATTATCATTCGCGTATCAAGTACCCGAATCAAAAAGACCCTGACGAAAAAGACGGTACGACCGGCAATACTTCCGACGAAAAAGCTGCGCCGCAGGATACTTCGCCGGAAAAGACTCCCGACGAAAAATCGGCGCAGCCTGAAATGCCGCTTGAGAAAAGCATTTCTCCCGATGTAAAAAACTATCTGCAAATAGACCTCGGATTAACGGCATCCGAAAACGCGGACGGGAAGGAAAGTAAGGAAGAATAAAATGAATACTATTGCGATTACATGGCAGGATGTCCCCGAACCCGAATGGGGGAGGGCGGTTTTACCCTTTTTAGACGCGGTACTTGCACAACTTGAGCATACAAATTGGGATTTATCCGTCGTGTTTTGCCGTGATGCGTTTATCCATGAGCTGAATAAAACCTACCGCCGGATTGATGCCCCGACTGATGTACTTTCATTTGAGCAGGGCGATGAATACGATGATGAAGACGGGAATCTTCGTTTTAATGCCGGAGATATCGTAATTAGCCTCGATAGTTTGCGCTCAAATGCCGAAACTTTTAATGTAACGATGAATGAAGAATTGAAACGACTACTGATACACGGTATTTTACACCTGAGTGGGATGGATCACAGTGATAACGATCCGCAGCAGGAAATGCTGCAATTACAGGAAAAAATACTCAAGGAATATAGTAATACGGTTGTCTATCAGGAATAAATATGGGGATATTTGATAAACTGAAAAAAAAGCGGGCGGTTTCCGAGATTTTGCAGGAAGCGCTCAATGAAGAAAAAGAAGATATGATACGCGGGGTGGTCGACTTATCCGACACCGCAGTAAAAGAAGTGATGATACCGCGTATTGACGTTGACTTTATTCCGTTGGATATGGAAACGGAGGAATTACTGAAACGGGTGGCTGAAAGCGGACATTCTCGATTTCCCGTCTATGCCGAATCAATCGATAATGTAGTGGGCGTCCTGTATGTGAAGGATTTGATCAATTCATTCGCAAAAAAGGAGCCGATCGATTTGGAAAAAATTATCAGAAAGCCGTTCTTTGTGCCCGAATCCAAGCGTATCGACGGCCTATTACGGGAATTTAAACGCCGTCATGTGCATATTGCTATTGCGGTCGATGAATATGGCGGCATTTCGGGTATCGTGTGTATGGAAGATATTATCGAAGAGATTGTCGGCGACATTCAAGATGAGTTCGACAATGAAGATGAAGATATCGTTTCCATCGGCGATGGGCTTTGGCTCTGCGATGCCCGTGTCGATATGGATGATCTGGCGGAGGCTCTGCATACGGAGCTTCCCTCCGATGAGTTTGAAACGCTCGGCGGCTTTGTATTTGATTTATTCGGAAAAATTCCCGTCCGTTACGAAAAGGTGCGTTGGAAGGACTTTGATTTTATCGTTCAGGATATGGACGGGCATAAAATAAACACGGTAAAGATCGCTGCGGTTAAAGATGAGGATCAATAAAAGGAAGATTTATGCGTAAAAATAGTCTGTTTAGTGTGTTTCTGCTCTGTGTCGCGCTGCCTCTTTTGGCTTCTCCTATCCAACTCTTTGAGAAAGGAAAAGAGCTGCAATACCATGAAAACTGGTACGGCGCTATAGAACTCTATCAACAAGCCTTAAAAGAAAATCCCGCCTATAATGCCGTGTATCGGGGATTAGCCGAATGTTTTTACGCGCTGGGCGAATACGATCAGGCTATTGTCTACGCGGAAAAGGCGCGCCGTTACTCCCCGCAGGATGTCGATATCGAAAACCTCTATGCGTTTATCCTAATCGGTATCGGGCGTATCGAAGACGCGCAAAAGATTTTTTCGAGTATTCTGAACCGTTACCCGAACAACCTCGACGCCCGCTTCGGCATGGCGGAAATCGAGGTAACGGGCGGCCGCTTAACCAATGCTTCGGAACTGTACACCGCCGCGCTTCGCCGCCAGAGTGAGAACCGCAAAGCACTTCTGTCGCTTGCACTGCTCAGCCACGAAACGGGTAATAACAAAGCGGCGCAGAGTTACATCAGCCGCGCCCTGCAATACCACGGAGATAACGCGCAGGTGCATTACTTTGCCGGTTACCTTTCCGCTCTTGCAGGCAACCTGAGCGAAGCGGAAGGGCGTATCCGTGCGGCGCTTACCATTGACGAAGACTACGACAAGGCACGGGCGCTGCTCTGCTCGCTTTTATACAGCTCCGGCCGTTACCGCGAGGCGATGTCCGTAGCCGATTTGCGCATTGCGGGGGACCGTAAGCGTGCCGATGCGTGGTATGTAAAAGCGCTCTGTTTAATGAAGCTTGCACAAAAAAAACAAGCCTTTGAAGCTGCGCAAATCGGGCTTTCCGTCGATACCGAAAACGAACTGATGCGCACCCTGCTTGAGGATATCGCTGTTCAGACCTTTGAGTTTGAAGATGCACAGCGGAAGGAGCTTGCCGGAGCGCACCGCATAAAGGGCGATGCCTTTTTAAACCGCAACATGACCGATCAAGCTTTATACGAATATCGGCGCGCCCTCAAGGTGTACCCGTATGACACGGAAAGCCGTCAAGCGTATGCCAATATCCTGATGCGGCAGGACTTTTACGAGCGCGCCGTACAGCAGCTTGAATTTATTCAGTCCATCGAAAAGAGTACCGCCCGGATCAACGACACGGTAGAGGCCTACAGCAAGATGCTTGACCACTCGGTGCGGAACCGCTGGAAGATCGATCCGCTGTATTTGAACAAAGCGCACCTTTCCGTCGGGCTTTTTTATCAGGTAAATGCGGCCAATGTGTTTCACCCCGAAGCGGAAAAACTCACCGCGGCGCTGATAAACGATATTCTTTCTTACAATCGCCGTTTTGCGGTTTCCGCTCATTTGGATAGCCCCAGTTCGTATACGGAGGCGTTCAGACAGGCGCGCACTGCCGGAAACGATTATTTCGGTATTGTCAATTTGCAGGAAAATGAGCGGGATATACAGATTACGCTTGATCTCTATGTCGGGCGTACCGGTTCAAAAGCGGAAACCTTAACGGTGTATCGGTCGGGTAATGACCGGTTCGGTAACGCTGTTCGCCGCATCATCGGTCTATTTAATCAGGCAATGCCGGTTATCGGCAGCATCGCCGGACGTTCTCAGGCGGAAGCGGTTATCGATATCGGTTCGGGCGACTGCGATTTTACCGATTATACTATCGAAATCGTCAAAAAGGGAACGCTCACCATTGCGAATGAAGGTATCGGGCTCTTGTACAACGAAAAAGACGTACTCGGGACGTTCACGATAGGGCGGATTTCGGAAGACCTTACCGAAGGAACGCTTACGCGGAAGGGGTACTACGATAGGATGACGAAAGGCGATATGGCGGTACTCATTTACACCGATCCGGTAAAGACCGGCAGTAAGGCGGAAAAAACCGTCGACGGCACCGACCCGCGCGGGCAGCAGATGTCGCAATTGTTGTCTCTTTTACGAAGTATCCGCTAAATCCTCGACGTATTTTTATCATTTTTCTTGCCAAAATGCCTGCTCATGCGCTATATACGAGGTATGACTATACATCAGAATATGCGTAAAAAACCGGATATACGGGAACGCCTTTTAGAGTGTGGAGTGGAACGGTTGAGCGATACGGATTTGCTTGCAGTTCTTTTGCACACCGGTATTGCGAATAAGCCGGTAACAAAACTTGCCGAAGAAATTGTCCGGCATATCGATACGCGCAAAGCGGAAAGTATCGAAGCAGCGTTACGAACTGTGAATGGGATAGGTGCAGCAAAGCTGTCAACTATTCTCGCGGCGTTCGAGCTTGGTAGGCGATATTACGGTGTCGGAGGCGAAAAAGTTCGGCACCCCAGTGATATTGTTCCATTCTTGCGGCACTACTCGGTGCGTAAACAAGAGCAGTTTATCTGTGTATCGCTGAACGGCGCTCACGAAATTTTAGCGATCCGTGTGGTTTCCGTAGGAACGTTGACTCATACCCTGGTTCATCCTCGTGAGGTATTCGCCGATTCGCTTGCAGATAGAGCTGCCGCAGTTATTCTTGCCCACAACCATCCGTCGGGAGCTTTGGCGCCTTCTGCTGAGGATTTAAACTTGACAAAGCGACTCTGTGAGGCCGGACGGCTCTTAGGAATTGAGGTGTTGGATCACATCATTCTGTCGCCGAACGGCGAGTACATGAGCTTTATTGAGGCTGGTTTTCCTCTTATTTAGGGTTATGCTTGGCACTTACCGGCGCAAAAAGTTACGAAAAGCGTAAGCAGGGTATCGTTTTATGTTGCCGGAGTAAAACCAGTCTTTTATGGCTTCAAACGCTGCCGGTTGTAAATACGGCATAGAGGCCTCCGATATTTTCTGCTTTAAGAATAGGTCAAGCCAGCCAAGTATTAAAAGCCTGTAACGTGTATAGAGTTCAATATCGAACCAGCCTGAAAGGATGTTGCCTTTACTATCGAGTCCGCTGCCGTGGACACCGTTTTTAATAGATAAAAAAGCTGTCGGAGCGGATGTATTGCAGTGTTTGTAAAATTCAAAGGTTTTTTCGGGATACGCAACATTATCTTTGCTTCCGGTAACAATAAGGACAGGGATTTGTAGAGTGGTGAGATCGGTACCGAGTACCTCATTTTTACCGCCGACTCGTTCTATAAGGAACGAGGCTCCATTATACGGGTTCAATGCAATAACGGCACTGATATCGGGACTTGATTTCGAAAAGTGCAGTGCCGCCGTCCCACCCATCGAGTGGCCGATGACTGCCGTTTTTTGCATATCCAGTCGCTTAAATAAACGGCTTTCAGTATTTTCGTTTGCCGTTTTTAAAAGTGTATAGGCCGACTCAAACGCAGCGATAAACTCTTCGGGATAACTTTTCTCTTTTGCCGACAGAATCGCTGCGACATATCCCTGAGAGGCAAGATAACGGGCAAGGCTTGCATTCGGTTTTTTTGAAACCTGCCAGCCATGGCTGATAATAACGAGTGGGTAGGTTCCCTCAAGTACCGGATAAAAAACAGTGAGAGGACTATCTAAAATAACCGCATCAGTTAAGTCCGGCGCTTCAAAAGCGTGATTGGGTTCATAGCTGTATATGCGGTTATATTTTTTTAAAGTTTCAGGATTCAAGACAGCAACTTCGTATTCAAGCAGCGCGTCAACGGTTTGTGCATATAGCGCGGCTGTTTTGTCCGACAGAAGCAGTAAAGTAAAAAAGAAGAATATACGCGATAAAAATATCTTTTTATATGTTTTCATAAACACCTACAAGCGAGCAGTTCATTATACGGACGCACTTCGATAGCCGATTGCGGTATCTCTAAAGCGGTGAGCAGCGTATCGAAAATAACCTGCGCATTACGGATATGCCGTTCGTAAGCGGCGGTATCGGAACCTTCATCGGGGTAGAGGACTTCGATTTCTAAAAAATGTCCGATCGGATGTATTGTTGAAAGCTCTACCGATACGGAGCCTTCGAGTATACCAGCCGGGAACAAATCTGTGTATGGAACAAAAACTTTTGTCTCCTTTTGCTTCTCTGCGGTACAGGTCATACCGAGGCTTTTGAGCATTTCGGTAAATACCGGTACGGACACAGCTGCAAGCTCAAATTCGAGTTCGCGGTTGGTTTCTATCGTATCGGTATAGTGTTTCTGCTTATGCGTTATGAAAACCGTTTCCTTGTCCCCAATCAGTTCCCGCCGTATCCGTATCGTTTTTTCTCCGAGTGTCCAGTACCGGTCGGTCTTGGTGCAGCGGAGTGAAAAATCTGCGATACGGGATAACAGCGCCTCGGTTTTTTTGGGATGTTCAAGATGCGCTTTTAATTCGATTTCGTGCATACGCTCATCTGTGCCAATATGGAAAGCGGGTTGACGTTACGCTTGAGTACCTGTTTTAACCGCACGAGCGAGTTCGGCGCCTCGTTCTTCAAGCAGCCGAATATCTGCGTCGAGCAGCTTGCCCTGCCATTCATATTGCTCCAGATGGTTCCATTTCAGAGCGGTTGTTTTTTGCTCGTATTCTTTCTTTGCGCCGCCAGACCATCCCCAGTTTCCGATACGCAGTACCGTTTTATCGGTAATGTGCTTACGTTCAAATAAATCCAGTACGTATGCCATCGGCGGGAACATCTTGTATTCATAGGTCGGCATCGCAAGCACCAAGCCTGCCGCTTTGTATGCATCACCGAGTATGTAGGATACGTCCGTGTCGGGTATGTCGTGGATGGTGTAGGGGACTTGTTCGGCTTCAATTCCTTTGATGACGGCGTCCAGCCCTTGTTTGGTATATCCGTACATGGAACCCCAAATAATACAGATTTCTTTTTCGCATTTGCCGCCGGTGTTGTAACCTGCAAACCGTTTGTAAAGGGAAGAAATACGGTCGGGATGGGAACGCCAAATAAGACCGTGACTCGGCGCAATGCATTTGATATCCAGCGCTGCAAGTTTGTCCAAAGCCTTTAAGACAAAGGTACTGAAGCTCGCGACGATGTTGGAATAATAGCGCAGCGCTTCCGCTTCGTAAAACTTCAGTTCTTCCTCCGAATGCTGATTGTCAAAGATCTTTTCGCCGATAGCGCCATACGAGCCGAATGCATCGCAGGAAAAGAGGACTTTAGCGGCAGGCTCATAGGTCATCATTGTTTCAGGCCAGTGCACATTCGGTGTTTCGTAAAATTGGAGAACTTTTCCGCCGCCGAGGTCAAGACTATCTCCCGTTTTAACTGCGCGGAGATTTCCCTGCACCTTAAAAAACTTTTCGACTATCGCCAGCCCTTTTGACGTACTGATAACTTCCGCCTGCGGATTACAGGAATGGACATATTCAATCAGATCGCAATGGTCGGGTTCCAGGTGATTCAGAATAAGATAATCGATGTCTTTGAACGAAAGCCCGATGGATTCCAGTTGTTCCGTATAGCTTTTTAACGAGCCGTCCCAATCACGAACGATATCGATCAAGGCGGTCTTTTCACCTTTTACAATATATGAATTGATGCTCACTCCTTGAGGCAGCATCCACAAGCCCTCAAACCGGCTGGTACGTGCGCAAATATCCGCATGGATACAGTATATGCCCGCACTTATTTTTTGCGCTTTCATAGTGTCCTCCATAATCTAAGGAAAAACTCTCATTTGTATTGAGGCTCGGTGAACGTTAGGTGATATTAGTACCGGCAGGTACCGGCGTTTCGGGTTTTAGCAGAACACAGATCGATGAATCTTCGGATTCCGCGCAGAGCAGCATACCTTCGGAAATATGTCCGCGCATTTTAGCGGGTTTGAGGTTTGCAAGCACGATAATCTCTTTGCCGACTAATTCTTCGGCAGTGTAGTAGTCAACGAGGCTCGAAACGATTTGGCGCGGCTTTTCTTCGCCAAGGTCTACCTGTAAAATGTAGAGTTTTTCCGCATTTTCAGCTTTTACACATTCCAAAACTTTGCCGACTTTCAGCTGCAGTTTTGCAAAATCATCATAGGTAATTATTTCAGGTGTGGTTTCACTCATGCGCTCAGTATATGAGAAAGAGCCGAAAACTGCAAGCCGAGAAGATAGCAATTGCATCGGACTGTTTTTTTTCATTTTTTTAATATTTGTGCTTGACTTTAAAGGTAATATAGAAGAGAAGTTATGCGCAATGTGTAACTTACGTTCGCCGTATAGCGGACGCATTTTCAGAAACGTAATGTATTATTGCATTATGTAAAGGAACAAAAGATGAAAAAACTTTCATTACTTGCAGTACTCACTGTGCTTATCGGGAGCGCCCTGTTTGTTACCAGCTGCGGCGGAAAGGTACAGGCTGATAGTGTTTGGCAGGTGACAAACACTGCTGCTGGCGCGCCAGCTTTCGAACAGTATGTTTACTTTGGTGCGGATGGCAAAATGATTGTCGCCCAGAAGATGTTGGGTACACTTACGAAGATATCCTCAGGCGACTATACTGCAAAAAACGGAAAAATTAAAGCTCCGTATATAGCCGCTGTTGAATGTGATTATAAAATTAGCGGCGAAACGATGACAATATCAAAGGGTGGTGCAATGACGTTTAAATTAAAGAAGGTTTCTAGTCCTACGGCAAAACAGATGAAAGCCCTTTAAAAAATAGGCTGGGCAATACAACGGCTGCTTACCGTGCAGGTAGGCAGCCGTTTTTTGTATGTACGGACAACTGTACAGGGCATCTTTAAAAGCTATCCGCGCTTTTAGAGATGCCCTAGCGTATCTCCAGCTGCGAATAGAGCGTTTTACCCGCGGGATTCTTAGGGATAGCCTCGATAAAAAAGACATGGAACACCTTTGCCGGAAGCCGTGTCGTTTGTGCGAGATACTCCGATACTGCGCGATGCTGTTCTTCCGTTTTAAGCGTTGTATAAACGCAGAGAAGGTCGTCTTGTCCGATACAAGCGAATTCGGCATCGGCAAAGGCGGCAGACAGCAGCCGTTCGGTATCATCCAAATTAACCCGATTGCCGAACACTTTGATAAACCGCTTTTTCCTCCCGACGATAAAAAAATAACCGTCCGAATCCCGTTTTGCCATATCCCCGGTATGGAGCGTTCCCTGCCACTCGTCGCCTTTCGCTAAATCGGTAGCGCATTCCGCATATCCCATCGAAACATTTTGTCCGTGGTACACCAATTCACCGACAGTATCGGACGCGGTAATTTCCGCACCGGCTTCGTCAATTAGTTTTAATTCTCCGCCGGGGATTGCAATGCCCATACTGCCGCATTTTTCCATTGTCTTATCTGGCGGCAGATATGCCATGCGCGGTGCGGCTTCGGTTTGCCCATACATCACAAAAAAGCGCCGTCCGGTGTTCAGGCTCCATTCGCCGAATTTTTGATGTAGCTCATACGGCAATTTTCCCCCCGCTTGCGTCAGCGTTTTGAGTGCGGGCAGCTCCATTTCGGTCAACCGTAGGCGGGAGAACATTTGATAGGTATAGGGGATGCCCACAAGCGAACTGACGTTCTCTTGCTTAACCCGTTCCCAGAACGCAGCGGTTAAGATATCGTGCCCTGTCAATATGACGGTTGCGCCCATAAGGGCATGGCTATTGATAATGGACATTCCGTATGAATAGCTCATCGGCAGCATAGTTACCGGACGCTCCTTGTCGGTAATGTGCAGGTATTCTGCGATTGACCGTGCGTTTTCGTAGATATTGCGGTACGTTAAGCGTACGAGTTTGGGGCTGCCGGTACTTCCTGATGTGGTGAGGAGCAGCGCTAAATCTTGAAAAAGCTCCGGCCCTTTTTTATCCGAACGGAGTAGTACACTGTCCGCTATTGTTGTAACGGGTTTATTCATCGGGAGTATCTTTTTTGTTTCTTCCGGTAAGTCTTGCGGAATATAATAAAAGGCGGGCGTATAGGTTTGAATTAAGTGTTGTAAAAGATCGGGTGCGATGTGTGCATCCAACAAAAGCGGTACGACGCCTGCCTTTAAGCAACCGAGGTATCCGAGCAGCGTCCCGGGCGAATTTCTACAGAGAAGGAACACCAGCTGATGGGCTGCTTCTTTCGGGAGTGCTGCTGCAGCTGTATTGATTTCGCTGTAATGTAATGTTTTACCGCTATCGGTTATCGCCAATACCCGCTGCGGATCTTCTTCAGCATATCTCAACAATTCCATATTTCACCTCATTACCCATAGGATGACTGTATTGGATTACCTTGCCGGTAAACTGTTACATCGTTTTGCTGAGTGTTTCGGAAATACTGAACGCGCAGTCTCCGACCTTTTCAATTGTCCGTACCATATCGATATACAAAAGCTCCGCCTTAACATTGCCGCCTTCTTCCAAACGGTTTCGTGCGAGCTTTTTCAGATTGCTGCGCATGGCATCGATTGTTTGTTCCATTTCATCGGCAAGCGCGAGTTGATCCTGTGCCAGTGGCTTATTCAAGTGATCGTGTACAAAGTGAATAAACTGATTGACGACGCCGAGATAGGGCAACAGTTTATCCATATCCTCTTTCGGAATATTGAGCTTTTTCTTCTTGCTCTTTTCGATGTGTAGCCCCAATTCATAGATATGATCGGTCATATTTTCGAGGTTATCGACGATGGTCAGCATCAGCCGTACATTATGTTCCGCTTTAACGCTGAGCGACAAACGGGAGGTTGCAATTAAGAAACGGGATAATTCTTCTTGCATTTGGTCTGCATAGTCTTCTTGCTGTACAAGCTGTTCAATGACGGCTTCAACAGATCCTTTGTAATCATCTTCCAATAAGGGGCGAATCGTATCGAACATCTTTCGTACGACCGTTGACATCATGCTGATTTCCCGTTCCGCCTGTAGGATGTACGCTTCGATGTTCTCTTTAATTGCCGTTTCGTTTGGCATAACCAGCTGATACCGTTCCGGCGATTCATTCCCTTTATCTTTAACAAGCCATTCTACGAAACGCGCAATATACGAAACAAACGGGAGTGCAATCAAGGTATTTATGATATTGAACAATGAGTGGAAAAGTGCCAGCCGGATGGTTATGTTTGCAAGTCTGCTGCCTTCCGGCGTTAGGCGATGCAACAACGCAAGCGACGGTTTAAAAAAGATTAAGAACAAAAGCGCGCCGCATACGTTAAACAGTACGTGTACCATGGCCGTCCTACGTGCGTTGAGTTTACTGCCGATGGCCGCAATAACTGCGTCGATTGTCGAACCGACGTTACTGCCGAGTACGCTTGCCGCAGCAAATTCAATGCCGATAACCTTGCCGTACGCCATAGTTAGAATAATAGCGGTGGTTGCCGATGAAGAGTGCAGAATGACCGTTAAAAGGAAGCCTGCAATAAAACCGATGGCAATGCTGTAGATACCGCCGTCCGCAGCTAATGATAAAAATGGAAGGTTATCGGCGGAGATATCCGGCATCAGGGAAGAGAGAATACCGAGTCCCGTAAAAAGGAGCCCAAACCCCATAATGCCCTCGCCAAGGCTTTCCTGACGGATTCTTTTGAAGAAGGTAAGGAAGAAGCCGATACCGAATGCCGGTATTGCGATTTCGGCGAGTTTAAGTTGAAAGCCGACCAACGCGACAATCCATGCGGTAACTGTCGTACCGATATTGGCGCCGAAAATTACGCCGATTGCCTGCGTGAGCGAGAGCAGACCCGCATTGACGAAAGAAACGGTCATAACGGTGGTTGCGCCTGATGATTGAACAATAGCGGTAACTGCAAAACCGGTAATTACGGCAAGGATCCGATTGCCGGTCATCATATTGAGGATTCGGTGAAGGCTTCCGCCGGCACTTTTTTGAATTCCTTCGCTCATCAATTTCATGCCGTACAGAATGAAGCCAAGACTCCCCAGAGCCTGCAGGAAGATTACAACTATTTTCATGCCGACAGCATAGCAAAAGGTCATGTATTTTGCAATGATATCCACGGTTTTTATCAAACCGGTTTGATGATGTTGCCCGCAGCTCTGATTGAGCCTATGATCGAACCGTTGACATAAACTATCGTACATTATACAATAATTGTATTATTTATATGATAGGTATTTAATCTATTTTTATCTACTTTAATTAAGGAAGGAAATCATGGCAGAAGAAAAGTACGTCTATTTCTTCGGAAACGGCAAGGCGGAAGGCAACGGCGAAATGAAGCAGCTGCTGGGTGGTAAAGGCGCCGGCTTGGCCGAAATGACTCGCGCAAAGTTGCCCGTTCCCGCAGGTTTTACGATTACTACTGAAGTTTGTCAGTTGTATTATTCGAACAATAAAAAATATCCTGCCGGTCTGGAGCAGTCTGTAAAAGAAAACTTGGCAAAGCTGGAAAAAAGTGCCGGTAAGAAGCTCGGTGATCCCAATGATCCGCTTTTGGTTTCCGTTCGTTCAGGCGCTCCGGTTTCGATGCCCGGTATGATGGAAACGATTTTGAACCTCGGTTTAACCGATAAGTCGGTCGAAGGCTTAGCGAAAAAGACGTCTAACCGCCGTTTCGCCTTGGATGCATACCGCCGCTTTATTATGATGTACGGCTCAACGGCAATGGGCATCGATCGCATAAAGTTCGATGACCTTTTTGATGAGATAAAAGAAAAGCATACCCGCGGACGCTTGAACATTGCAGCGGGTAAGAAAGTCGGCGATACCGATGTAAATGAAGATGAGCTTGCAGAAGTTATCATAAAGTTTAAGGCACTGTATAAAAAAGAAATTAAAAAAGACTTCCCGCAGGATCCGATCGAACAGCTTTGGGGTGCTATCGGAGCGGTATTCAATTCTTGGATGGCTGAAAAAGCCGTTACCTATCGCCGCGTAGAAAATCTCGTCGGGATTAAGGGTACTGCAGTCAACGTTATGCAGATGGTATTCGGTAACAAGGGGGATACCTCCGGTACCGGAGTCTGCTTTACGCGCGATCCCAATAGCGGTGAAAACATATTCTACGGCGATTACCTCTTTAATGCGCAGGGTGAAGACGTCGTTGCGGGTATCCGTACACCGATTAAACTCTCCGAGTTTGAAAAAGAAGATAAAAAAGCCTACGATCAGCTCTGTAAAGTCCGCGCTCTTTTGGAAAACCACTACAAAGATATGCAGGATATGGAGTTCACCGTAGAAGAAGGTAAACTCTATATGCTCCAGTGCCGTACCGGTAAGCGTTCTCCTGCCGCTGCGTTCAGAATGGCCGTTGATATGGTAAATGAAGGGCTTATCACAAAAGAAGAAGCGATTATGCGTATTAAGGCGAGCGATATTGAAGGTATCTTCTATCCTGCCATTGACTATAAGCAGCCTAATTTGAAATCCGCCTTGCTTGTCAGCGGAATTGCCGCAGTCCCGGGTGCAGCCGCCGGAAAAATCTGTTTTTCCGCTGCTAAGGCAGAGGCGCTGGCTGCAAAGAAAGAAAAAGCAATTCTCGTACGTAAGGAAACCAGCCCCGAAGATGTCGGCGGTATGCATGCCGCACAGGGTATTTTAACTGCGACCGGCGGAAAAACGAGCCACGCAGCTGTTGTTGCGCGAGGTTGGGGAAAATGCTGTATCGTCGGATGCGAAAAACTTGTCATCGATTACGAAAAAGGCGAATGCAGCTATAACGGTAAGGTTCTTAAAGAAGGCGATTTTATCACCCTTGACGGAACTAAAGGCGACGTATATGTCGGCGAGCTGAAATTGGTACAGGCAAAACAGCCGGAATCATATAAGACCTTGATGAAGTGGGTTGATGAGACACGTGCTATCAAAGTACGCACCAACGCGGATCGTCCCGAAGATGCAAAGGTCGCCCTTGAACACGGCGCCGAAGGTATCGGTTTGTGCCGTACCGAGCACATGTTCTTCAACGACGAAAAACGTATTCTTGCGATTCGTGAGATGATTGTTGCAGACAGCACCGAAGGACGCAAAAAAGCCTTGGCTAAGCTGCTCCCGATTCAAACAAAGGACTTTGAAGGCATCTTTAAAGTGATGGACGGAAAGGGCGTTACCATCCGCTTAATCGACCCGCCGCTGCACGAGTTCGTGCCGCATGATAAAGAAGGACAGCAGAAATTGGCCGAAGCGCTCAATATCAGTTTCGCAAGCGTAAAGGAACGGGTTGAACAGCTCCATGAAGCGAACCCGATGCTCGGACACCGTGGCTGCCGCTTGGCAATTACCTATCCCGAAATCCTCGAAATGCAGGTAACCGCTATTATTACTGCGGCATGCAATGTGCATAAAAAAGGCATCACGGTACTGCCGGAAATCATGATCCCGCTTACCATCGATCCGAAAGAATTTGCGATCCTTGAAGCGAGAGTCCGCAATGTTGCCGATGCAATCCTTAAAAAACACGATGCTAAGATTAAATATGCGGTTGGTACGATGATCGAAACTCCGCGCGCAGCATTGTTGGCCGATAAAATCGCAGAACGGGCAGAGTTCTTCTCGTTTGGAACCAACGACTTGACGCAGATGACGCTTGGCATCAGCCGCGACGATGCTGCAAAATTCTTGCCTGCCTATGTCGATGAACAAAAAGCGGGAGTATTTCCTGCCGATCCGTTCCAGTCTTTGGATCAGGTTGGCGTCGGCTTACTGGTGAAAGACGGTATTGCAAAAGGCCGCTCTACCCGACCCGAATTAAAGGTCGGTATCTGCGGTGAACACGGCGGTGATTTGGAATCCGTTAAGTTCTGCTGCCGTGCCGGTATGTCGTATGTTTCCGCCTCGCCCTTCCGTGTTCCGATTGCCCGTCTTGCTGCTGCACAGGCTGCAATAGAGGATAAAAAGGCCGGAGCTAAGAAAGCGGCTAAAACCGCAAAAACAGCTAAAACGGCAAAATCTGCTAAAACCGCAACAAAAAAGAAGTAAATAATCGTTAGTTGATATAACTTGCGACCGGAAGGCTGTCCGAAAATATGAGTTTTTGGGCAGCCTTTTTACTTTATAGTTTGATATCGGATATTATAATATATCGATAGGGCATCTCTAAAACTCGGTTAGTTTTTTAGAGATGCCCAGTATTGTAGAAATAGAGTCGGATGTAGTTATACGAGCAAGGTAATTATTATGGGAAGATATAGAACAATATATACCGAAAATCAAAATTCTGACGGATATGAGGCTGAAAAAAACAAAACGGAAAAAATACGGCTGCGCAGAAAACTGATGGCGATAGTCAGCTGTATGCTGATTATGGGTATTGTCGTACAAGGCCGTTTTGCAGTCAAAGCCGTAAAAAGAATGGTTTGTGAACAAGCCGAAACAGTTCTGGTTGATAAAGCGGAAGCGGTCGCTGATATGTTAGATAAAGAAACTACCGCTTTTTTTCAATATGTCGAAGTGCTGGCACATTCGCCGGTGCTTAATGATCGATCTATTCCCAATAGTAAGAAAGCAAAGATCGTGTATGAACAAGCTGCTTTTAACGATGCAATCCGTGGAATAGTATTCTGTGATATGGATGGGCATGGCTTTATAAATAGCGGTGAACGAGTATCTGCTTTAAATGAAGAATGGTTTAGCGCAGCAGCAAGCGGGAAATATTTCGTTTCAGAACCAACTGTGTTTTCGTCTATAGATACCGTATCGTTTATCTTTGCGGTTCCTATCTACATGGGTGATAAAATTACCGGTGTACTAAGCATGATTGTTTCATCGGATTTTTTCTCGAAAAAAATCGAACCCATAACAGTAGGATATACCGGCTATTGCTCCGTACTCGGTTCAACGGGAATAATAATCGCTGATGTGAATCAACATTTTGTAGAAAATAAGTACAATATCATATCGGAAGCAGCAGCAGATGAAAGTCTTGCATCTTTTAAGGTTTTTATAGAGACTGCGTTAACCGGTCAAACAGGGGTTGGTCGCTACACGTTTATGCAACTTCCTTATATGGCTGCATATTCTACCATGCAGACTACCGGATGGACGGTCATCCTTAAAGCTCCTGAGTTGGAATTAACTGGAGCTGCAAAAAAGTTTACTAGTATGGTCGTTGTGACAAGTGCCCTTTTCCTCGTAGCTGCAATAACTATTGTTGGTGTAGCAATACGGAAAATTGTATAATTCGCTATTTTACCGTTTTTAATACATATTTTTTTAATGCCTTTGTCGGTATATCCATGTTTAGATATTTCAAAGAATGTATATTTTTAAAAATTGCAAACAGCGTTACGGGAATGCCGAACGGAAGGTTCCAGATTCCGCAGCATAAAGACATGATATTTGCTTTTTTTACTTTTTCCTTTAAACACTCTTTGCAGCCGATTTCAATGTTCGTATGGCGGAACGTCAAAATCAATATACTGATAGCGGTATTTATGGTTAATGCATTTATACCTTTTCTTTTATTGCATAGCGGACAAAAACAATCTAATAACTGTTCTGCATGAGTATTAATAATTTCTGTTATTTCTTTTTTAGACATACTTTTTAAATCGACTGCATTTTTTATCTCTTCTAATTGTTCGGAAAGATATTTTCCGGTAAACTCTTTTATATTATATTTTTTATACAATGTATCATATTCACGTATCAGGCCGCTGAGAAAATAAATCGCTTCTTCAGTATAGAGAAATTCAAATATACCGGCTCTTGAATTGATATAAACTGTTTTTCTCATCGTAACAAAAAAGAGAATAGACAGAATTACGGCAGGGATAAAATCAACATACCCCGACGCAAGCGTCGGGGTATTAAACCCTCCGCACGAATAAAACAAGAAATTATCGATTGTGTTTGAATTAACATAGATGGTTATTATGATAAATCCTGCCAAGAGAAAAAGCATAGCAGCAATAATTCCAATGTTCCAATCTTTATATACCGATTCATATATTTCATCACCAAAATCATAGAGGTTACATTCCTTTGAAATTTTTGAAAGCAATCTTTTTTGTGTGTATATTAATTTTCCGTTGCGTATTTCCGCTTCAAGTTTATATAAAAAAGCTTTTTGGATTAATTTCATACGTTCATTTTCAATAGTGTAAGTCATTAATTATCGACGGAATCATAATCTGAGATAGATGATGCGAATTACGCAAACCGTATAACCTGTTCATCCGCATCAACTGTTGCCTCAACGCCGAGCGGAATAATACACCGCGGTGTTGCGTGTCCGATATTAACGTTGTACACAATCGGTAAATCCGGTTTGTTGATTTCGCTGATTAAAAGGCGTTTGTAGTCTTCGTAATATACTTCGTCCATCGGTTTTCCGACAAGGATACCGTTTATAACTTCAAAAATGCCGGTAGTGTTTAAGGCTTGTAACATCTTTTGATAGAGCTCAGGTTTTGTACGTTCTTCGCTCGATTCCAAAAGCAGTATTTTACCGTTCCAATCGTCAATGCTCGGAAAGAGATTATACCGGCGGCACAAAGCAGGGCTGTCACTATGGCGGGTGTTGTCAAACATATCATACATTGTTTCAATACAGCCTCCGAGTATTTTACCGGAGAATACGGACTTCCCTTGTAATAATTCAAATCCATTGTTCCGGTGCCGCATTCTTTTTACACCGATCTGTGATTCATCAAATGCGGTACGCTCGCCATACCACATATCGCTCGGGCGGATTTCTTTTATTGTGCCGGTTGTAATCAATTCTTCAAAATATTTTTTTGAATACGGCAGCATGTCATTTTCAAGTTCGCAGATATCCGCCACAAACGACTGACCGTAAAAAGTGTTCACGCCGACGTTATGCAGCATAAAATGATTCATCGTTGTATCGGAGAATCCGAGGAAAATCTTTTTGCTATGCTGTACCGCCTTCCGTAATTCATCATGCTCAAATAAATACGGCAGCAGCTTGTATGTGTCCTCTCCGCCGATTGCGCACAGAATCATATCAATAGACGGATCGGAGAAAGCATCCAATAAATCCTGCGCACGGGCTTCGGGATGACTTTGAAGAAAATCAATTCCTTTACAGGCATTCGCAGTGGTAACGACTTCCATCCCGTATGAGCGTAAACGCCTAAAGCCCAGTTCTTCCCCGTGCTTAATAAACGGCTCGCCGAGTAAGCCCCGCGAAAGACTGATGATTGCTAGTTTTTTTACTGTCATAGTTTTGTTCCTCAGTAGTTGCTTACCATATTTTCAGAAGACTTCTATTTCTCCAGTATATTCATTTGCTTTTTGTATTAAGGAACCTTTTGCACCCATAGTAAAAGCAATATTACTGCTTCGAATTGCCAACAGTTTATCTCCCGTCTTTATATCCAACATCTGCATTAAAGATTCTGAAAGACGAACTCCGTTATCTTTCAAGGTAAGCCAGCCGTATTTTCTTCCCTTATATGAAATCAACTCACCCTCTTTTAGTGTCCTATCCGCCAAACGAGAGTTTTCTTTTAGGATGTGATTGAGTTTTGAGCGGGAAAGCAGGGGCTCGCTCATCACACAAAATCCGCCCGTCTGCTTACTGCCGGAAACGATGTAAATATATTGCTCTTGGTGTAATTTATATTCTCCCACTGCCGGTACCGGAAAGATGAGAGCTCCATCTTCCCGTATCTCAGACCAGCCGAAGATATATTTCCCGCCTTTACTCATCTGTGGCATGTTTACTTTCCTCCAATGCTTTTTTCGTTATGCGAATTGCGCCGCTGCTGTGAATACGAACAACAGGATGCGGATCATGTTGTGCAAACCATTCCAGTTTTTCCAAGTACGGTTCTACAGAATGCGGTAGCCGTTTTCCCATTACCCGAAACATTTCAGGCGCCTCAATTCGTACGCGCTCTCCCTTATCCGATATCAACTCATAGAACAAATCCAATGTGTCGCAAAAAAGTTCCGGTGCATTAGTTGCGATATTTTCACAAGCCCACACAAACGCAAGCCGTACCGCTCCTGCTGTGTCGGAGCGCATATTCATCATTGTGTCAAAATAAGGAAGAATCAAATCCTTGTTTGCCCTGCCTATTCGTCCCAATGCGTTTACCGAGCGCTCCCGCAGTTTCGGATTACCGTCTTTTAAATAGCCCGCAATTTGTTCAATATACGGCTGCACCGATAACGGATACTGTAATCCCATTTCACCGAGAAGCCACAATGCTTTTGCTTGTACATCCGCTGAATACTGTTTGCCGAGTTTTGCTGCGACATCATCAATCGCTGTCACCCAATTTACTTTATTTTTTGTTATTGTTCGTAATTCGTCCAGTATCGCTTTGTCCATTAGTTTATTTACCACTGTGTATTACACTCCGTAAAAAATCGTTCCCTCTTGCTGAAGTATTTATTCTGGAATTTCTTATTTCGGATACGATTTCTTCTGCGCTTCGATCATCTCCCCAAGAGTCATTTAATGCGAGAAAGGCATCAACTGCCTTCGCCGGGGTTTCCTGTGGAGCCGCTGCTTTTTCCTGCAAAATCGTTATAACATGCTGACTTATCGAATGATTTGCTAATTTAGCATTCACACAAAGCCAGTTATACAATTGTGCATCTATATCCCGTAGTTGAAGATTTGGCATAGTAGGCCTCCATTCATTCCTCATTATACCCATTCACATAAAATTTTCTATTGCGCTTTCTCTGCCTTATCCTTCCGCCGCCGTTTCCGTAGACGCAGTATGATGATAATTGCGGCTATTCCCAAGGCGATAAATACCCAGCCATACAACAGTGCGATACAGACTGCGGCAAAGGCCTGTACTCCGCCTTTTATTGCATCCCATACCGGCATAAAAAGTGAACCGGTTTCCGATGCGGCTTCTATCTGTTGGTACATACTGATATGCAGCATGCTGAAATTAACGGAATTTTTCAGATACCGCAGTCTGCCTTCTATCGATTCTATATCAGACCGTATATCCTGCAGTTCATTTTGAATATCGAGGATATCTTTGATTGTTTTTGCTTGGTTGAGCAGCCGCAGGTATCCTTGTTCCGTTTCTTTTTTGACGGCAAGACGTGCGGCACTATCGATAAACTCTTCCGTTACATCCTGTACGGTAACGGATTTTTCATCGATTTTTTTAACGCCGCTGGAAAGCTCCGTTACGAATACATCAAAATGAGCCTTAGGAATTCTGACGGTCATATTCTGATATATCCGTGAAGAGCTTGCTCGCTCATCTTCTTGACTGATATACGCGCCGTATTTTTGAACGAGTGATTCGATGTGCTGACGGGTTTCCGCTATATCGTGCGTTTCAAAATTGATCGAGCCTTCTTTTATGAGCTGCCGTTCGAGCATTGCAGCGGTATTTGCAGTCTCTGTGCCGTCTAAGGGACGCTGCATATCGGCGGTATCTACATCAGTAGTGGTTGCATCTTTTGCGTATGCCGCATTTTTTACCGCTCCTGCGGGATGTTCAGCTTCGGCATATACCTGTCTAGTTGAAACCGAATCGCTTTTTTTAGCACATGAGCTGAAGACAACCGTTCCTGAAAAGATAATAAAAAAAGATAGAAAAATACAATGACGATTCATATAATGGTGCTCCTTTTTGGTTTATATCGGTTTCGTGTCGGTTGGTAATGTCTGCCGTAAAAAATCCATACGCCGAGTATAGCATGGATATGTTCTTTCGACAATTTTTTTTGTAAGTAGCTAATCTGCTCCTATACGGAAGCCCTGTATTTTATGCTGTGGGTATTGACATTTAAGGTAATATAGAAGATATTTTACAATGTGAACGCGCCTCATATATTAGAGCGGGTTAGCAATTTGTTCTATATGTCAGAGGTTCGTTTACGTACATTTCTGTGATAATCCGCACAAATATGCGGAAAGGAGTTTTTTATGAAACGGAAGAACGTGTCTATTATCGGTGCATTCGTTGCGCTGATCGGTATGGTTTTTTTTATATCGAGTTGTAAAGGTCAGGCTGATGAAACCGAACCTGTTTATAAGCGAACCGATATAACTTTTGAACTTGAAAATAAAAGCGTGGTGCAATGCAGCGTTGTCGTAAGTATAGATGCCGCCATCGGCAGTTATAACGGTTCCAGTACTAAGAGCTTTACTAAAGAAGACACCGCTACATCCGGCGCTATTTCTTTTAACGCCGGAGAAAAAAAGACGGTAACGCTTAAAGATATCCTTTTAAGCGCGACAACAAATAAGGCCGGCTGTGACTATATTCATTTGATTAAAATAGTAGCTTCCGATGGCGGTGCACATTTCCCAAGCGATTATACCAGCGGTTGGCTGCAGAAAGGTGATTTAAAAACATTCGATAATGCGCACTTCGACATAAAAATAACGTCAGCTAAGTTTGATATTATAAAACATTAGAGTTAGAGTGAGCGCGCAGGGATGTCTTAAAAGTCGGTTGCTTTTTCGTCATCCCCGCGGCTTTAAAATTAAGTTTTTGTATAACAATGACTGAATTCTAAACATAGGCACATTCACATTACCATTCGCTTATGTATTTTTTCTCCCCATCTTTCATTTTTCCCGTTGCGGCAAGGATAAAATCGATCCAATTCAAAGCGGCGGCAGTAAAAATTTAATCGACTTTTTTATACAGCTCCTTGTTGTTTACGCCAGCGTCTGTAGGAGTTTTGCTACGTTTTCGGGCGTGGTTGCCCAGTCGGTTGCGATGCGGACAACGGTGTGCGAATCGTCTTTCTTTTCCCAAAAACCGAATGTGATTTTTTTTGAAAGTTCTGCATAGCGTGTATTGTCAAGGACGATAAAAATCTGATTTGTCGGGGCGGTAAAATATTGTTCGTACCCGTGTGAAGCAAGAAAAGCGCGGATGGTATCGGCCGCACGAATTGCATTTTCCCCAATACGGAGATATAGGTCATCAGTAAAAAGCGTTTCAAACTGAATACCGAGTAAGCGGCCTTTTGCGAGTAACGCGCCGTGTTGTTTCATAATGGTAAAAAAATGCGGGCTACGTTTCGGATCGGGAATAACAACCGCTTCGCCGAAGAGGGCTCCGCATTTGGTGCCGCCGATATAAAAAGCATCGCAGAGCGTTGCAAGGTCGGCAAGCGTTATATCGTTTTCTTTGCAAGCAAGCGCATACGCAAGCCGCGCTCCGTCAACATACAGCGGAATATGATACTCGCGGCACACTGCACTGATCGCGCTCATCTCCTGCTTGGTGTAGAGCGTTCCGTATTCCGTCGGCTGCGAGATGTACACCATTCCCGGATGCACCATGTGCTCGTAGTTTCCGTCCGCATAAAAATCCTGTAGATACCGCTTAACCGAAGCGGCGGTGATTTTACCTTTGTCGCAGGCAAGGGGGAGTACCTTATGCCCGCCGAACTCTATCGCGCCCGCTTCGTGTACAGCGACATGACCGGTTTCAGCTGCGATAACACCCTCATACCGGTTAAGGAGTGCATCGATAACTGTTGCGTTTGTCTGGGTACCGCCGACAAGAAAATGCACCGCCGCATCCGGACAGTTGCAGGCTTTTCTAATGAGGCTGCGTGCCCGCTCGCAGTATTCATCGGTTCCGTAGCCTGCCGTCTGTTCCATATTTGTCTGTACGAGGCGCTGAATAATCGCAGGGTGTGCTCCTTCCATATAATCCGAAGCGAAAGAAAGTTTATACTGAGTTTCCATACTGTCAGATTATCGGATAACAGACTTTTGCGCAAGATTTTTTGACTAGCATTTATGCAGACAGTTTTATGGTATCTTGACAGCCTAAAAATTCGGCGGTATGCTTTTATTTATATTTATATAATGGAAGATATAAAAGGGAGGGTGTATGAAGTATTCATTACCGAAATCAGAAAAATTACCGTTACTACGGCACAGTATTGCGCACATAATGGCAGAAGCTGTTATGAATTTATTCCCCGGCACAAAGGTCGCTATTGGGCCTGCCGTTGAACATGGATTTTATTATGATTTTGACCTTCCGACATCGATCACGCAGGATGATCTTGCTCGTATCGAAAAAGAAATGCGCCGTCTTTTATCAACTCCGCAGAACTTTGTAAAAGAAATCGTCAGTAGGCAACAAGCGCTTGAGCTTTTTAAGGATCAACCGTATAAGTGCGAACTTATCAATGATTTACCGCAAGATGCGGAAATCTCGATTTACCGGTCGGGTAATTTTGTTGATTTATGCAGAGGGCCGCATGTTGCCAATTCAAAAGAAATTAACGCTCAAAGTTTTAAGCTGCAAAAAATTGCGGGAGCCTATTGGCGCGGCGATGAAAAACGTCCGATGCTGACCCGTATCTATGGTACGGCATGGGAAACGCCCAATGACCTTAAAACCTATCTGACGATGCAGGCGGAAGCGGAGAAAAACGATCACCGCAAAATAGGACGGGAACTCGATTTATTCCATATCGAAGAAGACAATCCCGGCGAAGTATTCTGGCACCCGAACGGCTGGACGCTCTATTTAACCGTGCAGCAGCATGTACGCCAGAAGATTAAAGAAGACGGCTATGTTGAGGTAAATACCCCCTTTGTTATGCCGCAGAGTCTCTGGCTTCGGTCGGGGCACTGGGAAAAATACAAGGAAAATATGTTTATCACCGAAAGCGAGAAACGGGTGTTTGCGCTTAAACCGATGAACTGTCCCGGGCACGTTGAAATCTTTAAACAGGGAATAAAGAGTTACCGCGATTTGCCGTTGCGTATTGCGGAGTTCGGCTCCTGTACGCGGAATGAACCGTCCGGTTCGCTGCATGGGATTATGCGGGTGCGCGGCTTTGTGCAGGATGACGCGCATATTTTCTGTACGGAAGAACAAATTTCCTCCGAAGTGTGCAAGTTCTGTAACCTGCTTAAATCGCTCTATCGGGATTTCGGTTTTGACGATAAAGCCATACTCGTCAAGTTTTCTACGCGGCCTGAAAAACGTGTCGGCGATGATGCAACGTGGGATAGGGCAGAGAATGCGCTTGCGGAAGCCTGTAAAGCCGCCGGTCTTGAGTACGAGATCGCCCCCGGAGAAGGAGCATTTTACGGGCCGAAGCTGGAGTTTACGCTTGTCGATGCGCTTGGCCGAGAATGGCAATGCGGTACCATACAGGCGGACTATCAACTGCCCTCTAAAGACCGGCTGAATGCCGAGTATATCGGAGAGGATAACCAAAAAGCATCAGCCCGTCATGCTGCACCGCGCGGCACTCGGTTCGCTGGAGCGGTTTATCGGTATTTTGATTGAACAATTTGGCGGCGCGCTGCCCCCGTGGCTTTCTCCGGTGCAGGCAATGGTTATTCCCGTCGCTCCCGTATTTAACGAATATGCCGAAAGTATCGCCGCGTCTCTTTCAAAAGCCGGCTTCCGCGTAAAGGCTGATATTGATACCGACCGTATGAATGCAAAGATACGGAAGTATCAGGAACAAAAAATTCCGTATCAGCTTGTTGTCGGCGAAAAGGAAAAGCAGAACAACAGTGTTACCGTCCGGCTTTTGAAAGGAGCGCAAAAAACGATGTCCGTCGATGAATTTACCGCTTTCTTAAAACTCAAGACCGACACCGTTGCAACAAGCGCAGAATTTTAACGGAAAGATATAGTGATGAAGCATCTCTAAATGCTATACCTGAGTTTTTTTTCAGATGCCCTAGAGATGTTCGACCGAAAATAAACCTGTTCGGAAACTTCCGTTTCTGAACAGGTCTAGTATGTATAAATGACAACGGCCGGTAGTTCAGCAAGAATTACCGGCCGTTTTGTTATAGGCTCGTGATTGTATGGCGTGTCAAAATCGGCGCCATTGCATCATACACTACTCAGCGCGGCACGGCATATCGCGGGTTGCGACAATGTCGATGCCCGTATGCAGCACGTCGGGAATAATGACTGCTCCTGTCTTTACCGGTGCCGTTACCCTGATTTTGTTGATCTCCGCCATCACCTGAAAAATCATGCCTTTCGGAATAGGCGCAGCGGTTTTAACGGGAAGCGCCGATAAAAAGCCGTTTTCAATGCGCACCGTCGAGCTGATATTTCTTCGAGGATCTTTCATTTCCTGCAAGCCGTACTCAAGCCCTCGCTTACAGCTATATCCTTCTATTGTGTAGGCGCCGTCTTTTTCAATTGCTCGGAGTCTACAGCCCATAGGGCAGGAAACACAGGTAAATTCTTTCATGATACCTTCGTTTATGCATCGAGGCAGGCGATGCCCGGCAGCGTTTTTCCTTCCAAAAATTCGAGTGAGGCGCCGCCGCCGGTAGATACGTGGCTCATTTTATCGGCAAGATGGAACTTGTTGACGGCTGCAACGGAGTCGCCGCCGCCGACTACCGTTACTGCGCCTTTTCCGGTTGCTTCGGCCACAAGGCGGGCAACCGCTTCCGTTCCGTGGGAGAAAGCTTCAAATTCAAACACGCCGACCGGGCCGTTCCATACGATGGACTTTGCGTTCAAAATCTCTGCCTTGTACAATTCGATGGTTTTATGCCCGACATCCATTCCCATAAGCGAATCGGGGATGTCGCAGCCGTCCACGCTTTCCGGTTTTGCATCGGCGGCAAAAGAGGCGGCGCAAATATGGTCTACCGGCAGGATTATTTTAACGCCCTTTGCCTCGGCATCGGTTAAAAGTTTCTTTGCCGTGTCGATAAAATCATCTTCCACCAAGGATTTCCCGATTGAATGGCCTTGCGCTTTAAGGAAGGTATACGCCATACCGCCGCCGATAATCAGCGCAGCGGCATTTTTCAAAAGACTATCCAGTACGGCAATTTTTGAAGAAACTTTTGCGCCGCCGATGATGGCGACCATCGGTTTGGGCGGATTTTTTACCATCGGTTCAATATATTTAACTTCTTTCTCCATTAAAAAACCGGCAACTTTTACCTTCATAAATTTTGCGATGGTTGCCGTAGAAGCATGAGCACGGTGTGCAGTTCCGAATGCGTCGTTGACGTATACATCGCCGTAGGAGGCAAGCTCTTTGGCAAGTGTTTCCTGTTCTGCAGTGTCCTTCGAGGTTTCTTCGGGATGGAAGCGCGTATTCTCAAGCATCAAGATACCGCCTTCGGGAAGTGCATCGACTACCGCCTTTTGTCCTTTGCAGGAATCGGCAAGCCGAACGGGCATACCTAACAGTTTTTCCAAATATGCCGCTACCGGCTTCATCTTATGCTTACCGGCGATGTAGGCCTCTTTGTCAAACGGCTTGCCGTCCTTAGCCGCTTTTTCCTCAGCTTTCTTTGAATCTTTGGCAGGATCGCCGAGGTGGCTCATCAACACCAACGAACGCGGCTTTTGCTCTAAAATATATTTGATAGTCGGTAATGCTGCAACGATTCGCGTATCGTCCTGCACAACCCCGTCCTTCATCGGAACATTAAAATCAACCCGCATGATAACACGCTTGCCGTGAAGATCTACATCTCTTACCGTTTTAACCATTGTATACCTCCGTTATATTAGGGGCGGCGCTTGTATCTCGGTTCAGCCGACCCCGCATCTTCCAAAATGACAACACCTACCAAGAGTTTTATATCCGATAAAAATATACTCTGTTATATAAAAAAATGCAACGCTCAGCAATTATAGTTAAACAGCCTTACAGACAAGAAAGCCAATCTTTTTGCGCTTGCGTCAATCCCGTCCATACAAAAGCGTGAAATCCAAGTTTTTGAGCTGCCTCGATATTCCGTTCCATGTCATCGAAAAAAACAGCTTCATCTGCACTGATACCTAAACCTTCAAGACAATTGAGGTAAATTTCAGGTTCGGGTTTTATTAGATGCAATCGGCATGAAAAGCATGCGTAATCGGCGGCCACAAAGGGAGGTATTTCTTTTTCATATCGATCTAAAAATTGATACGGCATATTGGAAAGAATCCCCAGTTTGAAACCTTGTTTTTGAATATTTAAAGCCCAATCACATACCGCATCATTTAAAGTTCGCCAACCGGCTAAATCAATATCTACCATCTTCTTCAGTAGTCCGGTATCTTTAGCGGCTTCTTCATAGCCGTTATTTTGCAGCAAGCGTCTGTACATTTCCTCACCGTTGATGACTCCCCGATCAAAATCGCTACGGTGCGTGCTGTAAAGATTTCCAAATGCTTCCACCGGGATACCGGTTTCAGCAGCCATTGCTTCATCGATAGCTTTCGTGTCGGTTAAAGAAATCACATTGCCGTAATCTAAAATCAGTGCTTTAATCATAAGAGGCTCCTTGCGATATTGAGTACAACAATATACTGAAATATGATGATGTGAATAGTAGAAGATGCAATCTTTCAGATGTAATTGTTCCTCCTCAAAACACATTTGCCTTGAGCGATGTTCACTATTTCAATAACCATGAAAGGGTGGAAAAGCGAAGTGAATCGCAGAAATAGAATGCAAAGAGAAAGAAAGTAGATTTTATCAAAAAAAGTAGCATGAGATAGTTGACAGTGTGAGGTAATATGTGATACTATATCTTCCGTTGCACTTCATGACTGTCGGGCAGCTAAGCAGTGTAGCAAGAATGAAAAGCCTTTGGGTTTACCAATTCCTTCTATTATCAACCTAATAGACCTGTTTGTTATAGGTAGGTGTTGATGATACCGAACAGTATTTAAAACAGCAAAAGTTGATTATTCTTTTTGATGTTTCGGTATAAAGACGGTAAGCGTTGTTGATGTTTTTTTATTTTTCCGGTTTTGATGTATGAAAAAACTTAAAAAAATAAAAATAAAAAAGAACAAAAGGTACTTGACAAAACGAATAGTTTTTTGATATATTCTTTTTCGCTTGCTGCGATGCCAAGGCGAAGCGCAGTTAAGCAAACTGGTCTTTGAAATTAAAGGGAAGGGAAAGAAGAAAAAGCCAAAGAGTGAAAAATCTTTGGTAAGGAAATAAGCGTAGAACAAAGAATTGAGAGAGAAAGAGGGCGTGCGGGGTGATGAATAATTGCTTTGCATTGTTATTTTTTTTTCTTTCTCTTAAAGGTCAACGTTCCTAAAATAAAAGAAACGGGACTTGCTTTCAAAATTATTGAGATCAGACGCCCTTCGGGGTGTTTGAAATAAAATAATGGAGAGTTTGATCCTGGCTCAGAACGAACGCTGGCGGCGCGTCTTAAGCATGCAAGTCGAACGGCAAGAGAGGAGCTTGCTTCTCTCCTAGAGTGGCGGACTGGTGAGGAACACGTGGGTAATCTACCCTTAAGATGGGGATAGCTGCTAGAAATAGCAGGTAATACCGAATACACTCGGCATATCACAAGAGATGTTGAGGAAAGGAAGCTACGGCTTCGCTTGAGGATGAGCTTGCGTCCCATTAGCTAGTTGGTGAGGTAAAGGCCCCACCAAGGCGACGATGGGTATCCGGCCTGAGAGGGTGAACGGACACATTGGGACTGAGATACGGCCCCAAACTCCTACGGGAGGCAGCAGCTAAGAATATTCCGCAATGGACGGAAGTCTGACGGAGCGACGCCGCGTGGATGAAGAAGGCTGAAAAGTTGTAAAATCCTTTTGTTGATGAAGAATAAGGGTGAGAGGGAATGCTCATCTGATGACGGTAATCGACGAATAAGCCCCGGCTAATTACGTGCCAGCAGCCGCGGTAACACGTAAGGGGCGAGCGTTGTTCGGAATTATTGGGCGTAAAGGGCATGTAGGCGGCTATGTAAGCCTGATGTGAAATCCTGGGGCTTAACCCTAGAATAGCATTGGGTACTGTATAGCTTGAATTACGGAAGGGAAACTGGAATTCCAAGTGTAGGGGTGGAATCTGTAGATATTTGGAAGAACACCGGTGGCGAAGGCGGGTTTCTGGCCGATAATTGACGCTGAGATGCGAAAGTGTGGGGATCGAACAGGATTAGATACCCTGGTAGTCCACACTGTAAACGATGTACACTAGGTGTTGGGGCAAGAGCTTCAGTGCCAAAGCAAACGCGATAAGTGTACCGCCTGGGGAGTATGCCCGCAAGGGTGAAACTCAAAGGAATTGACGTACGCACAAGCGGTGGAGCATGTGGTTTAATTCGATGGTACGCGAGGAACCTTACCTGGGTTTGACATCTAGTAGAAGGTCTTAGAGATAAGGCCGGGTAGCAATACCCTGCTAGACAGGTGCTGCATGGCTGTCGTCAGCTCGTGCCGTGAGGTGTTGGGTTAAGTCCCGCAACGAGCGCAACCCCTACTGCCAGTTACTAACAGGTAAAGCTTGAGGACTCTGGCGGAACTGCCGATGACAAATCGGAGGAAGGTGGGGATGACGTCAAGTCATCATGGCCCTTATGTCCAGGGCTACACACGTGCTACAATGGTTGCTACAAAGCGAAGCGAGACCGTAAGGTGGAGCAAACCGCAAAAAAGCAATCGTAGTTCGGATTGAAGTCTGAAACTCGACTTCATGAAGTTGGAATCGCTAGTAATCGCGCATCAGCACGGCGCGGTGAATACGTTCCCGAGCCTTGTACACACCGCCCGTCACACCATCCGAGTTGGGGGTACCCGAAGTCGCTTGTCTAACCTGCAAAGGAGGACGGTGCCGAAGGTACGCTTGGTAAGGAGGGTGAAGTCGTAACAAGGTAGCCGTACCGGAAGGTGCGGCTGGATCACCTCCTTTCTTAGAGAAAGGTAAATACTAAATGCTTTGTAAGTTGTACACAAAGCGTCCGCTTATCTCCTCTTCTTTCCCTCCCTTTTTTATACGGGCCTGTAGCTCAGTTGGTTAGAGCACTTCTCTGATAAGGAAGGGGTCATTAGTTCAACTCTAATCAGGCCCATTTTACAGCTGAGTGAATAGCCGGCTGATGGTAATATTGTTAAAGTATGATATTACGAAGAGATCTTTGAAAAGCTAGGGAAGGGAAAGAAAGAATGCTTGAAGGTGAATTTTCTTTATTTAAAGTAAAGGGATGAACTGGAGAGTGAAAAATAAGGTGAAAAGAAGAATTCTTAACGGTTGTTGAATAGATGATCGTTTTAAGAAGAGAACATAATATGGTCAAGCGAAGAATAGGTTTATGGTGGATGTCTTGGAGCCGACCGGCGAAGAAGGCCGTGATAAGCTGCGAAAAGCTTCGGGGAGGAGCACATATCCTGTGATCCGGAGATAGCCGAATGGGGTAACCCGATAGGAGTGATTCTATCATTACACTCTTGAATAAAATAGAGAGGTAAAGCAATACTGAGTGAACTGAACCATCTAAGTAACTCAAGGAAAAGACATCAAAAGAGATTCCGAAAGTAGTGGCGAGCGAAATTGGAAGAGCCCAAACCCGTTAAACGGGGGTTGTAGGGCTGCACGGGCTTACGTACAGCAAGTGATAAAGCGAATGTATAGCGGAAAGGTTTTGGGAAAGCCTGACAGAGAGGGTGAAATCCCCGTACGCGAAATACAGTCGTCTTGCCGGTGCAGTACCTGAGTACGGCGGGACACGAGAAATCCTGTCGGAATCCGGGTCGACCACGATCCAAGGCTAAATACGAGTTGGCTACCGATAGCGGACAAGTACCGTGAGGGAAAGATGAAAAGAACCCCGGTGAGGGGAGTGAAATAGAACCTGAAACCATAAACCGACAAGATGTTACAGCCCTTTATGGGTGGTAGCGTGCCTTTTGTAGAATGAGCCTGCGAGTTACGGTATGCAGCGAGGTTAAGGAATAGAAGTTCCGGAGCCGGAGGGAAACCGAGTCTGAAAAGGGCGAAGTAAGAGTTGCATGTCGTAGACCCGAAGCCAGAGTGATCTAGTCATGAGCAGGTTGAAGCAGCGGTAAAACGCTGTGGAGGACCGAACTACAATCTGTTAAAAAAGGTTTGGATGACTTGTGACTAGGAGTGAAAGGCTAAACAAACCTGGAAATAGCTGGTTCTCCCCGAAATGCCTTTAGGGACAGCCTTATACAAAATTACCGGAGGTAAAGCACTGGATGGACTAGGGGGCTTCACCGCCTACCAAACCCAATCAAACTCTGAATGCCGGTAATCAACGTATAGGAGTGAGACTGCGTGCGACAAGGTTCGTAGTCAAAAGGGAAACAGCCCAGACCGTCAGCTAAGATCCGAAATACTGCTTGAGTGTGAAATGAAGTGTGGATACCTAGACAGCCAGGAGGTTGGCTTAGAAGCAGCCATTCCTTAAAAGAGTGCGTAATAGCTCACTGGTCGAGTATACATGCGCAGATAATGTAACGGGGCTAAGCAGTATACCGAAGCTACGGGTCTTATGCATTAAAAGCATAAGGCGGTAGGGGAGCATTCCATGGACTGATGAAGGTGTACCTGACAGGGGCACTGGAGGGGATGGAAGAGAGAATGCAGGTATAAGTACACGAAAAGAAAGGTGAGATTCCTTTCCGCCGAAAACCTCAGGTTTCCTGGGTAAAGGTCATCTGCCCAGGGTTAGTCGGCTCCTAAGGCGAGGGCGAAAGCCGTAGTCGATGGGAAATCGGTTCATATTCCGATACCTTTTATAATTTCGATGGCAGGACGCATGAGGCGACCCCCGGCCGGAGAACGGTTGTTCCGGTCGAAGTATTTAAGCCGTTATGAAGGATGGTAGGTAAATCCGCTATCCAAGGTGAGAAGCGACAGCGAGTGGATCGATGAGAGAAGCGAAGCGGGGTAAGTCATGGTGCCGGGAAATACTGTCTAAGGCTAGGTTATAAAAGACCGTACCGTAAACCGACACAGGTAGGTAGGATGAGAAATCTAAGGCGCTCGAGAGAACTCGCGTTAAGGAACTCGGCAAAATGCACACGTAACTTAGGGAAAAGTGTGGCCTCTGTTTAGTAATGAGTGGAGGTAGCATAAAGCAGGCCCAGGCGACTGTTTATCAAAAACACAGCCATCTGCGAATCAGTAATGAGACGTATAGGTGGTGACACCTGCCCGGTGCCGGAAGGTTAAGAGGAGCGGTGAGCAGTAATGCGAAGCTGTTAATTGAAGCCCCGGTAAACGGCGGCCGTAACTATAACGGTCCTAAGGTAGCGAAATTCCTTGTCGGGTAAGTTCCGACCCGCACGAATGGTGTAACGTATCTGGGCACTGTCTCAACGCGAGGCTCGGTGAAATTTATATACCGGTAAAGAAGCCGGTTACCCATAGTTAGACGGAAAGACCCCGTGAACCTTCACCGTAACTTACTATTGGGACTTGGTTTATCATGTGTAGAATAGGTGGGAAACAGTGAAACTTGCTCGTTAGGGTGAGTGGAGTTGCCAAGTGAAATACCACCCTTGATGAATTAGGTTTCTAACCCGTTCCGTGAAGCCGGAATGGGAACAGTGGTAGGCAGGCGGTTTGACTGGGGCGGTCGCCTCCTAAAATGTAACGGAGGTGCGCGAAGGTCTCCTCACGTCGGTTGGAAATCGACGCAGTGAGTGTAAAGGCACAAGGAGGCTTAACTGCAAGAGTGACAGCTCAAGCAGATACGAAAGTAGGTCTTAGTGATCTGGCGGTCGCGAGTGGAAGCGCCGTCACTTAACGGATAAAAGGTACTCCGGGGATAACAGGCTGATTTTCCCCAAGAGTTCACATCGACGGGAAAGTTTGGCACCTCGATGTCGGCTCATCGCATCCTGGGGCTGAAGTAGGTCCCAAGGGTTTGGCTGTTCGCCAATTAAAGCGGTACGTGAGCTGGGTTCAGAACGTCGCGAGACAGTTCGGTCCCTATCTGCTATGGGCGTTGGATATGTGAGAGGGGCTGCTTTTAGTACGAGAGGACCGAAGTGGACGAACCTCTGGTGTACCAGTTATCCTGCCAAGGGTAAGTGCTGGGTAGCTATCGTTCGGAAGGGATAACCGCTGAAGGCATCTAAGCGGGAAGCCCACCTCAAGATTACATATCCCTCGGGGTTTAACCCCGCTAAAGACTCCTTGCACACTACAAGGTTGATAGGTTGCAGGTCTAAGCACAGTAATGTGTTCTAGCCGAGCAATACTAATAAGTCGTGAGGCTTGACCATATTATCTTCTCTTCTTTGTTCTTTTCCTTACTCTACGCTTTCTTTCCTGTCGCTTATCAATAATAAAGCGCTTCCCTTTATTTAATAAATTTCGTTTCTTTTTTGTTTCGTCTTTTATTGCCCGGTTGCCATAGTGGAGAGGTCATACCCGTTCCCATCCCGAACACGGAAGTCAAGCTCTCATTACGCCGATGATACTGCTCATTCAGAGTGGGAAAGTAGGTAGCTGCCGGGCTTTTTTTTACTTAACTCTCAAAATTTTGGAACTAACCTATAGTTTTTTTTATCTGTTTTGTATATAATTTCCTTTATGAATCCTCAAGTTTCTACATTTGATAAGTTGGTTGATTCTCTTTCGACGGAAGAAGCACAGGCAATGCTCACTCATATTGCTGAGAATATGAAGATGTCTGAAGATATACAGACGGATTCTAAAAATGAGCCGTTGCTGAGCGATACTCAGGTACAAAAAAGTATTCAAATAAATGACGAACCTTTCTTTATTCGTTTATGGTTGCATCTCAAGTCTTTTTTTAAGGCATTACCTATTGAAAAAGTATATGAAGAAGAATTGATTCGACGTATTGGGAAGGGGCTGCAACATGAGTACAAGCAATATATCAATATAAAAGAGAATGTTTTTACAAAAGATTTCTATGAATTGTTGCGCGAATTACGAAAAACACAACTTTTTTTTACCTCTCTTTTGTCCGCTTATGATGCTGATAAGGGAAATTTTTACTTATTAGTAAGCTCTTTTGTTGCACCGGATGTGTATGCAAAATTAATGTACAATACTGATCCTTTTAGCTGTGTTCCAAGTTCGCAGGCGAATTCAAACCTCCGATCTGAGCTTTTGAAGAAAATTGATGAAACATTTTCTTTGATGACGACAGATTATAAAGCCGGAATGTACCAAGCGGCTAATGCAATTGAATGGATGCGGCATTTCTGTGAATTACCGATTGATAAAGCTGTTTTATGCTTTACCGTAAATCCGGCAGTTGAACCATCATGTTCAATTTTCCTGCTCTCTGTAGAGATTAATATGCTTGCATCGGTTCTCAGTACAATAAAGCCAATTCCGGATGTCGTACTTCAAGCTTTATTTTTGCTATCAAAACAAGATAAGTTGAATGATAAAGCTGTTAATATGGATGAAGAATCGGTTGAATTCATCTCACAAGCTTCTCATGCTTTGGAAACAATTAGGGAGTTTTCTGTGAGAATTCCAATTTTAGATCTAGCCCGATATACATTAAAATCTATACACTGGGAGCCTCAATGCCTTGAGGGGGGGGAAGATTGGTTTCAACTCTTTAAGGTAGCATGGAAAAAACGATTTGCTGAACGGTGGCAACTATGGGCTTCGGAGCAGAGGCGTGTTCAATTGAGCCACCAGATGCTCGATTTGTTGAAAACTGATCGACTTGAGCCTTTGCCCTATCGCCCATGGGAAGATTCTTGGCTTGTGCTTCAATTTAAGCGTGAATTCTCATTTAGCTTTCTCGCGTCTTTTTTTTCAAGATTATATCCAACTTTTGTGCAACCGGTGTTAAAAACGTTGTTGATGGAAGGGAACTTTTATCGACGTGAGAATCTTGCGGAATATACGAATGCTTTTACCGTATTGGAAAAACAGCAGAGTTGTATCAACACTTTTGAATCACGCTTATCCCCAGAGGGTGAAATCGGGGCAGCATTTCTTCAATTAAGAGAAAAAACGATAGCGAGTTTAAAGAGTAAAAGCAGCCTTGAAGCATTAATGAAAAGTATTGAAACCGAAGCTAAGCAAATTATTGCTTCTTCTCAAAATGCACTTAAGATATTGTGCGCTTTGCTCAACGGTTTTATTGACGGTAATAAAAATAGCGTATACGCCCCGCTTTTAAATTGGTTGAATATCCAAGGAAACGATAATGCAGACTTTAGAAAACGAGTAGAAGGTGTAAAGAAATTATTGCAGGAGGTAACAAATATTCTAATGGAAGCAGATAAGATTGAAGCAGATTGGTAGTATCAAATAGAAAACAGTTTGCTTGACAAAAAAATAGGGCAACATATACTCTATAAGGAGGAAAATATATGGCAGAATTTCTAAGTGACCGTAACTTTGAACTCTTTAAAGACTTAATATACAATGAAAGCGGTATCACTTTTTCTGTAACAAACCGATCTATTTTGGAAAGTCGTTTGAAAGATCGTTTACGCGAAAATAAAATGGATGATATTGATGCGTATTATAAAATTCTGACTTCCAATAAAGAAGAACTGAAAATTATGTTGGATTCGGTTACTACTAATCTGACTCGTTTCTTCAGAAATCAACCTCATTTCGATGCTTTAATTCATTATGTTATTCCTGAGATTATCAAGATAAAACAAGCCGCAGGGCAAAAGCAAATTCATATTTGGAGTGCTGGGTGTTCCACGGGCGAAGAACCGTATACAATCGCTATGGTTATGAAGCGGCATTTGCCACCGGGGTTCACAGCTGATATTATCGCTTCCGATTTATCTTTTAAGTCGCTGGTTGTCGGAAAGCAAGGCTTTTATCCGGAGAATCGTGTCGTTGGAATTCCTGATGATTATTTGGCTCAGTATTTAACTAAACAAGGAAATGGCTATCAGATGAATCCTGAGATTATGCAAATGGTTAAGTTTGATTACCATAATTTAAAACATGATGCCAATAGGAATAACATCGATATTCTTTTTTGCCGTAATGTGATCATTTATTTTGATGAACCCGCACAACAGGCTGTTATTAATCGTTTCTGGGATGCGATGGCGCCTCATTCATTTCTTTTTATCGGGCATTCAGAATCTTTATTCGGGATGGATACAAAATTTGAGTTTCTTAAAACCCAATGGGCATGTTTGTACCAAAAAAATGTTAAGTAAAGTTCTTTATAGTTGCAATTATATACGAAAAGGATATATAAAATTTTAGCATATCTACTGAAAATGCGGGAGGTTGTTTTAATATGGAAGATATAAAAGTTTTAATAGTAGATGATTCGGCCTTGATGCGGAGTTTGATTGGAAAGATAATTGATGGGACGCCCGGGCTGGCTGTCGCTGATAAAGCGATGAACGGGCGGTTTGCATTACAAAAGTTAGAGCGCGTTCAGCCCGATATTATTGTGCTTGATCTCGAAATGCCGGAAATGAACGGCATAGAATTTTTGCGCGAGCGAAAAAGGCTTAATATTGATATTCCGGTAATTATCCTCTCCAGTATTGCAAAAGAGGGTGCCCGTATCACAATGGATTGTTTGGAACTCGGTGCCAGTGATTTTGTTACCAAGCCTTCCGGATCCGAATCGGCAAATTTGGCCACGGTCGCTAGTCAGCTTGTGGAATTTTTGCAGGCATATGGTCGACAATATCAATTGAAAAGGCAAGCTACTGCCGGCATCAAGGCTGTTTCGGCAGCTCCTGCCCAGCATTATATTCATACGCCTCATTTACAGACAACACCTCAAACGCATGCAGTTGTAAGTAGCGGTTCGGCATTTATGACGCCTTCACAAGCTGCTGAAAAACCGATGCAAGTTCGCCAGCCGGGGAAACTTGAGATTATTGCAATTGGGATTTCTACCGGTGAACCAAATGCCTTGCGTGAAGTATTTGCGGAATTAGACCCGAAATTACCACAGCCGATTGTTGTCGTACAGCATATGCCTCCGGGATTTACCTATGAATTTGCGAATAGTCTAAATAAGATATGCCCATTGGAAGTGAAAGAAGCACAAGAAGGAGATCTTGTAAAACCGGGGCGCATTCTTATTGCACAGGGGGGAAAACACCTTTTAGTTGAAAAGAAACCTCTTGGCGTTATCGCTCATATTTCCGATGCCCCTCCTCAAAGCGGGCATCGTCCGAGTGCAGATGTGTTGTTTGCTTCTGTAGCAGAACAGTTCCAAAATCGCGCACTTGGAATTATCATGACGGGCATGGGCAAGGATGGTGCTGCAAGCCTTACGCGGTTATATCAGGAAGGATCCCGTACTATCGGGCAAGATGAAGCGTCTGCTATTGTATATGGTATGCCTCGCGTTGCTTATGAAATGGGCGGAGTAATGGAACAAGTTTCTTTAAGCAATATGGCATCCGTTATAAATCGCTATGGGAGGGAGTTTGCCTAAGCAATGATATAAATGAAAAACTCTGGCGGATTATATGCGCTGTGTATCGATTTGAAGAGTATTTCAGTCTGGATGACAAGCTGCCATTACTCCGCCGCTGCTTTCAGGCGTTCGAGGCTTTCCGTACTAAGCTTATCCCCGGCATTAATCCCTGCCCGCTCGAAATACCCTTGCGCCACTTCAAGGGCATAGCGCACTGAATAGGTGCTGGCGATAATGTCCAAGCTGAAAGGCTGCATATCATAGATTTCTCGGATACGGCCTGTCGAATCGATAAAGGCAATGGAAAGCGGATGGGGAGTGTCTTTCATCCAAAAGCGTAATTTTTGATCTCGTTTAAAGACAAAAATCATACCGGTACCGTCCGGTATCTCCTTCCGATCCATAAAGCCGCGTTCCTGTTCTTGAGCGGTTACCGCGGGTTCCACTTCAATGGGAATCGTCGTTTTCGTGCTTTTCGATTCGATGAGAATCGTCATAGGTTCTCTTTTCGGTCTTTCCGCGTTGGTGCAAGATACGGCTGCCGCTACAAGAATAAGAAAGCATAAGACGGCGGATGTGTGTTTTAAGCGTTTTTGTATGGAATAAAAATACATGGTGATTTTCCCTATGAGAGCGGGGAGTAGCCTGAAAGTAGCTAACTTTTAGAATCTCCCCATATCCTGCGTCTAAAACCCGTCGATAAAGTTTTGGCGGTTCGTTTCAGACGCAGCCTTCTCGGTCGTACTTTGAGAAATCAATTCGTTGAATACCGTTAAATCAATATATTTCACAATGAGTGGTCGCTCGATAACTACCCTGGTATGTTCGTCCTCCCAGACAGCCCGCTGCGGGTTGATAGAGGCAGGCTCGCCGTATTTTTCGCAAAATTTGGAGTAGACTGAATAGTAATCGACCGTATCGGTATTCAGCTTAAAGATCATTGTATAGAGATTATCCTTATAAAACTGGAACCACGACCTACTGATAAAGTAAGAGCCTGCCGATTCGATAAGGCTTCTGTTTTCCGTCGGAAGCAACGAAACATCGCGTTCGCCGCGATATCCGAAAACGGCATCCTGTTTGAGCGCCTCTTTTACCGCGTCAATACCCATTCCGAGCCGGATACTGCGGTATTCAGCCGGTAACGCGGCTTTGACTTGCTGTCCGTTTGTTTTGGTCGGAGGAGTCACTGCAGGATTTTCAGCGGAAGTTTGAACGGCTTTGCCGGATTGCTCTGCGGCCGACGTAAAAGTCTCGGCTGCAGCTAAAGGCAGTGTAGTGGTCAAAATCAGAAAAGCCGCATACGGAAGAACTTTCATTTTAATCCTCGCTTTTACCGGGGTACCTCTAAAGGCCTCAGTTTTTAGAAGATGTCCGGCGTATTACCAGACCGGTTTCCCGCGATAGGTCGGTTCGTTGGCACGGGATTGCTTGCGTGCTTGCTCAATTTCCTGCATTTTTTTAAAGTACGCGGTTTGCTTTGATAACTCAAGCGTATCGGTGATGATGATGCTATCATCGGTACTGCGTACAATCGGTGTCATTAAAAATTCTGCAATAGCTTGTGCTACCTGTTCTTTGGGAATGCTGCACATTTTTGCGAGTTCTGCGGGGCCGAATAAGAAGGTATGCTGCTTACCTGCGCCGGGCTGTATCCGCATTTTTTCAAGCTGAATGCTCAGCATATCGTACATCTTTTCAATCGGAACGGGGATGAGCGTATTTGCCAGTTGCTTGTACATAGCCCAAATACGGTCGGCGAGGGTAGTGGTCAGGCGAGCAATCAGCTGAGGTTGCGTTGTGACCATTTGGTTAAAGTTTTGCCGGTTTACCGCTAAAAGCTGACACTCTTCCGCAGCGGTGATAGCAGTTGCCGATCGTGGTTTGTTTTCGAGCAGCGCCATCTCTCCGAACATATCTCCTTCTCTGAGGACGGCAAGCAATACTTCGCTGTTATCTACAATCTTGGAGATTTTTACACGGCCTTTTTGGATGATATACAATTCCGTCCCCGACTGGCATTCACAGAAAATCATTGATTCACCGTGATACACGCGCACCATCTGCTTGGTGTCCGGTTCGAGCATCTCAATCGGCGCCTTTACGCCGGTAGACTTTATCGCCATAAAACGTTTTCGTGCCGTTTCGGCAAACTGCCCATTCGGTTTTTCTTTCAGGTAATGGTAGTAGGCATACAGCGCCAGTTCAAACTTCGACATACGCAGGTAATATTCGCCGATAGTGAAAAGATGGGAAATATCGGTTTCGATATTCCGTTTCAGGGTGATTCGGGTCAGGGCTTCGTCTAAATAACGCATCTTCCTACTGAAAGAATAGATAATCTTCATTGCAATGGGAGTGTTTTTTTTCAATCAGTTCGGGAAATTGCGCATAGTGTACGGCAATAAGCACGACATCGGAAACCGCGACAGCTGTTTCGATCTGACTGTGATGAGCCATACAGGCAATAACCCCTAAGAAGTCGCCCGGTCCGAGGAGATTCCCCTCTTCTTCCGCTACAACTTCTTTTTGTTTTGCAATTTGTACTTGACCGCTTTGAATAATATAAAAACGGTCGGTATCGGATTTCTCCCCTCAATGAGGATATAAGACCCACGTTTAAAATTTACAAAAGATAGTTGAAGCACTTTATTACCCTCTTATTTTCTGCATATTTATTATAATACCAGCCTGCTGCAATGTATATAACCTCTCTATCCGGCAAAAATGATCTCCGGTTCAAGTTCAAACCCTGTTGTATCTTTTACTCGTTTCCGAATAATCTCAATTAGTTCTACAACCTCCTGCGCAGTTGCAGAACCGGTATTCACAATAAAATTTCCATGCCACGGTGCCACCTGAGCGCCACCTATCTGCAATCCGCGTAAACCCGCTTCGTCTATCAGCTGACCGGATGGTTTTCCGAATGCGTGATTATTTTTAAAGGCACTGCCCGCCGAAGGGAGTTTAAAATGCCCCTTTGCCGTCCTATCCGCAATACGGTTCTCCATTATTTTACGGATAAGTATCGCATCCCCTTGTTCAACTCGAAACGTTGCGGAAACAATTATCGGCCGGTTACCATTAATAACTGCATATCGTTTATCCGATGGTTGGAACGGCGATTGTTTATACCCCCAGTCTCCTTTATTGCAGTCATATTTCTGTAGTGTGCACTCTTTCCCAGAAAAATACAACGCTGACACGGAAATCAGTACATCGGAAATCGATTTTTCGTAACAGCGAGCATTCATAAAAACCGCTCCGCCCACGGTTCCGGGAAGTCCTGCGAAATCTTCCAACCCGGCAAGGCCGTACTCTGCACAGAATTCCGTTAGATCCTTCATCAGTGTTCCTGCCTCCGCTTGTACGAGCGGTTCTTTGCCAGTGTTCAGCAGTCGAATCTTGTTTAAGCGGTCGGTATGGATAACGGCACCCCGTATCCCTTCATCAGGAATTAGCAGATTCGTTCCCCCGCCCAGTAGTATTGTCGGTATACGTTCTTCTCGAATAAATGCCAGAGCTGCCGACAATTCATCCGGCGAAGAAGGCGTAATATATATATCGGCATTTCCGCCGATTTTGAAACTCGTAAATGAACCTAATTTTACGTTTTCTTGTATTATCTTACGGAATTTGACCGGAAAACTGTTTTTTTTCTCTTTTTCTCCTAGATTAAACATACTAAAACACTATATACTATTGGCACTATTTATAAAAGACTTGTCTTTTGAAAATATACGTATCAGAACCGCCATGGACGGCGGTGGGTGCAAGCAGTAGCAAGTTTTTCGTTAGAAAAACTTGTCGTTAAAAAACGTACACGGATGTACGTTTTTTAACAGGCTATTTTCAAAAGGCTTACGGAAAATGTATTTTCAGAAATGGCAAGAAAAATACCAATTGGTTATCATAGAGGAGATTTATTATGGGATTACGTATATACAATACATTGGGGCACAGAATGGAAGAGTTTGTGCCAATCGATCCGAAAAAAGTAGGCTTTTACGGTTGCGAGCCAACCGTATATAATTATGAGCACATCGGCAACTTACGAGCCTATGTATTTCAGGATACGTTGTCGCGTTTGTTGCATTTTTTGGGATATCCGGTAACCCATGTAATGAATATAACCGATATAGGGCATCTTTCGGGCGATGCCGATGACGGTGAAGATAAGATGGTAAAGACAGCGAAGGAGCGTGGAAAGAGCGTGTTGGAAATTGCCGATTTCTATACTCAAGCGTTCTTTAAGGATACCGAACGGCTTAATATCCGCCGTCCCGATGTCGTGTGTAAGGCTACCGACCACGTATCCGATATGATAGAGCTGATCAAACGGATCGAGGCGAATGGACACACGTATTCCGCGGGGGGGAATCTCTACTATGATATTACGACCTTTCCCAAATATGGAGAGCTTGCCTCGATCAATCTCGAAGATCTCAAGGCCGGCGCACGTATCGAAGTTGATGAAAATAAGCGAAATCCGCATGATTTTGTGCTCTGGTTCACCAAGAGTAAGTTTGAGAATCAAGCCTTAGTGTGGGATTCCCCGTGGGGCAGGGGATACCCCGGTTGGCATATCGAGTGTTCCGCAATGAGTATGAAGTATCTAGGCGAGCAGTTTGATATCCATACGGGCGGCATCGACCACATCCGTATTCACCATACGAATGAGATAGCCCAGTCGGAGGGGGCAACCGGTAAAAAATGGGTAAAATATTGGCTCCATAACGAATTTTTGGTGATGAATAAAGGCAAGATGTCTAAGTCTACCGGCGATTTTATCACGTTGGATAAGGTGATCGAGGCAGGCTATGCGCCACTCGATTATCGATTCCTGTTGTTAGGAGGGCATTACCGCAGCCAGCTTACCTTTTCGTGGGAAGCGATGGATACCGCGAAAAATGCGCGCAGAAACCTTGAGCAACGGATTGCCAATCTGTTGACTGAGGCAAAAACACTCCCCGATTTTCCTACCAGCGGTGTAACGGCAGAACAGGCTGTTTCGTTGCTCCATACCGAGAAAGCGCGCTGCTATTTGGCGGATTTTGTGCATGCGCTTGAAGAAGATATTTCAACGCCGCGTGCCCTTTCCGTGTTGCAACAGGCGGTTAAAGATAAGGAGCTTGAAGTAGGCGAAGTGATCACGCTGATTCGTATTTTTGACACCGTGCTTGCATTGCAGTTAATAGAAGAAGCGAAATCTCTTCATACCGAGCCGGAATCGATCGATAATGCGGAAGAAATCGAACGCTTGGTTGCCGAACGGACGGAAGCAAAAAAAGCTAAGGACTTTAAACGAGCTGATGAAATCCGGAACTTGCTAAAAGATTACGGAATTGCTTTGGAAGATACAGCAAACGGAACGCTGTGGCGAAAAATGTAACCTTAGGGAGACCAAGTTGTTTGATGAATTAGTACCGTTAGATGCACTCTCCGATAAAGATTTTAAAACCATTTATGATGCGGCGGTTCCTGCGTTGTACAAGGTTGCCTATAATGTTGTACGGGAGGAGGATGCTGCCGAAGACTTGTGTCACGATGCGTTGATTAAGATGACGGAAAAAGAGATGAAGTTTCCGTCGTTGAATGATGCAAAGTATTGGCTTATTAGAGTGGTAAAAAATGCCGCACTCAATTATGCAAAGCGGAGAGTGTTGGAACGGAAAGTATATACGCGTGCGTTTAAAGAAGACCAGCGCAAAATGGATTCCGGTGAGACTGCGCTCTTGAAAGATGAAACAATTCAAGATGTGCACCATGCGCTGGAGCAATTACCCGAGAAGCTGCGAATCGCACTACAACTTCGTGAATATACCGAGTTGAATTATAAGGAGATTGGACGTATCCTTGGCATTAGCGAAGGAAATGTAAAAGTTCGTATTTTTCGTGCGCGAGAGTATTTGGCAAAAGTTATAGGAGAAGATAATGTCTACATGCCCTAATAGAGACCTTTTATCCGCTTATATCGACGGTGAAATTGCCCTTCCTTGGAGAGGAACAATAGAACAGCATTTACAGCAATGCGTTTCGTGCAAAAAAATATACGGCCAATATGTGACGGTGCACCGATACATGCAAATATCTGTTACCGGTGCGGAACTTGATACGGACGCTTCTTTTGCTAAATTGATTGAAAAGCGGAATGCCATATTACAGAATAAATCCAAAGTCCAAAAGCGGCAATGGGGAGTAAGTTCAGGTGAACGCTGGTTTTCTTCTTCCATTCGTATTCCCGTGCCTGCCGCAGCCGCTGCTGTTTTGGTTTTTGTCTTATTACCGCTTATATTGTTCTTCAAAATAGAATATACCGTTAATTCGGTTGCTGCGGTACAATCTTCCTTTACACCGATCATCCCCGTTTCACTTGAAAAGCAGAAACCGATCTCCGAAATAGATTACGGTATCACGCATGCGAATAGCGATCAGAGCTATACCGTATCGACCAAAGCGGTGAATACAAATGCTAAGTTCTTTACGGTCGGCGAATTTGCTCGTTTATATTCAAAAGATGAAAGTTTGTTTCAGCCGGTTGAGTCCACGGTTGATCTTAAAATTTCTTCTTCATCATTTCCGCTGTCATCGGAGTACCAATCGCTTTACATTATTACCGATCCCAATATAAGAATTAGCAATCGATGAAACTTTTTTATCTCATAAGAAAGTATTCCTGGTTTCGCTTTCTTGTTTTTTCATTTGTTATCGGCGGTATAGCGGCCGGTATTATTTTTTTTTCTCGATCTACCATTCGTTCCAATATTATTATTGCCGTGTCTCCTCAAGTTACCGTGCAGGGTGAACAAGTTACCATAACAGGTAAGGGCTTTGGACAGCGTTCAGTCCATTCGTGGCTGATGATCGGGAATAACAAAATTAAATCCGATCGGTGTATTGAATGGACGGATACGAAGATTATTTTTGAAACCCCTGATACCCTCTATGAAGACATACTGTACGTGGTGGCTAAGAATAAGCAAGGAAATGCTGTCATGCTGGTGAATCAGACGGTTTTTCCGGTCAACTCAGAGCACACCGCAGATGAAAATCTTCCGTTTATCGGCTCTTTGGACGCCGATTCCGGCAATGTAGGCGATCTGATTTCCATTCACGGCAAAAATTTCGGTCATGCGCGAAATGATTCGGTTGTACTGTTTACCGGAACACAGAATACCGTTTATGCGCAAAATCCTGCAAAAGAAGCGGCGCTGATTGGTGCCGAATGCAGCGAATCGGACTTTGATTACGAATTTTGGAGTGATCGTGAATTACGGGTACGGGTGCCCGATGCCGCAGATACGGGAAATGTTGTGGTTATTACTGAAGCGGGAATAAGCAATCCTGTGCCGTTCCGATTAAAAAACAAATACGGTACTAAAACTTATACGGATGCGAGGACATATCGTCTCGTTTCCGAAGTGGAGATTTCCGATTTTCTGGCAGAGACCCCTAATACGTTCTTTTTACAGGTACCGTTGCCGCAAAAAACGGAGACACAGCGTACTGTTACCATTAGTTCCACTCAACCGGAGCCGTTTGTATCATCATATCAGGGAGCGAGTATTTTCCGTTTTCATAATGTTGAATCAGGCAATAAAATACAGATCCGGCAAGAATACAGTGTATCTCGTAGTAGAGTGGAAACGAATGTTAACATTGCTTCGCTCAAGAGAACGGAACAAAATAATCCGCTTTTATATGCAGCGTATACCGAATCCGATGATTTCCTCCCTGCCGATAACACAGTAATTAAAAAGATATGTCGACAAATTATCGGCTCTGAAACGAATCCATATCAGAAAGCGCGGCGTATCTATACTTTTTTAACTTCCGAGATAAAAGCACGGGAAAGCAGCGTTGCAGATGCTGGTAGGTCTATTCTTACTGCTTTAGAAGAGAAAAACGGTAGTGCGTATGACCTTGCGCTACTGTTTTGTACGCTTGCCCGCGCGGCCGGCGTACCGGCTGTTCCGGCTGCAGGGCTATTGGTCGATCAGGAGCAGAAAGCGATGCTACATTGGTGGGCGGAGTTCTATATAAACGGTTTCGGCTGGATTCCTGTTGACCCTGCACTTGCTTCCAGCGTCCCTTTTGATACCGGCGTTGCTGATAAGGGAAGATGGTATTTCGGTAATTTGGATGCATACCATATTGCATTTTCGCGCGGGTACCAGACTCAGACCCCAATGTTACCGAACGGTAAAACGACGGAAAAGATTCGAAGTTATGCCTTTCGGTCTATTTGGGAAGAAGCAACGCCGAATATAAGTGGTTACAGCGTACTCTGGCGAATCCCGAAGATAACAGGTGTGTACTAAAAAGAATTGCATTTTTTTAAATTAATTATTACATTGTAAAGTGTAAAGCAGCCTGTAAATGGGCGGTAACTGATAGTGTTTTTTACTTGTTTTATGATCTAAAGTAAACTTCCAATGCGAATGAGGAGGATCTTTATGGTACGTGTTTTATCGGTAGGCGGATCAATTGTGGTGCCTCAACGGCCTGATGAAGCCTTTTTACGGGATTTTGCCGCCCATATACGCAGATGGCTCAGTGTGTCGGCAGAGAGAAAGCTGATTTTGGTTGTCGGCGGCGGCGGTACCGCTCGCATTTATCAACAAGCATATAGGAAGATTATAGATAATACCCCTTCAAATGATGAGGCCGATTGGATCGGTATTATGGCGACGCGGCTTAATGCTCAGCTTTTAAAGGCAATTTTCTCGGATATCTGTCCAAATCCCGTTGTCTATGACCCAACGGCGGTCGAACTCTTTTCCGGACAGATATTGATCGCCGCCGGTTGGAAGCCGGGGTTTTCTACCGACAATGATGCAGTTTTATTGGCTGAACGCTTTTCTGCAAAGCAGGTAATTAACCTTTCAAATATCGAAAAAGTGTATACTGACGATCCTAAGAAAAATCCTGATGCAAAACCGATTGATACGATTTCGTGGGAGCAATTTATTCGGTTGGTCGGTACGGAATGGGTTCCCGGCAAAAATGTGCCTTTTGATCCTGTTGCAAGTTTGCGTGCTCAAAAAGCGGGAATACAGGTAATCTGCGCCGGCGGTACCGATTTGAATAATCTTGATAACATCTTAAATGACTGCCCCTTTAAAGGCACGACGATAGGCTAGACGTATGGATTATTATGAGGTTCTGGGAGTTTCTAAAACTGCTTCCGATGAAGAAATAAAGAAAGCATACCGTGCAAAGGCGCTGCAATATCATCCCGATAAAAATCAGGGAAATGCAGCTGCTGAAGAAATGTTCAAAAAGATAAACGAAGCGTATTCTGTATTGTCGGATTCCAAGAAACGCGCCGATTATGACCTCGGCGGTACCGCATCGCAGCAATACGGAGCCTATACACAACAGTATGCACGGCAGAATCCTTTTACCTATAACCCGTTCGCAGAAGACGATGATGATCCGATGTTCGGTCACTCGTATCACTGGACGTTCTACCATTCGCCGGAACAGGAAAACGAGCCGGTCTCACATCGCAGAGGATTGGGAGCTTTACTCGCCGGTATCTTATATCTGTGGCTTGGATTGCTCAGTTTTCGTGTTATATATGCTTTTGGTTTTTTAAGTCTTTTTATCGGTGTGCCGCTGCTTGTGAAAGGCGTTAAAAACCTGAAAATAGCATTCGTGTCGTTTTTTAAAAGCAGCAGTTAGCGTTCGCGGAAAATAATCCTGCCTCTATTTAGATCGTAAGGAGAGAGCGCAACTTTTACGCTGTCGCCGGGGACGATGCGGATAAAATGTTTGCGCATTTTTCCCGATAAATGAGCCAAAATGACATGACCGTTTTTTAATTCAACACGAAACATCGTGTTGGGAAGGGACTCTTTAACTATTCCTTCAACTTCAATTGCTTCTTCTTTAGCCACAATTCCTCCGAAAAGCATCTAAAAACAACGAGACTGTTAAAAACTTCGGTTTTTGGGCAGCTCCCCTTAAAACTCCAGTTTTTTAGAAATTTCCAGTTGCTTTTTTACCGAAATAACGCATATAATTGTAGAGTCTATTCATTAGTTTGTCAACTAATCGCATTGCCTCACGTTAAATCTAACCGAAAAAGAAGCGGTGCATCACGTAAAAATCTAACCCAAAATAGAAGCCCAAAGGAAGGGCGCAATGGGGTTAGACATGAAAACGAAAAAGAAATTAACCGAAGAGACGGCGAAGCGTTACTGTACGGCAAGCAAAAAGAACAAGACGAAAATAATCGATGAGTTCATCGCAACAACCGGTTACAATCGAAAGTATGCCATTCACGTTCTGAAAAACAGTGCCTACGTAAAAGTCACGCACTTTAACAATGTCGCAAGACAGAGCGTACAGGTCATTACAAAGACAGGTAAAAAGCGGAAGTATGAAAAATACTACGGGCAAGACGTACAACAAGAAGTCATCCGGCTGTGGATTTTTTCGATGTATCTGTGTGCAAAACGTCTTGTGCCGTTCATTCGGGATAATATCGATTACTTTGCTCAAAAGTTCAGCTATGATGAAAAACTGAAAACAAAACTCACCCGCATATCAAGCGCGACAGTCGGCAGGATTCTCAAACCGGAAATTCCAAAACATTCCATCCGCGGTATTTCAACAACACGACCTGCAAAGAATCTTAACAAGCTCATCCCCATCCGTACCTTTTTCGATTGGGATGAACGTAAGCCGGGTTTTTTTGAGGTTGACACCGTTGCCAACTGCGGCATAAGTACCCAAGGACAGTATATTTGCACGCTTACCCTTACCGATGTCCATTCAGGCTGGACGGAAAACCGAGCCCTTTTAAACAAAGCTCATCGTTGGGTAAAAGAAGCAATAGAAGATGTGAAAGAAAAGCTCCCGTTTCAGATGAAAGGTATTGATAGCGACAACGGAAGTGAGTTCAAAAATACACAGCTGTTGCAATGGTGTAAAAGTAATGAGATTATCTTCACTCGGAGCCGATCGTATAAAAAGAATGATAATTGTTTTGTTGAACAGAAAAATGATAGTGTCGTAAGGCACATTGTCGGTTACTATCGCTTTGAGGGAGAAGCTGCGCGAGCGGTTATGGCTGACCTTTATCAGCAGTATAATACACTGGTCAATTTCTTTTTTCCTTCGATGAAAATTATTTCAAAAAAACGGATAGACGCAAAGGTCACAAAGAAATATGATACGGCAAAGACTCCGTATTGCAGGCTGATGGAAAGCTCTGATGTAAGCGAGGCGGTAAAAGCTGAGCTGTGCCGCAGGAAGAACAACTTGGATTTACAACAACTGCTTGAAACAACGCAATGCTTGCAGAGTAAACTTATCTCTATGGCTCAGTCTTGGTCATAGATAGCTACGGTTAGATTTTTACATGAGTAACCGCAATCCTTTCGGTTAGATTTTTACGTGAGTAAATACGCTAATGGAAAGAGGCATAAAAAGAGAGGAGTTACAAAAATAGATGGAAAAAGAGTTTTACCAAGAGATGAAGCAATCTCTGCATGAGCACCGTGCTGAAATTATCAAAACGTTTGTGGCAAATCATGAAAGTTTTAGACAGATTATTGAATCGGTAGATCCTAAAGATTTTGGTGATATTGCTTCGGAAGATACCGATCGGAAGATGCTGGAGAGTATGAATGAAAAAGACGCCAAACGGATGCAGTTAATTGAATCTGCTCTAGCCCGTATCGAGCAAGGGAAGTATGGTAAGTGCATCAAATGTGCAAAAAAAATACCGGAAGACCGGTTGCGGGCTATTCCTTACGCATTGATGTGTATCGAATGTCAATCAGCGATCGAACGAAAAAAACGCTAGTCGGACAATGGGAGATACAATGCAAAGGTTTTTTTTATTCATCGCGGACGGATTTGAAGAAGTTGAAGCAGTTACACCGCTCGATTATTTGCGTCGCTGTGGAACTGACTTGACCTTAGTCGGAGTTGACGCAGATGTCATTCGTTCGTCGCGCGGATTGACTGTTACCTGCGACATTGCGTTATCCGAACTTATTGGAAGGGGCGTCGAAGCGAAAGAAAATGCCGAGCGATTGGCAGCTAGTACTGCACTGGCGATATTGCCTGGCGGACTTCCAAACAGTCGTACGCTCAGTGAAAATACTGAGCTCCGCTCTTTTATAACTGAGACGGTAAAGCACGGTGGATTAGTCGCAGCGATTTGTGCGGCTCCGGCACTTGCACTTGGTGGATGGGGTTTGCTTGAGGGGAAACGCTTTACCTGTTATCCGGGTATGGGAGCAGATTTACCGACGCAGCCTGTAAAGGGCGCGCGTGTCATTCGTGACGGTCAATTTATTACTGCCTGTGGAGCCGGAGCTGCTGAAGAATTCGCTTTTACCTTGGTGGATGCCTTGTATGGCGAAAAAAGACTTGCTGAGCTGAAAAGTTCAATCGTCGCCCGATAGTGCGGTATATATATTGATAATACAATGAAGATAAGCGGCTATCAAGATTGGCAAGAGGCGATGTTGCAGCTTCCCGAAAGAACATTTTTTCTCTTAATGCGTCTGTATCTTGGGGAAATTAAAACGCCCTTTAATAAGCAACGCCTCGTAGAAAGTCTTGGTAGTTTTTTGTCGAAGGCAGAAACACAGCAAACTATGATAGGAGGTCTTGACCGCCTCGATCTGTTGATTTTAACAGCCGTTCATACGCTACCGTTACCTAACCGCGGGGCTCTGTTGATATTTTTATCTTCTGAAACCATGTTACAGACTCGGCTAGCTAATCTGGAAGAGCGGCTTATTCTCTATCGAAACAGTTATACCGACGATTACGATAGAGTAATTAACAACTATAGCATTAATCCTTTTTTGTATAAGTCCGTCGAACCTTTGTTAGATTCGCGCTTACTTTTTTTATCACAGCAGAAAAAAGAACCACAGAGTGAGGCTATACTTTGTGATGATATCGTATTGGCGGGACTCTACACCTTTTTCCTCAAAGAAACCGATGTGCTGAAAATGAATGGCGCTTTTAAAGTAAGAGCCGAAAAGCAGCTTAAAGCGGTTTTTCAGGATACCGTAACAGATATAGGTGCTTTTAAAACGCTCTGTATCGGCTTACGAAACCTTGGTTTGCTAATAGCTGAGTCGGCAAGCCTTATCCCGCAGCAAGGCCGATGGGAGGAGTTTTTTAAGCGAACCCCCTTTGATCGAAAGATGTATATTATCGCCGCAGTGTACGGCCATGCACGCCATGATAGTATGCAAAAACGGGCGCAATTTTTTTCGGATTTTTTAGCGTCGCTCGATCCCTGTGGTGTATATGATGATATCACATTGAAGCGCTTTTTTGATTTTTTATTCTTGCGTTTACATGTCGAAGCAAACGGAGATGCCTCAGTTTTTCCTGATATGATGATCGAGGATGAACAGCGTATGATCGATACGCTCAAAATACTTAAGTTTCTGCTGCCGGTCGGGGAATATTGGCAGCTGAATGCAGCCTCTTTTAACCAAGAATCGGTAGAGCAGCCATTGATTGCTGCTCCTTCATTCGAAATAACTATGTTGCCCTTTACCGCTCTTTGGCGTATATTTCCGGTACTGAGCTGTATGGAACCGATATCTATTTTGACAACCGGTCGGTTTACTATCACGCGGACAGCTTGTTTGCGCTGTTTTGAGCGATGCAGTACCGATAAAGTTCTGATCGCATTACTTGATGAAGCCTCCGGTGGGAAACTTCCTCAAAATATAAAGGTGAGTATTTCCGAATGGTATTTGCAGTGTACCGCTGTCGGTTTGTATTATGGATTTGTGATAACCGTTGCAGAGGATAAACGGAATCTTTTTAAGAAAAATGCAGGGTTGCAGGATATTATCTATAAGGAATTAGCTGACGGTGTTTATTTGATAAAACAGATGGATTTGGATTCGGTGCGTACGATGATTAAGTCTGCCGGTCTGGATGTAACTTTTTATACCCCATGTGCTACGGGACGGTATACTACTGTGGGATTTTCTTCTATTGAACACCGGCACCCCGCTCTTGGCGGATTCGATAAGAAAACAGAGGAATGGTATGCAGCTCAATGTGAACAGGAAAAGAACTATTATGAATATATTCGGGAACTGCAAGCTGTTGTAGATACGATGCCAATCGATCAGTATAATAAACAAAGCTTGAAAGAAAAAATTGCAAAAAAGCTGATTATTACCAAAGGACAACTGTATGGAGCAGTGGCAGACAACGAAGTTCGAGAGATTTCGGGGCTTGATTTTTTAGGAAAAATCCATCTTGCAGAAACTGCGATTGCCGACAACAGTCGTTTGGAGGTGTCGATCGATGGAGTTTCCGGACGTCGGATAATTATGGGTATCCCTATTGCAATTGAGAAAACGGATCATGATGCGGTCTTGGTGATGCAGGAAGATGACACGCAATATAAAGAAAGAATTTCGATTGCCGGTATCATAAAGATGAGGTCATTTCGCAGTTCATTTTTTTCTTAGTATCGATGGCCGCTTCAGAATTTTGAAAAAAAATCCGATATTGTAATCGAGATATTGGATTTTCTTCTTGACTTTTTATGGGAGGGTTTAAGACGATGGGGGCATCGTTTATATTAGCGCCGTCTTTATTGAGTGCAGACTTTTCACGGCTCGCCGAAGAATTACATTTTATTGAAGCAAACGGAGGTCAATGGGTGCATCTTGATGTGATGGACGGAGTCTTTGTACCGAATTTAACGTTCGGTGCTCCCGTTGTGCGTAGTCTACGGAGTAAGAGCACCCTTCCTTTTGATGTGCATTTGATGGTTTCCCGCCCTCAAGATTTTGTAAAAGATTTTTCAGCGGTAGGAGCAGATTATTTCACGTTTCATATTGAAGCGGCAGTGCATGCTCATAGGCTTATTACGGAAATTCGTGCAGCAGGTATGAAACCCGGCGTGAGTATCGTGCCGTCGACCCCTGTACATCTTTTAGATGAGGTGTTACCTTTTGTCGATCTTGTGTTGGTGATGACGGTTAATCCGGGCTTCGGTGGACAAACGATGATTCCCCGCTGCCTCGAAAAGATCAAAACGTTGTATGAGTACCGTGAAAAGTACGATTACCGCTATTTAATTTCCGCTGACGGCGGCGTTAATGCGGAAACGCTTCCGGCTGTATGCAATGCCGGTGCCGATGTTATCGTGTCAGGATCATCTTTTTTTTCCGGAGAGATAAAGAAATGAAAAAAAAATTAATACTGGCTTATCTTGTGTGCTTTGGTATATGCAATCTCTTTGCCGATAGTGATGATTTACTAACCGGTTTAGATGCATACAGCCGCGGAGATTGGACTACTGCAACGGCATCATTTGAGCGGGTGCTTACCACTGCAGATCCGAATAATCGTACTGAGGCATTATACTGGTTAGTAATGTCTGAAACCTCTGCACAAAATTATCAACGTGCATTGAATTATGCCAATACATTTTTGGAGAGTGCATCCGCAGATGAACGCGCTGCCGAGGTGAACTATCAAAAAAGGACGGCTTCTATATTTATCCGGCAGCTATGAGGCATCATTGGATGTCCTCTATCGGTTTATTGAAAAGTATCCCGATCATCCTAAAATTCCGTCTGCTTATTATTGGATAGGCGAAAATCTTTATGCAGCAGGGAATCACACCGAAGCCCGTAAAATTTTTAGTAAAGTCATCGTAGACTATCCGCAATCGGGGAAGGTTAATGAAGCGCGGTATAAAATTGTGCTTATTGATCAACAGTCGGTTCGAGAAGAACTTTTGCAGATGGCGAATGAAGCCCATTCCGCATCGGCACAAGCCGAAAAAACACGTGCAGACGCCGAACCGGAGCCGGAACCCGATAAAGCAGCCCCGAAATCCGATGAATCAAGCGCTTCGGTTGCCTCAGACACTACGGACAGCAATACCGAAGATGCGCTGGTTGCAGATGAAGCTGCTATAACGGTTGCTGCAGATACTACCGATACTACCACGGATGCCGGCGAACCCGATACAACTGAAACAGCGGTTGCTGTACCGACCGACAGCGCGGAAGCGGCGCCGGTTACAGAGACTTCTTCATTAGCAACAGTAGAAGAAGGAAAACAGATCGAACACTTTGTTAGCCGTTTAACAGCGTTGGAGAAAAAAATTAATGAAATTTCTGCAGCACTTTCTCTTATTGCTGAAGAACAAGAAAATCAGCGTATACGGGAACAGCAGCAAGCTTTTGAACAACAGCAGAAGGTTGAGCAGCAACAAAAAGAAGCCGAGCAGCAGGAACTTGAAAAGCGCCGTCAGGAGCTGGCAGGACTAAAGGCTCGCGCCCAAACCTTGGAAAAACTTTATGAACAGCATATGAAAGGAGCAAAATAATGTGGAGACCCAATAAAAAGATGATTCTATTATGCCTCTCGGTGTGGCTGCTGAGTGGATTATTTGCGGCGGAAAATACAGTCGAAATGATCAGCGATCCGTTAAAGTTGGTCATTTACCCTAACACGGGCAATTTCTGTTTATATCATTCAAAAGCCGAGGATGCGCGCGCGTATGAGCCGCTGTATGATGACCGCTCTCAATCTTCCGTAAACATTTACTCAGTGCTTTTTAATGGGGAGATATTCCACCTCAATAATAAAAGTGGAAAGAAAATTATTATTAGCCAGTCAAAAAATGAGATAACGGTCATGTTCCAAATCAGCATGGATTTTTTGGCGACGCAAACTTTTTCGTTTGTACCTTCAAAACAGCGGTCAACGGGGAAACTTTTGAAAATTGTAACCGAAATTCAAAATATTTCGGGGGATATTGCTGATATCGGTTTAAAGGCTTTATTTGACACTTCGTTAGGTGAAAAAAACCTTGTTCCGCTGTATACGGACTTACGCAGCGAAATTGGAGCAGAATTGATGTTGCAGCCGGTATTGGAAAAAGATTCCGTTATCTTTTCTGCGGATAGAGGATATGCCTGTCTTTTTTTCTTACGAAATGAATATATGACGGTACCGACAGCCGTGTATATTGCAAATTGGGAACGGCTGGTAACAAAGAAGTGGCTACCCTCTTACGTAAGTGGCAGATCATTCCGTAAGTATGCGTTTTCCGATCCCGGGCTTTTATACGTATGGTCTGAAAAGAAGATGCTCAATAAAGAGACTTTCAGTGTTACAAACTGCATCGGCTTTTATGATTATCGGAATGCAGCTGATACTGTAACAGCATATTCGGCATATACCCAACAGGCAGGGGGGGAGCCAGCTCTACCGGTTACTGCACCTCCTAGTAAATTGACCGTTACCACCGTTTACCGAGCAGCTCCCGTAACTCAACCTGTTGATCCTAACGCACAGTCGGTGGATAGTTCTGTTTCTTCGACTTCAGTAGGGGAGCCTAACACTGTTCAAGTTACCGAACGGAATACATCGGTACAACCGACAAAATCCGAGAAGCCAAAGAAAGATTATCGGTATGTGCAGGAACTGCTGGATAGGATTGCGGAACTTGAAAAGTCGTCTGACGTATTATCCACGGAAGAGATTGCTAAATTACGTGTAGAAGTAGATAACGCAATAGAGGCTATGCAGGAACAATAATGCCGTCATCGATTCTTGAACAAGCAAAAAAACAATTTGTCAAGGGGAATTATCAACAGGTTATTAATCTATTGGAGCCGCACGTTACGCAATACGTTGTATCGAGCGATACCAAAGATGTTGTGTATAATGCATCATTTAATAAATCGTTTCCTTTTTATCTGTATTTAGGACTTGCTTGTTTACATGCCGGGGATATCGGCGGCGCCGTTGATTATTTGGCTTGCGCACGGAAAATTAAAATGACTGATCCCGATTTGCTATGTGCGCAGGCTGTGCTGTTTTTACGGCGAGGCGACACCGCACGCGCGATCGACTATTATCTGGAAGCGATTGAGTATAATCCTAACCATGAATTGGCACGCAGCGGATTGGAGTTTATTCGAACTCATAACACGCCGGAGGCAATAGGAGATGCCGTTCAATCGGGTGAAATAAAAAAGTTTTATCCTCGTCCAGGTGTACAGTCCTATATTAAAAAAAGAATAATCTTGTTTGCCTGTTTGGTAGTTGCTGCGTTTGTTGCGGTGATTGCAGTAATGGTATTGATAAAAATTCCTCTGTCGTTGCGGACACAGAATAATAATAGGGCTGATCTCTCGGCATTCGCATTGCTGTCGGATGAAAAAGCACGTCCGATTGATACGGGCGGGACGTATCGGTATATGCTTTCGGAAAAAGAGGTGCTTGCGGCATATCGGAATGCACAGAAATATTTTCAGGATTCACGGGATAACCTGGCGCAAATTGAAGTTAACCGGATTTTGTCTTCGAACGCCGCCCATTCGATTAAACAGAAGGCGCGGTTGTTAATGGACTATTTTGCGAAACCTGGCTTCGATACTGTTCGGGATATTCCATCCTACAGCGAGGTACGAGCTGATATTCCGCTTTATCTTGATTGCTGGACAATTTGGTCGGGACGTGCAACAAATATACAATCCGATGGGGACAATACGAGCTTCGATCTTTTGGTAGGGTATAGCGAGCGTATTCAGTTGGAAGGTGTTGTTCCTATCTTTTGTAATTTTTCGGTCAGGATAGATTCTGAACGCCCAATAGAAGTATTAGGAAAAATCCAGCAGCGGGGCGGTATCCTTTTTTTAAAAGCTGCCGGTATTCATCAAAGCCAAGTACCGGAAAACAAGCGCTGATTGGAGAAAATATGTATACGGCGGAAAAAGTACGGATAGGCGGCAAGGGCAGCGTTCGGAGTATTGAGCTCGGCGGTGATAGTCCTATTGCTATCCAGACTATGTGGAAACAGCCGCTGAGCGGAGATACCTTGCAGGAAACGGCACGGAAAATTGCCGAATTGGAGCAGCTCGGCTGTGACATTCTCCGGTTTGCCGTACCGGATTCCGAAAGCGCCGAAGCGTTTGTCAAGCTTACTGAAATGACGCCGATGCCGCTTGTTGCCGATATTCACTTTGACTATCGGCTTGCGTTGCGCTGTATGGACGGCTGTGCTGCAAAAATACGTATCAATCCGGGAAATATCGGAACGGAAGATCGGGTAAGCGCGGTCATTAAAAAAGCACAGGATACCGGTACCGTACTCCGCATCGGTGTCAACAGCGGCTCTCTCCCCGCCGATATACGGAACCGTATGGAGCAGGAAATCCGCGAAGGACGTAATGCAGAGGAGGCGAGGGCAGCCGCATTGGTTGCCGGGGCGCAGCGGGAAGCGGCGCTTTTCGATAAACACGGCTTTACGCAGTACCTTGTGTCGATGAAAGCCTCATCCGTAAACGAGACGGTCATTGCCAATGAACTGTTTGCTGCCGAATCCGCTGCGCCGCTCCATTTAGGTGTTACGGAGGCGGGGCCTTTGGTTTCGGGCATTGTCAAAAGTACGCTCGCATTTTCAAAGCTGCTTGAACGGAATATCGGCGCTACCGTGCGGGTGAGCCTTTCCGATACTATGGAAAATGAGGTTATTGCAGCGCGGGAAATTTTGACGGAATGCGGTAAACGGAAAGGCGGTATCAGGTTGGTGTCGTGCCCGCGCTGCGGCCGTAACGGTTTCGATGTTCACGGGTTCGTTGCACGCTGGCAGCACCGGCTTTTTGCCGAAAAGAAAGACTTGACTGTTGCGGTGATGGGATGTGTTGTCAACGGGCCGGGCGAGGGAAAATTTGCCGATATCGGGATTACCGGTGCGGAAAACGTTATCCTGTTGTTTAAGCGGGGCGTTATCGTTCAGCGTATCGATATACAAGGCTTGACGGAAACGGAAAAAAATACGGTTGTCGATGCAGCCTTTGAAAAGGAGCTGAGGAGTTTATGAAAAAGTTAGTAATAGCGTGTTTTACAATCCTTATCAGTGCGTTTCTGTATGCACAAAAAGTATCGACTGACTCGTTGGAGTACCCTTGGCATCTGCTTGAGCAAGGAAAGGTTGCGTATGAAGGACGGGAATTCGGCAAGGCTCTCCTTTTGTTCAGGCAAGCGCGGGAAATGCATAAAACACAGGTAACCGCTCAATATGATTATCTTTTTGCCGCACTTAAACCGCATCAGGTAAGGGCTGCCGGTGATCTTATCTCGGATGTATACCGTGTGTTGGAAAAGCGGCAGGATTATGAAGCCTGTGCAATTCTTGATAGAATTTTTCTTATTCATCCTCCTGCTTATTTTGATAAGTCGATTTCTGCAGTACTTACATGGTTAAAAAAGAGCGATGTCTATCCCGAATGTGATTATCTTATCGGGAAGGTTTATGAGCTTGAAGGAGAGCTTACTCAGTCCCGCAGATTTTATCAATCTGCATGGGAAGCGAGAGAATTTTTATACATCCCCGATATGCGGTTTGAAATTATTTATTCGCTTGCACAAATTTCCGGTTTATTAAAGCAGTATGACGATCAGGAAAAATACCTCCTCCTTATTTTAACGGAAGATCCGGTGTATGGAACTACCAACGTAGAAAGTCCTACATTGAGGGCGATGATCCATACGATTAAAAATGAAAAGACGGTTGAAAAGTTTTTTTCATTATATCGGCATCATAATGATATAGCGCTTCGTGCTTATATTGAACTGACCGATATTTATCTTCGTGCCGAAGAATACGATCGCGCATTTAGAACTGCGCTTCTCGGCGCCGATATTGCCGTTACGTATTTAAGCAATACCTTGAAAAAAGCTGATTTTATGTATACGTACAGTAACTTTTCCGATCTATTGCAGAGAATCGGCACAAATAATGAAATCTTACAATGGACGGAAACCAAGCAAATTTGGAATGTCTTTTTGCAGTTTGCAGATTTGTTGTACCGGCAGGGATTTGTCGTACAAGCAAATGATCTCTATCACAAATTGTCGGAAAGCTGTCCTTCTTTTACGTATGCAAAGGAAGCAACTTACAGGCTTTCTCAAACTTTTTAAACGAAAAGCACTGCTGCATCGGCAGCAGTAAAACCGGGGAGGTGGAAGATGAATATACACGACTACGGATTTTATCGGGTTGCTGCGATAGTTCCTCCTTGTGCAGTTGGCGATTGCACCGGTAATGCCGAACGGATTATCGGTGCATTGCGGAAAAGTGCCGAAATGGGAGCCGATATTGCCGTATTCCCCGCATTGGCTCTAACATCCGCCAGCTGTGGCACTTTTTTCGAACACCGGTCATTACTGAATGCTGCAGAAGACCGGCTTGCGTATATCGTCCGGCAAACCTCCATGGAGCCGATTATCGGTGTGGTTGGTTTTCCATTCTTTTTTTCGGGTAATATCTACAGTGCTGTTGCCGTCTTCAGTAGAGGAACTATTTACGGCATTGTACCGCTGGATGGAACCGCTCACTCCCGCGTTTTTTCCGTATATAGCGGAAGAGAATCTTCGACAATTCTTACCGGTTTGCAGAATACGGCTATTCCGTTCGGTTCCGATTTGCTGTTTGAAGTAGAAAAAAGCCGATTTTCGTTTGTAATCGGCAGCCCAAAAAATATACAAAATCAAAGTCAAGCCGGAATCAAAGACGGTTCTCCGGCGACGGGCAGCACCTTAACGGTAACCGGAGCGGCGCTATACATTGAACCGCTCGCACAGGCTTCGTTCGCGGGGTCTTTTACGGAACTTTGCCGCAGCGCTGCAGCCCGATCAAAGCAAGAAAGGAATACGGTTCTGTTTGTCAACGCCGGTTGGGGAGAGTCTTCAACCGACACTGTCTGTGCGGGCGAGCGCGGCATTTACGAAAACGGCGAACTGCTTGCGGCGGCAAACGGGTTTGAACTGTCTTCTTTTAATAAAACAGGCGATTTCAATTTTTCCGGCTATGAAGATGAAGCCGCTATTACCCTTGCAGATATGGATTGCGAAGCGCCCTCCAGTCTCGGCCGTAGTTCATCGGTTTGCCGCCGTATTGTCATTCCTGCCATACCTTCCCGAGGGGTTCTACTTGTTCGTCCGCGCAATCCCAATCCATTCATTCCGCTTGCGGTGCAAAATAACGAGCAAGCATGGGAAAGTTTTTTCTCACAGGTAACGGAGCTCCAAGCGCGCGGACTTGCGAAGCGGTTGTACCACACCGGTTGTAAAAAGACGGTGCTTGGGATTTCCGGCGGCTTGGATTCCACATTGGCGCTCTTTATTGCGATACTCGCTTCGCGAATGCTCCGTCAGAAAGCCGATTCGGTTACGGCAATTACCATGCCCGGCTTCGGAACAACGGACAGAACCAAATCCAATGCGCTTAAACTTGCGGAATTACTCGGCTGTACCGTTCTTACCATTCCTATAGAAAAGGCGATGCTGCAACATTTTGCGGATATCGAGCACCCCGCAGATCTCTGCAATACGGTCTACGAAAACGCGCAGGCACGGGAACGAACTCAAATTCTGATGGATAAAGCAAACCAGCTTGGGGCGCTGCTTGTCGGGACTGGGGATCTTTCCGAATCCGCGCTCGGATGGGAAACGTATAACGGCGATCATATGTCGATGTATAATGTCAATGCCGGGATCCCAAAAACTATGTTGCGCCATTGCATCGACTATGTTGCGGCATATCCGTCGGTATTTTTACCGGATGCCGATAAGCATACCGAATTCCGCGCTATTGTGCAGGATATTCTCGATACGCCGATCAGTCCCGAACTACATCCTGCCCAAAAACAAGTCATCACGCAAAAAACCGAGGACATACTCGGCCCCTATGAGCTGCACGACTTCTTTTTATATTATCTGCTGCACACGGATTTCAGTCCTGCAAAAATCCTTTTACTTGCGGAGCATTGTTTTTCTACGGAGCAGCGGTATAACCGTCAGCAGATACTCGGCTGTATGCGTATTTTTTACCGGCGCCTTTTTTCTCAGCAGTTTAAACGTTCCTGTGCTCCCGACGGCGTGCAGGTAGGATTCGGCAGTTTCTCTCCGCGGGGAGCATGGCAAATGCCGAGCGATATGAATGCTGCCGTATGGCTTACCGAACTTGAAAAGTTGTCGGAAGTGTGATATATCTTTTTAATGTTTCAAACAATTGCCGCGTGGATAGGACAGTATATTTCTTATTTTCCGTTGGTTATTTTTATCAGCTTGTTTCTCGGAGGTTTTAACCTGCCGATTTCGGAGGATATCATTGTTATTACTGCTGCTTTGCTTTGCAGACAAGAGAAGGCGTCTATTCCATCATTTTATGCTGCTCTCTATTTCGGTGCAGTGATCAGCGATTATCTTGTCTATTTTTGGGGATGGCTTTTAGGGCACGGCAGAATTTCGGGGAAATTTTTTTCAAAATTGATAAGCGAAAATAATATAAGTCGTATTTCCAATGCACTTGAACGGCACGGCTTTCTAACTTTTTTATTCGGGCGTTTTATTCCTTTCGGTATACGCAATATTATTTCAATGACATCCGGCTTTGTTAATTTTCCGTTTTATAAGTTCGCTTTTTTTGACGCTATTGCAGCGGTTTGCAATATTTCGGCTTTATTCTGGCTGGTCTACTTTCTTGGGCAAAGGGGCAGTCATTTTATGAAGATTATCGGAATTGTTCTTTTACTGCTTTTTATCGGCTTTAGTATTTATGTTATGCGATCGGAAAAATTTTTTAAGTCTTCACAAAAGAGACACAGCGCCGAATGACTTACTTATAGGAATTAGATATTCATCGGTAAAGAGGAGGCGGTATGAATAAATTCGCAATTATTGGTTTAGGTGCGTTCGGTGTCCGTATGTTGGAAGAACTGCTCCATTTTACCGATGAAGTTATCATTATAGATAAAGATCCTAATCTTATTAAAAAGTATGAAGGCAAGGCTGTTAAAGGCTCGGTCGTGAATATTACCGATGAAGAGAGTCTCCGGAAAAATATTCCTCAAAGAATCGGTACTGCTATTGTTGATCTGGGCGGAAGGATTGAACTTTCGCTGATGGTAACCAAATATTTAAAGCAGCTTGGTATTAAAGAGATTGTTGTAAAGGCTGAAACCGACCAACATGAGAATCTGCTGTCCATGGTTGGGGCAACAAAGGTGATTTTCCCCGATCGAGAAGCAGCAAAGCGAGTTATGCCGATGTTGGCCTCAACTTTGTTGTTGAATTTTATGCCGATTTCAACTGAGCTTGCATTGGCGGAAGTAAGCATTAATGAAAAATATATCGGCATGACGCTCCTTGAAGCAAATTTACGAAAAGAACTCGGTCTTAATGTTGTTGCGGTACGAAAGCAAGACTGTGAAAGTTTTGAATTTATTGAACCGGACTATCGCTTTGCCGCAGATGATATTCTCCTCTTAGCAGGTTCGGAAGAGCATATTTTTGTTTTTTCTCATCATAAAGAAGACTTACATAAAAAAGAACATGCAAGCCTTTTCCGTATGCTCTTTCCGCGCTTTCCTTTTTAAAATATAGGTTAAGAAAGATATATTGACACTCAGCTCCATTTATGAAACGATAAACTAATTATGGGAAAACTAAGGAAAACACTCTCTATTGGTGTTGTTATGATGTTTTTAACGTCATTTCCTATTTTTGCCCATGACTTTAGTTTTGGGGTAAAGTTATTCGGCTTAAGTATTCATCCAAGTGGTGCCCCAAATTATCGGCTTTTTTCCATGGAAGCTTGATCCTAAGGGAATTGTCGTCTTTAATCCCGGGGTAACGCTGAATTTTGAATATTTTGTGTGGCGGGATATTATTTCCATAAAACTGGTACAGGGACTTTATGGCGATTGTGCGATGCAGTTTGCAGGCTTTTCTCATCTTGGTTTTAGGGTACGCTTTTTAAAAATCGCTCGGTTCTCGATGAATGTAGGCATAGTACCGACATTTTTATATAAGCGGAGTTGGTATAAATTACCTAATTATGATCCTTCTTCAGAGTCCTATAAGGGGGGAACAAAAGGTGAAGATTGGCAACACCTCTTTTATTGGTATGCCGGCGAAATTGAAACGAATGTTAAAGTAAATGATAATTTCGATGTTTCCATTACCATTATCCCGGGAATACCGGAAATAGTCAATTTCAGTTCAGGATTTCGGTATAATTATCACGGAAAAAAGGCATAAGACTTATAGTTTCTTAATCTCAATTTCGAGTCTGTTAATTTTCCGCTCTGCATACGGCCAAAAGAAATGCGCGGTAATGCCGCTTGCGAACAGCGGAATACCCGCAAAGCATGGCAGATAAAGCACGGCAGATGTATTCCTGCACGGAAACTGTCCAAAAACTGATTAGCGATTCCGTGTGAGCGGATACGATGAATTATTTCCTTACAGAAAAAGCCGGTAGACTTTCAAGTTTTTGGACAGCCCCTATATTTTCAAAAGGGTGTTATTTTGTAATTTTGGTAATCTTTACAGTCCATTCGCCGCCGTATTCGATTTTATGCACGGATGCAAAATTGTCCATATTCAATGCCATCGATAAGCAATCAAGGCTATTGTAATACAGCAGCGGCTTTCCATCGGGAACATCACCGAAACTGTTCACATACGGCATAGAGCCGGTGTATACTTGTTTTCCGTTATTGAATACCGTTACCTGTACGATATCATTGACGGCTAATTTTAATGCATCCGCTGTTTCACGGCTGATATTTGTCCACACATTCCCATACTGGATATCGAGGGCAGGAATGGTTCCTAATAGTGCACCTTTATCAAAACGGGGCTTTTCGTAAGGAAGACGGACAATCTCTTTTTTTTTGCGGGGCCAACCTGTTCAAAACTGATGATTCCTCCTGCGAGCCGCGCACCGGTAAAGGCGTATACATCACGTCCGTGGAAGGTGTAACTCTTTTCTGAGTTTTTTTCGGCGGTTCACCGCTTCATCGATTAAACGGACTTCTGCAATTCCAAGCCGATCTGCAACAAGTGTAAGCGTTCCATTATCAGGAGTAACAATATAGTGACCTGTTTTAGTCTTTAAGACAACCGAATCGCGGTCGGTACCGACACCGGGGTCAACTACCGATACAAAGACTGTGCCTGCAGGCCAGTATTCTACCGTCTGAAAGAGTCGATACGCTGCATCCCAGATACTGTAAGCCGGTATTTCGTGGGTAAGATCATACAGCGGAATCGTAGATGATTGCGTAAAAGCGACACCCTTCATTGCGGAAACCGCGCCGTCCTTTAATCCGAAGTCAGTCTGAAATACCAACGGCCGAGAATTTCGGGGCGTTCCCGCGCAGCCGGAAATACCGATTGCGATTATCAGCATACCTGCTGCAGCTAAACCGAATAACCTTTTATTGCACATAAACCCTCCTATAAAGCCAAGTTTTCTTTTAAAAACTTGGCCTCATCAACCGGTGGACATTTTTGTCCATCAGTTGATGAGTGTTTTAAAACTCATCAAAAGAAACCTCTTCCTGTTTTACAGGTGTATTGCTTCCTTCGGGAGTATTCTCTATGTTTTTTACAGCTGATGTATTTGAATTAAATTCATCGTATTTGTCATAGTCGGCTTTTAATTCTTCTACAAGCTGCAAGAGAGCCGGTTCGTCCAATGCTTTTAAAACATCCTGACATTGTGCAGGTGAAATTGCAATCCGTATTGCAGGGCAGTTAGCGCCGTCGTCTGCCCGAGTTGTCGCATTGGCCAGAATGAAGTATGGCCGATGCGGAGTAATAAACTGATAATCAAACCGCAGAGTCGGATATGCTTCATGTGCGCTACCGAATAGTCCCCATGTCATTAAGATATCAGTCTTTCCAAATGCTCCCTTTTTCTTTGCCCCTTCGGGAGTCAGCGTTTTATCGGCAAAAGCTGTGAGGTATTGCTCAATGGCCTCCCGGAGAAGTGCACGTTCCTTCTTTTTTAAGGAAATCCAAATATTATCTCCCATCATCTTATGATGAAATTTAACAGTGTTTGTCGAGGGTTCAAAAACAAAGCTGATATCGCGCGGCAGTAAATCGTTGGAATAACGTTTTACTATATTAAGATGCAGTACACCTAACGACTGCACAGGGTAATTACCGAGGAAATCGGGATCATGCTTTTTTGACGTAGAGGCACATGCGCCGCTCAAAAATACAATACCGAGCGTTGCAATCAGTAAACACAGGGGTATAATACGTTTCATAATAACTCCTATAAAAACTTTGGTTAAAAACTACATCGACAATGATGTCAAATACAGTTTTTAGCATATCTTTTTATGCCGAATTGTACGGAAAACCACCTCTTAATGCAAGGTCTTTGCATCGATGTCACAGGGCAACCGCATTATAAAATATTTTCAGAGGTTGCCTTCCTTCTGTGCGAAATTTCATAGGTATAAGGTGAGCGGCTACAACGACGCCGCTCACCTTAACCGTCAAGTTTTCTTTCGAAAACTTGCGTATTGATGTGTGCGCTTTTAGCGCACGAATGCAACAGTTTCCAAAATTCATATTTTGTTCAACTGTTGCATTTTAAGGAAATAAAATTTCGCACATTTTTCCAGCAGACGGGTAAACGCATCAGGTGAGTAGGTAAAAACCGTGGAAAAATTGAGACTGTGAGACCATTTGAACCATCTTCAACTGTTGTACATCCGTGTACCTCTCAACCGATGTACGTCCATGTACATCGGTTGAGGACAAGTTTTGTTCCAAAACTTGTTTCTGACCTATCCCACGCCCATCCTTGGGCGCATTGAAGGCGAGTTTTGTGCGTGCACAAAACATCGCTGCTGTATGGAACTACTGCCATCCTTGGCAGTTCTGGTCGAATAGTCTCAATTTTTCCGCGGGGGTGTTAAAAAAACGACCTGATGCGTTTACCCTGATCGATGTCAACCGCAGCGGAGATACTTTAAGCGGCGGCTTTCTGTTGTACAGCTGATTTAAAAAGAAGAACGCACCCATTAGGTATGGAAGTCAAATGCCACAGGATATGGAATGCGTATCATTATGTATAGTCGCCCAAAGTTTTTCCATAAAATATTTTTTATTGACGATTGCCCGTACATGGGTACCGCGGCCTATAATTCCCCGATCATTCGATACTTCTGCTTTAAAAGTTAAAAATTTTCCATTTTTGCTGATATCTATCAGTTCGGTATGGACATACACTTTCATTCCTTCAAGCGTTGCCGCAATGTGCTCGATATCGACTTTTACGCCGACCATCGTATATCCTTTTTCTAAAAACGGCAATACACTGAGCGCTGCAGTTCTTTCAATTTTTAAAACCATGTTTGGCGTTGAAAAAACTTCCAGTGTATCGTCACCGTCCTGACTCGCCAGCATTTCCTTTGTAACAATAAAACTCATGTCTCCCTTAATTCCGACTTCCATATACTCCTCCATATTGCGATAGCTGTAAACGATAGGAAATTTTTTTAGACTCCATTTTTTTAGAGACGTCCTATACTCCCTTTATATATTTTTTTTGATAAATGTTTGTAACGTAGGAATATGACTTGCCGTAGGATCTTTGACAGCATACAGTATCGTAACGTTACCGGTTCGCAATTTTTCTTTTATTTTTTCAAGAAAAGCCGGTGCAGCGGGGTTCTTTGCTAATTCCTTTGCATACAAAGCAGAAAAATGCTCATAATTCATTTCTCCTCTGTGATATGCCTGTCGTATATCCGATGACGGTGTAATATCTTTCGCCCAATCCCCAAGCATTGCTTTTTCTTTTGTAATGCCGCGCGGCCAAAGTCGATCGACTAATATTCTAAATCCGTCTTGTGGTTCAGTCGGCTCGTATATCCGTTTCCAATATAATGTTCCCATAATAGAACCTCCATATAAGTAGTATAACAAGGTTATCGGAGTAAAACAATTCTTAATTGTGAAAAGCGTTCGGTGTGTTTGCTCTGAATAAGTTTAACTTATGTCGGTAAAAACACCGGTAAAAATGCTTGAAACAGCACGATTTTTCATATATAATAAGGTAATTGTAATGGAGTATTTTTTGCAGCAGGGATTATTTTGGGAAAGTGGCTTATGCTTTTCGTGCAATCAATGTTCGGCATGTTGTCGTTATGATCCGGGATTTGTGTATTTGTCTCCTCGCGATCTCAGGAATTTGCAGACATGGGCATCGCTCGAACGGCCTGCCCTTATTCAAAAGTATTGCCGGTGGGTACTTAAAGGAGACGGATACGAGTATCTTTGCTTAAAGGAACTTCCGAATTACGATTGTATTTTATGGAATAATGGCTGTATTGCATATAATTATCGGCCTTTTCAATGCTCTTCATATCCATTTTGGGATTATTTACTTGGAAATGAACAGCGTTGGAGTGCAAATGCCCGCAGCTGTTCGGGAATAAACCGCGGTAAACGGTATTCGGCGGAAGAAATCCAAGACTTGCTCGATACTGCAAAACAATTCCCTGCCATTCGACGAAAAAAAACCGGAGAAAGCAGAGATTTCACCGAAAAATAGAGGAGTGTATGCGGGTACATTTTTGGGGCGTCCGCGGCTCGATTGCAACTCCATTGAGCGCAGCGCAAATTCAAGCTAAAATTTCTGCCGTTGTCCAACGGATAACCGAAAAAGATATTATCGATCAAGATGCTCGGGAACGTTTTATCGCTTCTTTACCGCCGTGGCTCTTTGGGACTATCGGCGGAAATACTACCTGCGTGGAAGTTGAAACCGAAGAGGGAAATCATCTCATTTTTGATGCAGGCACCGGTATCCGTGAATTAGGGATTAATTTACAAAATCGATTTGATTATTTTGATCGGCCACAAACCTATCATCTCTTTTTTCACCCATTTTCACTGGGATCATGTGCAGGGCTTGCCTTTTTTTGGCCCTGCGTATGATTCTCGTAATACGATTATTGTGTATAGTACTCGTCCTAAAATGCGAGAGTTCTTGGAAGAGCAGATGAAATGGCCGTATTTCCCGGTTATGATGTTCGGAAAAAAAAGGTGGATTTACTGCAAAGTTTGAATTTCGTTGTATTGCTGCTGATGAACCGTATATCCATATCGGTAATACCCGCATAGGTTGGCATCGTGTACGTCACCCGGGCGGTTGTGTGGCATATTCAATTTTTGATAATCAAAAAAAGGTAATTTTTTCGACCGATACGGAACTTCGTCCTCAAGACTTTGAAAAAAACGATGTCAATATCGCGTTTTACAGCAATGTAGAACTGCTTATTATCGACGCTCAGTATACAATGACGGATTCCATCGAGAAAATAGGCTGGGGGCATTCCACCTTCTCCCTTGCTATTGACTTTGCCACTTCATGGGGCATTAAAAAATTAGCACTTTTTCATCATGAACCGACGTATAACGATAAAAAGATCCTTGCGATACAATCGAGTGCTCAACATTACTGCGACTATGTCGGTGCCGATAAGCTTGAAATATTCAGCGCAGTTGAAGGAACGGATTTATACCTATGAACGATGAACAGCCGATTTATCGATTTTCGGATTCCGAACTCAAAGCGCTTGTTTCTTTTTTTAGGAAGAATTCTCCGCTGCCCGATGAGCTGTATTCATTTAATGTTTTTGCTGAAAAGTATATTTATAGAAGTCTTACCATCGGCGAAGCGGAACAGCTGTATGGTAATCGATAGTATATGAAAAAAAAATATCTTTTCTTGATGATAATTATACCGATATGTTTCTTCCTTATTATTGTAGCAGCAGCTGTTGTTGTTTATCGGCCTGCTTCTTTTGATGCAAACCCTGCAGAACAACTTTTTACTATTAAACGAGGTACTTCTTCACGGTCAATCGCTGCCGATTTAAAAGCAGCCGGACTTATCCGGTTTGAGTATCCGACATATCTATACTTTCGTTTTTCTAATAAATCAATTAAAGCAGGGACATATAAACTTTCTCCCGCTTGGTCGGTGCCCACGCTCTGCACCTATTTACAGGCAGGGAAACAAGAATTGATCAAGGTTACCGTACCGGAGGGACTAACACTCTCAAAAACGGCAGCAATCCTTGAAGACCGGCATGTCGTTGTTGCTGGTGATTTCCTCGCCGCAGCAGAAAACGAAGCTTTGCTGCAATCTTACGGAATTCTCGGCGATTCCGCCGAAGGCTTCTTATTTCCCGACACCTACTTTTTTGCATATAACGAAACGGCAGAACGTGTCATAGCGACAATGCTCGATAATTTTTTCAATAAAACCGCCGATATTCCCCATTTTCCGAAGGATCCCGCTCAACGTTATGCGACGGTTATTTTAGCAAGTATTATAGAGCGAGAATACCGTGTGCCGGAAGAAGCGGTAAAAATCGCGGGGGTTTTCTCAAATCGACTGCAAATCGGCATGGGACTGCAATCGTGTGCTACCGTCGAATACATTCTGACTGAGGTGCAGCATAAACCTCACCCCGAGCGATTATTGAATAGAGATTTGGAAATAGATCATCCGTATAATACCTATAAATGGCGAGGACTTCCTCCGGGGCCGATTTCCAATCCGGGTATGACAGCATTGTACGCGGCTTGTAATCCTGAAAAAAGCGATTACCTCTACTTTCGCTTGGAAGATGTGGATACCGGTACACATATTTTTACCAAAAATTTAACGGAACATACAAAAGCCGGTGCGATTATTTTAAAACGAGCTGCGGGGCGCTGACCGCGATGGCAAAAATTACCACCGAAACGATCGATGCGGTCAATAATCATACCGACTTGGTGTCGCTCGTCGAAAACTATACCCATTTGGAAAAGCGTGGGCATGATTGGTGGGGTTGTTGTCCCTTTCACAGCGAAAAAACACCATCCTTCCACGTTATCCCTGATAAAAAAATGTATTACTGTTTCGGTTGCGGCGCAGGCGGGTCTACCATCAAGTTTGTTATGGAGATGGAAAAACTGTCCTTTACCGAATCGGTAGAAGTGCTTGCTAAGCGTGCCGGTATCCCGGTTATGTATGCGGAAGGGGGTTATAGTCCCGCGCCGGAAGATTCACTTAAAGAAACCTTACTTGAATTATATAAAAGAGTGAGCGGTACCTTTCATTATTTTTTGCTGAACACTCCTGAAGGGGCTGCCGCACTCCGGTATCTGGAGGGGAGAGCTGTAAGTCCCGAAATGATCGAACAGTTTAACCTCGGGTATGCGCCGGCTGACCGGTTATGGCTCTTTAAATTTTTACAGACAAAAGGGTACTCCGCAGACTTCTTAGCGAAATCGGGGTTGTTTTCTAAAAACTACCCCGGAGTTTCTTTTTTTTCAAACAGAATTATGTTCCCAATTTGTAATCGGCACGGTCAGCCGGTCGCTTTTGGAGGGCGGCTTTTGGAAGGTGATGGACCGAAATATCTTAACACTGGGGATTTACCGCAATATAAAAAAGGTGAAACCCTTTTTGCATTTTCAGAAGCGCTTGCACAGATCAGAAAAGAAAAAACAGTCATTTTTTGCGAAGGGTATATGGATGTTATCGCCTTTCACCAAGCGGGTATCACTAATGCCGTTGCTCCGTTGGGTACCGCTTTGACGGAAGATCAGGTAAAGCTTATTCAGTCCTTTGTCGATACGGTTATCCTTTCTTTTGATTCCGATTTTGCAGGACAACAGGCAACATACAAGGCAATCAAACTTTGCCGTGCCGGACATTTGCATGTGCGGGTGTTGATGATAAAGGGGGGGAAGGATCCAGCCGAGATACTGGCGCATATGGGTGCCGAGAGCTTGACGGAACTGGTGAAAAATGCTATTTTAGACAGTGATTATCTTATTCAAATTGCTGTTAGGCAATTTGATGTAGTGAGTCCCGAAGGAAAGGCTCAAGCTGCAGCTTTCCTATTCCCCTATATTGAGGTGCTGGAATCCGATATTCAAAAAGAGTCAACAATACATAAGTTTTCGGCGGACTTGGGTATAAGCTCAAAAGCGTTATTCACTGATTATATACAGTATGACCAAAAACAAGAACGGGTACCGCCTACACGAAAAAGTGAAATAAAAAAGCGCGTTACGCTTAAAATGACCGCGGAGCTGAGGATTGTGCTCGCAGCAGCTGCAAATCCTCATCTGTTTAAAAAAATGCGGGCAGAGTTGACTTCCGATGATTTTGAGGATCCTGCTGCAAAGGATTTGTTTATTGTATTAGAAGAATGTTATCGCGCAGATGCAAATACGTACGACAGCTTATTAGCGCATTGTCCTTCAGAAACGTTGAGAGATGCCGTAAGCGGTGCAATTATTAAAGGTGAGTTTGCAGAAAATCCCGATAAACTGGTGTATGACGGTATCTACTATATTAAGCAAAACGCTTTACAGCGGCAAAAGGAACTCATAATCCGTAAATTGCAAGCAGTGCATGAAAACGGCAGTATTGATGATATTCGGCATGCCAATGACCTGCTGAACGAGAAGCTGCATATCGACAGAGCTCTTGCAGAATTAAAGGAAACGATGTAAATGATAGATATCTCTGAAGATCCTATTGTTATAAAGTTGATTGCCCATGCGAAGGAACGTAAAACTTTAACGTGGGATGAACTGACCGATTTGTTGCCTGAAAAAATAACTTCATCCGAGGCTATGATGGATGAAATTCTGGATATGCTTGAGCAAGAGCAGATCCAAGTGGTTGATGATGCATCTGAAGAAACGGACGATGTGTTTGCAGATGAGCTTGATGAAGTAGAGCTCGAAAGCGAGGAGCAGCTGTTTGAAGAGGCTGAACTCGAACCTGGAAATGCCCCCGAATTTCCAAAACCCGAAGAAACGCATAAGAAGCTTTTGAATAATGATAGAGAAGCAATTGTCGATGACCCTATTAAACTCTATTTACGTGATATCGGTAAAGAAAACTTATTGACGGCCGAGCAGGAAGTTATTCTGTCAAAAGCGATGGAAGATGGTGAGAATATCATCAAAAATGCGATAAGAAACTCCGGTGTGCTCATTTCCGAAGTCCAGATGATCGCTCAAAAAGCTTTTGCAAAAATCAGTTCTTCAGAAAACAATAAGCCGCGCAAGGAATTAAGCTATGAAGATGCTGAAAAAAAACGGCTTCGTCAATCGTATGGCGAACAATTAAAACCCATCTATTCCGATATAAAAGCATATATCTTATTAAAAAAGAAACTATACGATAAAGAGACGCTCGCCAGTTTTTTAGATGATGAAGATCTTCAAAAAACACGGAAAAAGATCCTTAATTATTTACAAAAAATTGAGTTCCAAACGGAAGAAATTGAAAAAATTTCGGATCATTTTTTGGAGGCAGCAAGAAAGATACGGGAGTATCGGCGGCGGCGCGAAAAGAAACAACGTCAGCTCGGCATACGGGCATACTCCGACTTACGAAAGCTTGGAAAGCGACTTGCCATTCCTCGTGAACGGCAGAAGCTGGAAGAAGAGCTTGGTATGACGGCAAACGATATCCGCGATATTTATACACATATTCAAACGCTTATTCGTAAAGTGCGGAAGATCGAATATGATTTTGAAGCGCCTACAGAAGATATTATCGCACTGGCAAAAGAAATTCGCCACGGTCACGCAATGTTAAAAAAAGCGAAGGATAAGCTTATCAATGCAAACCTGCGCTTGGTCGTATCAATCGCAAAAAAATATACTAATAGAGGATTACACTTTTTCGATCTGGTTCAGGAAGGTAATATCGGCTTGATCAAAGCGGTTGAAAAATTTGAATACCGTAAAGGGTATAAATTTTCGACATACGCGACATGGTGGATACGGCAGGCAATTACGCGTTCCATCTCCGATCAGGCGCGAACCATCCGTGTGCCGGTACACATGATTGAACAGATCAATAAGGTTACCCGCGAATCGCGGCAGCTGATGCAGAAGTTCGGTAGAGAGCCTACCGATGAAGAGATCGCCGCGCAGCTTGGCTGGAATGTCGAGCGGGTTAAGCAGGTTAAAAATGTCGCGCGTGAACCTATTTCACTGGAAACGCCGATAGGCGAGGAAGAAGATTCTTCGCTCGGCGATTTTATTGAAGATAAGGATGTCGAAAATCCGTCCAACTTGACAGAGTATATTTTGTTGCAAGAACAGCTGCGTGGCGTATTGTCGTGCCTGCCGTTGCGAGAGCAAGAAGTGCTTAAAATGCGGTTCGGCCTTGACGAGGGCTATGCGCTGACGCTGGAAGAAGTCGGATTGTACTTTAATGTAACGCGTGAGCGTATCCGCCAAATTGAAGCGAAGGCATTACGCAGGCTCCGGCATCCCAAACAGAGTTGCAAGTTAAAAGATTATTTGGATACATAGGGGAGTGAACGACGATGGTTACAGCGGAGATTTTTGATAAACTGCGTGAGTTACAGGATATTCTTGCACGAAAGAATCAGCTTGACAGTGAGATTTTAGAAGCGCCTCAACTATTGGTAAAGCAGGAAGAGCTGTTGGCACGGTATAAAACCAATTATGTTAAAAAGAATACTGATGACGAGGCAATACGGCAAACAATTGGCACATTGAAAGCAGAACTGTTTGAAACCGAACAGAAACGGGAACGTGCTGAAAAGGGTATGGATGGTATTACTACCCAGCGAGAATATGATGCCCTTGATCGAGAAATTCAGGATGCTACTAAAAAAGAAGCCGAGCTGCGGAAAGAGATATTAAAGAATGAAGCAAATCATAAACGCCTTGACGAAGAGATTAAAAACGAAGAGGCATTGATTAAACAGCAGGAGCAGGAACTCGATGAGCGGAAAGCAATGATTGAAAAAGAAATTGCCGAAAAGAAGAATGAGCTGGCTGAACTTGCTGAAGGTGAGCAGCGGATTGCTCCCGATCTCGATAGCGATACGTTGTTTAAATTCGATCGGATTATTAAAAATAAGCAAGGTATCGGTATCGTTCCTGTCCAAGGCAATGTATGTATGGGTTGTCACATGATCCTGTCAGCTCAATTTGCCATCGAAGTACGGGAAGGTAAAAATATTATGTACTGCCCCTATTGCAGTAGAATTTTATATTATCAAGAGAGTGATCAAGATTCTGCTGAAGATATGATTTTTGACGACGTGGATATGGGAAGCTTAGCCGATTTGGATGATTCATCAGACTATGATGAGACTGAATCGGACAATAGCGAAGATTAGATTACTGGTATAAAAGGATAGAGAGCCGGTAACCGCCGTGGTATACGGAGGAAAGTCCGGACTCCTTCGGAAATGATGCCGGTTAACGGCCGGGCACTTGTATTGTAAAATACAGGCGACAGACAGCGCAACAGAAAATAAACCGCCGGTAAAACGGTAAGGGTGAAAAGGCGGGGTAAGAGCCCACCGCGCCTCCGGTAACGGAGCGGCAGTGCAAGCCTCATCAGGAGCAAAATTGAATAGTAAAGGATATCCGATCCTTTATTTACGGGTTGATTGCGGAAATTACTGTAGTAATGCAGGAATAAGATAGATGGTTACCCTGTCCGCAGACAGAATCCGGCTTATGGCTCTCTATTTTTTATTTATACGGAGTATCTCTGTATGAAAGGATATTAATTAGAAACGTATGAAAAGGTACGACGGTAAGACACAGTATTCCTCAAAACCGCATATCGGAAGATATGTCGTTCTTTTTTTGTGCGTTGCGCTTATCGTTGCGGGAGCTCTTTTCTTTTTTACTGTCTATAGGGCGCGCTATTTCCGTGTGCCATCGATGCATACGGTGTATACCCATTGGGAAAATAAAGATTATGCGGGAGTATATGCTGAAACCGCTCAAATTTTAGAGAAGCGCCCGATGGATGGAACTGCGCTTGCATTGCACGGTTTTGCGGCGTATTACCTTTTTGCCGAGCAGACTGATTTATCCATTGGTGCGGATTATCTTACAGCAGCTGTTGTACACTTGCGCCGTGCACTTTATTTGACTAAAGATAAGGATATTCCTAAGATTGCGTATGTGCTCGGAAAGGCATATTATCAACAAGGCTACTACTATGCCGATCTCGCCGTAAAATACTTGGATGAGGCCTATGCGGGCGGTATCGAGGCGAGCGATTTATCGGAGTTTCGCGGTATGGCTGCCTCTTTATTAGGCGATACCGATAAGGCGATAGAAGCGTTTACACAAGCGCTTGCGACAAACCCTTCCGACTTCGTATTATATGCCGTAGCGGAAAATTATAAAAAAAAGGGCGATATACCGAATGCAAAGCTCTATCTTTTTGAAACAATTAAAAAGACCGGTAATGCTGCGTTGGAAGTGCGGTGCAGAAATCAGCTTGGATTGCTCTTTTTAGAGGAGAATAAACCGGAAGAGGCTTTGGCGCAGTTCAAGCTTGTACTTGAAAAAGACGTGAACTCTGCGGATGCTCATTACGGTATCGGGCTGATACATGAGATGCAGGGTGATATGATTAAGGCGCGGTATGAGTGGCGCTCTGCGATACGACTTAATCCCATACATGCGGAAACGCGTGCAAAATTGAATATAAAATAGGAGGAACGTTCGGGGTATGGGCTTTTTTAAAAGATTTTCTGCCGATATAGGTATTGATTTAGGAACCTGTAATACTATTATCTATATAAAGGGGAAGGGGATTGTTGTTAATGAACCTTCGGTTGTTGCCGTAGAACGCGGAACAAAATCGGTCGTGGCGGTTGGTGCCGAGGCTAAACGGATGCTGTGGAGAACACCGGGAAATATCATCGCAATACGGCCGCTCAAAGACGGTGTTATTGCAGATAAAGATACGACGGAAAAAATGATCCGGTATTTTATTTCCAAGATATTACCACGACATAGGCTCATTAAGCCGCGTATGGTTATCGGAATTCCGAGCTGCATCACCGATGTGGAAAGCAGCGCCGTGCATGAAAGTGCTCTAAAAGCGGGTGCGGGTAGCGTTGAAGTGCTTGAAGAATCGCTCGCAGCGGCTATCGGCGCCAATATTCCAATTACCGAACCTGCCGGTAATATGGTATGTGATATCGGCGGCGGTACAACGGAAGTATCGGTTATTTCGCTGCTCGGTATGGTCGTTACCAATGCCATCCGTGTCGGCGGCGATGAATTCGATCAGGCCATCATTAAGCATATCCGCTCTGTGCACAACCTTATCATCGGAGAACAGACTGCCGAGCGCCTTAAAATTGAAATCGGTAATGCATTCCCTGAAAAGAATATGGAACGGGTAGAAATTAAAGGAACCGATGCAATTACCGGACTTCCCCGTCGCCTCGAAATCGATTCGGTTGAGGTGCGCGAGGCATTGAGGGAACCGATTACTCAAATTGTAGAAGAGATAAAAACGACCCTTGCACAAACACCGCCGGAACTGGCCGCTGACATTGTAGAGCGGGGGATCGTTATGACTGGAGGGGGTTCTTTGCTGAAGGGTTTACCTAAGCTCATCTCTAAGGAAACGCACGTTCCGGTTATTCTTGCGGAAAATCCTATGGACTGTGTGGCTATCGGCGCAGGTTTATACTATGACGTGTATAAGGATATGTCGGGAAACCGCAGTTTATATGAGAGCTTAAACCGCTAATATAATGAGAAGAAAATTTTCATTTAAGGTAAAGCTTGATATCTTTTTGCTGATCCTACTGCTTATCATATCTTCAGTGTTATTGACGTTCTCCGGAGGCCGATTTATCGTCGATTTTAAATCGGTCGGCTTTTCGGTTGCGGCTGGGACGGAGAATGCCGTTCATTCGGTGTCTACATTTGTAACGGATGCGGTCTCGGCTGTGCGAGAGCTTGCAGAGCTGCGTTCAAAATATGTGGCGTTGAGCGAGAAACTTAAAGATTATGAGCTTTTGCAGCGATCAAATGCTGATATACGCCGCGAAAACAAGGAGTTAAAGGAATTACTCGGCTTTGCGGACATGATCGCCTATAAAAATATTCCGGCGCAGGTTGTCGGATTTGACCCTGATAATCTCTACTCCGGTATTATCATCAACCGCGGAACAAAGCACGGTGTGCGCAAAAATATGCCGGTATTGGCATTCCAAGGCAGCAATGTCGGCTTGGTGGGAAAAATCGTACAAACCGGCCGCGACAGCAGTATGATCATCCCGATATATGATTATCAGTGTTATGTTGCAGCCTCCATCCAAACGACGAAACATCGGGGTTTGATTAACGGACAGGGTACTGCTGAGCTCCCGCTTATTATGAAGTATGTGCAAAAGCGGGCAAAAGACGAAATTGCCATCGGCGATAGAATTCTCGCTTCGGGGGAGAATAATCTGTTCCCTAAAGGCAGTCCTATCGGTATTGTGACCGGTATTAAGGTGCATGATTACGAATCCTATCTAGAGTTAGCAGTGCAGCCGATTATCGATTTCTCCCGGCTCGATTATGTATTTGTGTTAATCTTATCGAGTTCTGATGAGGAGGCGGTGCAGTGAGAAAAGTTATTCTGTGGACGGTTGCGGCAGCCTTTTTACTCGGTGTGTTTGGAACAGCTATTTTGTCTCATATTCAGTTATTGCCGGCATTACCGGATTTAATTTTAATTCTAGTAGTGTATATCGCGCTGTATAACGGTACTGCTGCCGGTATTACAGCAGGTTTTTTTTCCGGACTCATTTTTGATTTCCTTTCATTGGCGCCGATGGGGCTCCATTCATTTGTATTTACCGTACTCGGATTTCTTTATGGTATGCTGTATGGGAAATACAATGTGCGGCGCTTCTTTTTTCCACTTATACTCGGTCTTTCGGCAACGTTTTTAAAGGCGGGAATTTTATTAGTGTTACGTGTGCTGTTCGGTCAAAGTATTCAGGTTTATAATCTGCTTGCAGTTCCCTTTTGGATTGAAGTTGCAGAAAACAGCCTTTGTTCGCCGCCGTTATTTATGTTGCTCGGTTTATTTCCGAATGCATTTGAAATAAGGAAGCTCTGAATTCCATGTATGAGCAAGATTTTCAACAAGTTGATAGACGGCTGAAGTTTTTTACTGCCTTTGTTTTCTGTATTTTAGTGATATATCTTTTTCGGTTGTTTTCGATGCAGATCATTCACGGTGATCAGTTTAGGAAACAGTCTCAAACAATATCCCAACGTTCTGAACGTATTTCTGCACAGCGTGGAGAAATCTTTGACCGTAATGCAAATGTCCCGCTGGTGCTCAATACCAACACCTTTGCCGTATCGGTAACACCGGGAGAAATTCCGAAAAAGGCATTTTCGACGGTTATCGCTCGCCTTGCAAATATTCTACGAATTCCCGTTGCAGAGATTGAAAGGAAATTGCCGGCGAAGCGCAGCTCTTTTCAGAGTGTCGAGATACGGTCTAATCTTCCGTATGAAGTTATTACTTCGCTTGCAGAAAATATCGATGAGTTGCCGGGTGTTTCGTGGCATTCAAAGCCGGTGCGCAACTATGTAGAAACAGGATCATTTTCCCATATTCTCGGCTATGTCGGTGATATAACAAAAGAAGAACTTAAGACTTTCTATAACAAGGGCTACACCGCGAATACTTCAATCGGTAAGGCTGGCATCGAAAAATATTATGATGAGTGGTTGCGCGGGGAAGACGGTAGTGAATACCGTACAGTTGATGCAAGAGGGCGGTTAATTGAAAACAATACGGCTCTTATTCCTCCTAAGACGGGTAATAATCTTATTTTAACGATCGATCGAAAAATTCAAAAGCTTGCGGAAAACGCGCTTGGTCAACGTATTGGAGCTGCCGTGGTACTGAAGCCTGCAACAGGAGAAATTCTTGCGCTTGTTTCGTATCCGTCTTTTGATTCCAATCTTTTTTTGAATGATAATGGAAATGAGATGTATGTACAGGTGCTGCATGATCCCCGCAATCCACTATTGAACAGGGCTGTTAATGCAAGCTATCCTCCCGCTTCAACATTTAAAATTGCGATGTCTACTGCGATTCTGGCGGAAAAGGCATTTCCTCCGGACAAAAAAGTACAATGTGTCGGTAAAATAGAATATGGTAACCACTTATTTCGTTGCCATCAACGTTCCGGACATGGATATCTCGATTTGAAGAATGCCCTCGCACAGTCTTGCGATATTTATTATTGGACGGTATGCCGCGATAACCTCGGTATTGATAAGATGGTCGATCATGTTCGCGACTTTGGGTACGGTAAGTCTGCTGAAATCGATTTACCGAGCCAAGCAATCGGCCAAGTGCCCAACCCTGTATGGAAAGAACGACAATTCCATGAAAAATGGCTTGGCGGGGATACGATGAATATGGCTATCGGACAAGGATTTATGCTCGCTTCCCCGTTACAAGTTGCGAATATGGTCGCAATGGTTGTCAACGATGGTGTGATTTATAAACCGCATTTGTTAAAAGAAGTCAGAGCACCCGGTACTAACGAACTTATTTACGAAAAAAAGCCGGAGGTATTACGGCAAAGTGATATTCCTTCAGATGTATTCGCTCAGGTGCGAGCTGATATGCGGTACACCATTACGGACGGAACGGCTCAATACCCAATGCGTAATAAAATTGTACAACTTGCTGGGAAGACCGGCACCGCAGAAGTAGGTTTTTCCGATCGATGGCATTCATGGATGGCGGCTTATGGGCTATACAATGCCCCGGCAGAAGACGCCGTTGTAGTAGTTGTATTGGTTGAAGCGCAGAATAAATGGGAATGGTGGGCACCCTATGCTACGAATATTATCTTTCAGGGTGTCTTTGCAGACCAAACGTATGAAGAAGCACTCGAAGCTCTTGGTGGTAAGAGTTTTTTACCGGCTGTAAGGGTAAGGCAAGAATGAATCTGAGACATGTTACTAATTTTGATTATGTACTTTTTTTAGCTGTGATCGGCTTGTCGGTTATTGGCATTCTCTTTATCTATTCCTCCGGAGTTAATTCCGATGGCATATCAGTTTCGCATGAATATATTAAACAGCTTATTTGGGTAGTATCGGGATTGATTTTACTGTTTGCGGTAGCGGTATATGATTATACTAAAATTGCTGATCGTACTTTATTGATCTATATTATCACGATGTTATTATTGGTGTATACAAGACTGTTCGGAAAAAGTGTTAAAGGAGCCCGGAGTTGGATTGGAATTGGAGACTTCGGTATACAAGTCTCCGAGTTTACAAAAATTATTTATATTTTATTTCTCGCATGGTATCTGTCAAGATCTCAGAATGAGCCGGAACTTCGCCGATTTGTAAAGGCTGCGGTTATTATGTTCATACCGATGGGGTTGATACTACTGCAGCCCGATCTTGGAACAGCGTCCGTATATCTTCCTATTTTTTTGATCATGTGCTTTATAGCCGGCTTCCCGTTGCGGTATGTGTTTGGCTTATTAGGTACAACAGTCTGTACACTTATTTTTACACTCCTGCCTCTTTGGGAACGGACTATTTTACATAGATACTCTCTTGCGGTTAAAGTATTAGGTAATAAAAATATTACATTGTTGCTTATCTTTTCTGTTGTCGGGGCAGGGATTATTGCCGCAATTGGATATCTTTTGTTAAAAAAGCGGTATTATTACTGGATTGGGTATGTATTAGGCATTATTGCCGTCTCCTTATCCGGCGCATTGGTCGGGAGCAGAAAATTACAGGATTACCAGATGAAACGGTTGATTATCTTTCTGGATCCTAATAGCGATCCGTTGGGAGCCGGTTGGCATATTCTCCAATCGATGACGGCAATCGGTTCGGGGGGGCGAGCCGGTTTAGGTTTCCTAAAAGGAACGCAAAGCCATTATCGTTTTTTGCCTGAACAGAGCACCGATTTTATTTTCAGTATTTTATCGGAAGAGTGGGGGTTTCTCGGCGGGCTTTTGGTTTTTGCGCTTTATGCAATCATTTTTTTGCGGATATTTCTTATCATTAAAAAGACAAATGATTTATTCGGTAAGCTCATCGCTTCCGGTGTTGTCGGTATGTTATTTTTTCATTTTATTGTAAATATCGGAATGGTTATGGGGTTTATGCCGATAACCGGTATTCCGCTTTTATTTCTATCGTATGGCGGGTCTTCTTTATGGACTGCAATGATTGCTGTGGGGCTTGTGATAGGAATCAGTCTAAGACAGCTGTAAAAAGCTATTATAAAAACTGTCGATAATACTTTATATAGAAGCTTGCAAAATCTATAATGTTACGCTACACTAATTAAACAGGAGCTTTCGTAATGACAATACATAACCTTATGGAAGATTTCGTATACAACGAAGTGAATAAAGTTTTTGATGCTGCAAAAGGAAAAAATGAACCATGGTTCACCTGTAATTGTATGCAATGCCGTCTGGATACGGTTTGTTTTGTTTTAAATCGGATTAAACCGCGGTATACGGCTTCCGGTAGAGGTATGGCACATTTCTTGCAGATTGATCAGTCGGAAAAAAATCAGCTTCTTGCCGATATTTCGACATTGGCATTTGAAGGTATGAAAACTGTCCTTAGCACAAAGCGTTCCCATACGTCATCCGAGCAAGTTCTGCCTTCCGGTTATGTATTTAATTTTCCTACCATTACGGGACGTATCTTAGACGGACAAACTTTTTCTCCTATTTCCGATCTTCCCGTTGCCTTATATTTGGAAGATGCTTTGGTAGCTCAGATGAATCATCTTTGGGATAACCCGTATACTATTTCTAAAAAAACGCCGGGTACGTATACCTTTTGGCCGTTCCCCGTTCTTGCGACGGAATTAGGCGAAAAGCGGATTTTCAATTTTTATATTCATGCGGAACGTGAGGGGTACGATCCTATTCATTACCATTTTAAACTCGGTTTGGTGAGCGATGCAAGCGTAAAACGGGAGCTTGATGCGGAAAGCTGCCATAATTTACCCGATTTATACCTTTTTAGCAGGGCATAAAAACTTCGCGAGAGGTTATATATGAAATTGGTTTTTTTAGGTCCCCTGGGTGCGGGAAAAGGAACGTTGGCGTCGGATGCTGCAAAATATTACAGTATTCCCCATATCTCGACGGGTTCCATGTTTCGTGTCGCTATCAAGAATCATACCCCATTAGGAGAAAAAATTCAGAAGATTATCGATTCGGGCGCTCTTGTTGATGATGAAACGACTGCTGCTTTGGTAAAAGAACGCCTTACCCATGATGATGCTCGTAACGGTTTTATTTTAGACGGATTCCCGCGTACGATTGCTCAGGCGGAAATATTGGAAGATTTTTGTAGTCTTGATGCTGTTATCAATTTCGATATTTCGGATGAAGCGGTGATTAAACGCTTATCGGGCAGGCGGCTATGCCCCTCGTGCGGTAAAAATTTTCACATTGAGTTTATGAAACCCCTTATTGAGGGTGTGTGCGACAATTGCCGGACGACATTGATTATCCGTGAGGATGATAGGACAGAGGCGATCATAAAGCGGCTTGAAACCTATCGCGAGCAAACCTTTCCGCTAATTGAGTTTTATCAAAATAAACATCTCCTGATAACCTTGGATGCACAGCCCGCTCCGGCGGTTATTTTGGATAATTTTATAAAACTCTTCCCCCTTAAGCGTTAAAGGATACCGTTGCTTGAATTATACGCTTGATGATGAGATCGCCGCTATTGCAACAGCTCTCGCTCCTGCGGCGCTCGGTATTGTGCGGACTTCGGGGGCGCGGAGCATTGAGCTCATCTCTCGCTTTTTTTCCCGTCCAAATGCTTTGTTACAGTCACAAGGGCATACGCTCGTTTACGGCTGGATACACGATGAGGGTATCAAAATAGATGAGGTAGTGCTCTGTGTGTACCGCGCTCCGAAAAGCAATACCGGTGAAAATGCCGTCGAAATTATCTGCCACGGCGGGCCTGGGGTCGTAAAAGCGATTTATCGGCTCTGTATCAAAAACGGTTTTCGTGCGGCGGAGCGTGGCGAGTTCACCTTTCGCTCGTTTATACACGGTAAAGCGGATTTAACCCGTGCGGAAGCGGTGCGGGAAATCATCGATTCAAAAACAAATACGGCGCAGCAAAAGGCAGCCGGCCGGCTCTCCGGCACCGTATTTCACGAAATAGAAACAATCAAAACGGATTTAATGACAGCGCTTGCTGCTCTTGAAGTAGGAATTGAATATCCCGAAGATGAGGAAACGATTGCAGACAGTTTTGACGAAGCGCTTCTTAAAAAGCCGCTTTCGGTATTGCAGCAACTTGCCGCATCGTGGCAAGCGGAAAAAATATATCAGGCGGGGGTACGCCTCGTGCTTGCCGGTAAAACAAATGCAGGGAAGTCTTCTCTTTTTAATGCGCTGTTAAAAGAAGACCGCGCTATTGTGTCGGATATTCACGGCACAACGCGGGATTGGCTTGAAGCGGAACTTGATTTTAAGGGTATTCCTGTGCATATTTTCGATACCGCCGGGCTCCGCGCTACGGAGGATACAATCGAAGCGATAGGGGTGCAACGCAGTGTTGAGCTGGCATCGGCAGCCGACATTGTGCTGTATTTAATTGACGGCACAAAGCCGCCGGCAGAAGAAGATAGTGCGTTTATCGAACGGAATACCGTGCCGCTGATTATCGTGCAAACCAAGGCGGATAAGGGGCAAACGGAACCATTGCCGGCGGCTTTGCAGCGGTATCCCGCCGTGAGGTTGAGCTCGAAAACGGGCGTCGGTATCGATGTGCTGATTGATACGGTTGTCGCTCTGGTTACGGCGGATACCGCACTGCCGATGCAGGACGCAGGCATCTCGCTCGGCACGAAGCGGCAAAAGGAAGCGGTAACCGCCGCGCTTGAAGCTGTACGCCACGCGCTTGAAGCAGGACGTAGCGGATATCCGCTCGATGCCGTCATCCAGGATGTGGAAGAGGCGGTGCATGCCCTCGGAAGCGTTACCGGCGAAGTGCGCTCCGACGATATTCTGGATAAAATATTTTCGGGTTTTTGCGTTGGCAAATAAGAGGGAGTTTACAATATGAGTATTATTTTACAGGCAGATTCGGTAAAAAAATCCTATTTTACCAAGCCGGTGTTGAACGGTATTTCTTTAGCGATAGAAGAAGGTTCGATACTCGGATTGCTTGGCCCGAACGGTTCGGGCAAAACAACTTTCTTGAAGATTATTGCAGGGTTGTTGCATGCAACATCGGGCGATATTCGAGTGTGCGGCCAACCAATCGGGCTTGAGACAAAGCGTATGGTTTCGTTTTTTACCCGATCGAAACTGCTTATATCCGCGGATGACTGCGCTTGATGTTATTCAATTTTATCAGGATTTTTTCGATGACTTTGATCGGAATAAGGCTTTGGAATTGCTCGAATTTATGGAGCTTGAACAAAAGCAGACGATTAAAACGATGTCGAAGGGGATGATCGAAAAGATGAATTTAACGCTTACATTTTCGCGGGCGGCAAAGCTGTTCGTGCTTGATGAGCCGTTAGGAGGCACGGATCCTGTTGCTCGTGAAAGAATTATCAAAACGATCATTAAAACATGGACGGAAAACAGTGCGATTATCATCAGTACACATCTTGTTACGGATGTTGAGCATGTGTTTACCGATGTTGCGTTTCTACGCAATGGAACAATTGCCATGCAGGGGAATGCGGAACAACTGAGGGAAGCCCATCAAAAATCGATTTATCAGTTGTATCTTGAAATTTTCGGTTAAGAGGGAACAAATGAAACGGATTTTTAAATATACTTTTTTGCAGCGGCTGCCGAGTATTATTTTAAGCTGTGCCGTTATGGCAGGTATGAGCGGCGTCGAGCTGCTCTTTTTAGCCTTTACCAAAAACATATTTAACGGGTTTTATATGTTGTGGTTTGTGCTCACTGTAACCGTATTAACGGTCATCCCGCTCTTTCTGTTTATTCGATGCAGCAGCGGTTACGCACGGGCATTGTTGTTTACCGATGAAAGCTATCTTATGTTGACGTTGCCGGTACGTACCGAGTTCATATTGCTCGGTAGGATACTATGCGGCCTCGCAGAACTTATGATTTGTATTGCTGTCTCAGGCGTTTTTTCAATAGCGGTTTGGATAGGCTGGACGTATCATTATATCGGTTTTACGAGTGAACAGTTTTTTCGAGTAGCAGCAGATATTCTCAATCTTATTTTTCTTAAAAATTTTCCTCTCGTTGCTTTTGTGCTATTAGGATCGTTAGTGTCATTCATATTTATCGGAAATGTTGCGCTTGCCGTTCAAACAGTGATGCGTTCCTTTAATATTAAACGGATGCGGGGAGTATGGATAGTCGGCTTTATTCTTATCTTTACCGGTACGCTCTTTCTTACCGGAAGAATTGAAGCAATGGTCGGCAGGGTTTTAAGTGCCTATTGTCCCATTACTATATACGGTATTAAGTATTCAGCGCAGGTTGCATCATACCCAGGCGGTATGGTTGTTAATGTCCCTATCGTTTCGACGTTCATTTCTCTGGGGATAGGCATCGCGTGTTTTTTTGCTTCGGTATGGCTTTTAAAAAAGAGGGTAGAGGTATAGGAATTTCTTTTATAGTTGACATTATATATTAAGAATCATTATTGTGTTTTATGTGAGGAGCTAACAATGCTGAAATATAAGAAAAATTTTTTGTATGTATGTTCGGTTTTACTGATAGTAGGCTGTATCGCATGTAAGCCTGAATCGCGGCGGGATACAGCACAGACCTGTGCAGCAAATGAAAAGACTAAAACCGGTGCAGGGGTCGAAAAGCCGGTTGCTCAGGTTGTGTTTGATGATAAAGCGTTGGCTGCGCTTAGCAAGCAAAAAGCGACAGCTATTTATTGTATAGCAATGGGAGCATCGTGAGGCGGTACTATTGTAGATCCGACCGTGATTGTCGGGATGCCTAAAGATATTAACAACTATGACAAATTTGAAGCGAACGGAATCGATGTCTATATGAAAAAAGGAACCGATACGATTAATGGTACCGTAACGATAACTGCGGAAAGCTCATTTTGGCAGGAGATATTTATCGTAAAAGGGATTGTACAATAAAAAATCTCAGGCAATCGCATCAGGCCGTTTTTTAATAGCCCCGCAGAAACGCCCACGAATGAACGTCCATGTCCATTCGTGAGTTACGAGATAATATGCAGAGCAAAAAACATCGTTGCTGCAAAGAACCACCGCCGTCCGTGGCGGTTCTGAAACGTTGCGGAGTGATTTTTGTGAAATAACGAAGTAGATGCCCGCATATTTCAAAAGGAAATATGCGGCGATTTTTATCTATTCTGCCCGATGTGATTACCCGTCTGCTAGAAAAATGTGCGAAATTTTGTTTCTCGAAAATGCAATAGTTGAACGAAATATGAATTTTGGAAACTGTTGCATTGGTGCGCGGTAAGCGCACAAGTCAATATGCAAGTTTTCGAAAGAAAACTTGACGGTTAAGGTGAGCGACGTCATTTTAGACGCTCACCTTATACCTACGAAATTTCGCACAACAAAAGGAAGGTAACCGCTTAAAATATTGATAATGCAGTGGTCATGGTGATTATGGAAACGGAAGCGTGTGAAGTATTATATCGGTTTTTTAGAACCGCATCGGAATATATTGAAGGGTACCGCAGCGATGCGCCGTATCCCGAATCGTTTGCATTTGCCGGAGATTCAACGTCTGTTGTTGCGGCAACCGGCGCTGCAGTGAATACCGAGTGTGCTGCAGCGTATCCGGCAGGTACCGGCAATGAACAAAGCGGTATCGGCAAAGCGGCATTTACCGGTCTTGCCGGAAACAGCGGTTTTGCAGCCGATAATAGCCTTGAGGGGGCAGCAGGCGGCTCCGCTTCCGGCGGAATGTATACGGAGACGGTAGGCGGTAACGGTGGAACGCTGTTTCGGTCGATGCAGGAGATTTACACTGCGGTTGCGCAGTGCTCCGCCTGTGTATTGGGGCAAACCCGTACTCATCCGGTGGCGGGAGAAGGCCCCGAAGAGCTGTCCCGCCTGACCAACTCCGTTGAGGTGATGGTAATCGGCGAGGGACCGGGCGCGGACGAAGACCGGCAGGGCAGACCCTTTGTCGGTAGGGCGGGGCAGCTCCTCGACAAGATGCTGGAGGCTATTCAGCTTTCGCGTAAGACGAACTGCTATATCACCAATGTGGTCAAATGCCGCCCGCCTCAAAACCGCGACCCTGCGCCGGAGGAACGGAGCTGCTGCGCCGCCTTTTTGGATGCGCAAATACGGCTTCTTCGTCCTAAGATGATTCTTGTGATGGGGCGCATTGCCGCACAGCATTTGCTGCAAACCTCCGACGGCATCGGAAAGCTGCGGGGGCGTTTTTTCGACTATCAGGGGATACCGCTGATGCCGACCTATCATCCGAGCGCGCTGCTGCGGGACGAAAGCCTTAAACGCCCCGCATGGGAAGACCTCAAGCGGTTCCGCGCCCGTCTGCACGAACTTCAGGCGCAGGGCTAATCTATGGCGCAGTGGCTGGAGCTTGTCTTTAAACTTCCTTTGTATCAATCGTTTTTTTATCGGAATGCCGTCGCTGCGGACGGGCAACAATCCTTAGCCGGCAGGCGGGCGGCGGTTCGATTCGGCTCGCGCAAGCTCGTCGGTTTTATCGTTGCAGAACATGAAACGCTGCCGAAAAGCTGTCCTTTTGTCGAAGCCGACATAAAGCCGATCGACCGCATTATCGATGCGGAACCGCTTTTCACCGATGAACAGGCGGCGCTCGCCCGCTGGATGTCCCACTTTTATATTTGCGCCGAGGGGATTGCGCTTTCCGCAATGCTGCCTTCCGGCAAACGCGAAGCGGGAGAGCTGAATACCGACGGGATCGAATTCGCCGGAACCGATTTTTCCGCTTCGGCACTTACGCTTTCGGAAGAACAACGTTCCGCCGTAGAAGCGATTTCCGGCTGCACCGGCGGCGAGTTCTTCTATGTGTACGGCATTACCGGTTCCGGTAAAACCGAGGTCTTTTTACAGGCCGCTTCTCGTGCGCTTGCTGCCGGAAAATCGGTTATCTATCTGGTTCCCGAAATCACGTTGAGCCATCAGGTTGCGGAAACCGTTAAAAAGCGTTTCGGCGACCGCTGCGCGGTGCTCCATTCGGGGCTGACCGGCAGCAAGCGACTTGCGGAATGGCGGCGTATTGCGCGGGGCGAGGCGCGAATTGTCGTCGGAGTGCGCAGCGCCATATTCGCCCCCGTCCGTGATTTGGGACTTATCATCATCGACGAGGAACACGACGGTTCGTATAAGTCGGGTTTTGCGCCCCGCTACCACGCGCGGCAGGTTGCGATGTACCTCTGCAAAAAACACGGCTGTCCGCTGGTGATGGGTTCGGCAACGCCGTCGGTAGAGGCATGGCATTTGATGAAAACCGGCACAATCCGTACTCTGCGGCTGAGCGAGCGGCTTTCCGGCGGGGCGCTGCCCCATATCCGCATCGAATCGCTGTTGCATACGGCCGGAGCGTTAAGCACTGCGCTGATCGATGAAATCCGTCGCACCAAAACCCAAGGGAAACAGACCATTCTCTTTTTGAACCGCCGCGGGTTCTCTCATTTCTTTAAGTGTAAAAACTGCGGACACGAGCTCTTGTGTAAAAACTGTTCGGTGCCGCTCACTTTTCATAAAAGCGAGGGGCTGATGAAGTGCCACTACTGCGGATGGACGGCAAAGCCGCCGAGTGCCTGCCCCGAATGCGGCTCCATCGAGGCGGGCTATACGAGCATCGGCACGGAATATATTGAAGAACAGGTGCGGAAAACCTTCCCCGACTGTACCGTTCAGCGTATCGATACCGATGTGCTGCAAAAAAACAAGCAGGCGGTTCAGATCTTAAATAACTTTCGGGACGGCGTCGTCGATATTTTGCTCGGTACGCAGATGATTGCCAAAGGCTTAAACTTTCCCGGTGTGCGGCTGGTGGGAATTGCGCTTGCCGATACCGGCTTACAGATGCCCGATTTTAGAGCCGCCGAGCGCACCTTTTCGCTCATCATGCAGGTGGCGGGCAGGGCAGGGCGGTATGTTCCGGACGGGGAGGTTATCATTCAAACCTATAATCCCTATCATCCTGCAATTGTCTGTGCGCAGCACAATGATGTGGAAGGTTTTTATACACAGGAGCTAAAGCAGCGTCAGGCATTGGAATTTCCGCCCTTTGCCCGCCTTATCCGGCTGGTGTTTCGCAGTAAAGATCAACACAAAGCGGAAGAAGCCGCTTTCGGTGCGCGGGAGCTTTTACCGAAGCTGTTTCCGCCGGATGCTGCGAAAGGCATAGAAATACTCGTCCCGTCCGACTGTATGCTTTCGCTCGTGGCGGGCAATCACCGGATGCAGCTGCTGTTGCGCGCCGAAACGCTTGCACCGATGCAAAAAGCCGTCTACCGATTTATCACCGAATACAAAGCGGCTGTGGGTGTGTATATCGAAACGGATGTCGATCCGGTCAGTTTATTGTGAGGCAGCAATATGCTATTAAGGGGAATGATATGCAGCAGTGTATAACGATGTTTAAAACACAGCCTTTTGTTTCCGAAAAGGTCTGGGGATATGAGCGGTGGATTGTTTCCGTTCATCCGGTGGGGCAGTCTCTCGTAGATGATACAACGCCGCAGATAGGAGGAACACCGCTTGAGGCTATCGCCGGCGCTTCGTATCCGCTTTTGATTAAAATCATTCAGGCGAACGAAACGCTTTCGGTGCAGGTGCATCCCGACGATGACTATGCGCGCCTCCACGAGCACAGCGCCGGTAAAACCGAATGTTGGTATGTGCTCGATGCGGTGCCCGATGCAAAGATTATTTACGGATTGCAGAAGGATTACCGCCGCAGCGAGCTGGAAACGGCCATTCGGGATAATACGATTGAGCACTGTCTCCGCTCCGTTCCCGTCTCGAAGGGAGATTTTATCTTTATCCCTGCCGGAACCGTCCATGCGATACAAGGCGGCTTGCGGCTTTTAGAGGTGCAGCAATCAAGCGATATAACCTACCGGCTCTATGACTGGGGACGTCCCCGTGAGGTGCATGTACAAAAAGGGCTTGATGTATTGCGGTACTTACCTGAGTCGGCGATGACACCGGAACATCCTTTTAGCGGAAAATCAGTGTGTCCGTATTTCAGGCTTGAAAAAAAAGATTTTTCCGTTGCGGGGACTATTTCGTTTTCGGCATTTGATACCCCTGCTGCAAAAACCGGATGGTGCAGTCTCTTTATCATCGCCGGAAGCGGTACGCTTGAAATTACAGAAAACGGCATACTTAAAACTGCCGGAGCTCCATCCTTGCAGGTAGCGGCTGAGGACTGTATCATGGTGCGGCGTGATACTGCCGTTTCGGTACTTCCAAATCAAGGTCCGCCTCTTTCGATTATGCTGATGGGGTAACCGCATTAAAAATATTTTCAGCGGGGTTACCTTCCTTCTGTACGAAATTTTACTTAAAATTTCGTACATTTTCCGACAAATGGGTAAATGCATCAGGTAGACTAGATAAAAACCGCGGAAAAATTGAGACTGTGAGACCATTTGAACCGCGAAGAGGTTCAACTCTGGTCGAATAGTATCAATTTTTCCGCGGGGTTACTAAAAAAACGGCCTGATGCGTTTACCTCGATAAAACTGTGTTGACAGAACGAATACGAGGGGCGATAATTATTATCAGGAAAAATGAAAAGAGCTGAGCCGCTAAGTTCTGTCAATATTTGAGCGGCTCTATGTTAAAGGATAATGAATATGAAAATAATTTTGGGACGAAGTATTCTTTTGATATTAAAAGTGGTTGGCGGGATTATAGCTGTTGCTGCCGTTTCATTTGGAATCTTACTGCTGTTTATTACGATAACTGAGTATCGCCCTCAAGACAAAGAACCTGCCGAAATCATAGGGGAAGCAGCCCTTACGAAAGAATCAGTTGAGCTTGCAAAGCCGATCGATATTGTCAGCTGGAATATCGGGTATTGCGGACTCGGCGCAGGGCAGGATTTCTTCATGGACGGCGGTACTATGGTGCGTCCTTCAGATAAAAAAGAAGTGGAAGAAAATCTTGCAGGAGTTATTGAGACGCTGAAACGGTATCCTTCCGATTTTTACTTTATTCAGGAAATGGATAAGTCGTCAAAACGCTCTTATTATATTGACCAAACGGCCGCACTTGCCGAAGCGCTTGGTACTGCGTTGACCTATACCTATAATTTTAAGGCATCTTATGTGCCTTATCCGATCCCGCCTATCGGAAAGGTGGCGAGCGGAGTTGGCCTTTTTACGCGGTATCCCTTTACGGACGCATACCGTTTTGCGCTGCCGGTACCATTTAAATGGCCGGTCAGCACGGTTAATTTGAAACGCTGTATGCTGATAACCCGTTTCCCGCTCGAATCAGGCAGGGAGTTGGTAACTGCTGTGCTGCATCTGGAGGCCTATGATGAAGGAGAAGGTAAAATTGCACAGACAAAAGCCGTAGTCGATTTTATTCGAGCCGAATATGAAGCGGGTAATTATGTCATAGCGGGCGGTGATTTCAACCAGATATTCCCAGGATCGCGATCGCTTTATCCCCCTCTATGACGGGCTTTGGGCGCCCGGTGTAATGGATGGCGGCTTACTCCCGGAAGGTTGGCATTTTGCTGTCGATGATCGGGTCCCTTCGTGCCGCCTTAACAACGCTCCTTACAGGTCTGCCCTTTCCGACGAAAACATTCGTAAAAAAGTGGCCGTACTATGTCATCGACGGCTTTATCGTTTCTCCGAATATCTCTATTATGTCGGTGGAAACACTCGATGAATCTTTCCGGTATGCCGATCATAATCCGGTAAAATTGCGTGTTACGTTAAATCCTTAGCGGCTCAGAGCGTTTGAGATTATTAACCTCTCAGCTGAATAAAGACATTCCCTTTTGCAAAATTGTTTATTGTCGGATATACTTTAAGTATTGCAGATGCGGGAATACCGCTATTTGCCAAGGAGTAAAAGATGCAGATGAATAGCGTGGTTATTAGAACCGACAACATGGAAAAGTCGTTGCAGTTTTACGAGAAAGTACTCGGACTCACCTTTGAATCTATGATGTCTGCTGCCCCTGGTAAGCAGATCGCCTTTTTGTACGATCCTAAGTCGAACGGCCGGTTGGAGCTGATCCATAACGATCATTCAAAGGTAAAAAAAGAAAATTCTATTTCGTTGACTTTTACTGTGAATCAGATTGGGGAGACGGAAAAATATCTTCGCTCTAAAGATGTTCGTATTATTATGCAGCCGCGAACGGTAAAGGATGGTAAAAAGATATTAACAGCGATCGATCCCAATGGAATCGAAATAGATTTTATTGAAGCCAAATAAGCAGGAGAAAACCTCTAAAAATTGAGTCTCTTAGAAGTCCTTTGAAGTCTTGGAAGATCCTCATAAAAAAGCGTTGTAAATACTTTACAACGCTTTTTTATAGCACGTTATTGAAGATTTCATCCGGTTTTAATACTGCTGTTATGGCATAAAGCACAGCGGTATTAAATCCTCCGGATAAATAAAAACAGCTCAATAGAGAATTACTTATTCTTTTTTTGATCTGTATTGGTATTTGAGTTCGAAATGCTCCGCATTACCTCGTAAGCTCTGGTTCTTACCGGAGTTACATAGTTATAGTTATTGGCAATACGCATTACCGTTTCAAACATATCCTTTTTATTTATAATTGAGCCGGACATTTTTTCGAAGGTATTCAGGATTTCAAGTGCGAGCGAACTCGTTGGATTAACCGTATCAAATTTGCGAGCAATCCAGTTGATCATATTGAATACTTCATCATTGTCATTCTTTCCAATATCACCGAGCGATTTTACTGCGGCTGTGATAACGGAGGGTTCATTATCGGTATACATGACTGTGACTAATGAATCCTTGGCTTTATCAGTTCCCATTTGTCCGAGCAATTCACATGCACGGCGTCTTATTTCCGGATAATTATTTACCACCCTGCCATCTTCTCTCACAACGGTTGAAAGCCCTTCGGTTGCTAACGTACTCAAAGCCACCTGAATTTCTTCCGATTGACGGCCTTCATTTAATGCCTCTTCGATGTACTGTAAGGCAACACGTTTTGAATCGCGCCCTTCAGCGGCAACCATTTCTTTAATCATAACGCCCTCAATTGAATTGAGGTATGCCTGTTCGACGGTAATCATACTGTCAGATTCACTGTTCTTATCATTTTTCTTTGCAGCGTCTTTATTTTGCGCGCAGATAAGCGGAGCAGTAAGCAGTCCTAAAGCCAGTGATAGTATCAATAATTTGTGCCGCATGGTAACGACCCCCTTCCTTTGTTCAAAGTCGGTATTTTATTAGAATACCGACTTATTGTCAGTTATTTTTTTGCAAGTGTCAAGAGGCCGATTATTTTAGATTTTCAAATTCCGGGGCATTTAATAACCACCGGCGATTATTACACGATAATTATTCATGCGGTTTAATACCACGACGCACTGCGCCGGATGTTGATTACCGCTTGACCTTTCATTCTTTTACTTATATCATAAACAAGAACTATTATAGAGGATTGCAAGACTATTAATCCTTGAGTTTCAACAAGTAAGGTGATTTGAATGAAAAAGTTAAAGATACCTGCAGTGCCGTCAATCAGAAGATTACCGTCCTATTTGCATATAGTAAAGCAAGCCCAAGCTGATGGATATCCGTATATTTCCGGTACCGTTATCGCTGAAGAGCTACACCTTGAGCCGATCCAAGTTCGGAAAGATTTGGCTATTACCGGTATTATCGGTAAGCCGAAGAAAGGGTATCCGGTTGAAGATCTCATCGCAGCTATTGAACATTTCCTTCGCTGGGATACGTTGCAAAGAGCGATTCTTATTGGGGCAGGCAATCTTGGAACCGCACTCACCGGATATCAAGGATTTAGAGACCACGGATTGGAAATTTGCGCAGCTTTTGACAGTGACAAAAGCAAGATCGGAAAAAAAATTCACGGTATCCCGATTTTCGCAATGAATAAATTAACCGAGGAAATTAACGCTTTGCATCCTGCATTAGCAATTTTAACTGCGCCTTCACCTAGTGCACAGGCTATTGCCGATCAATTGGTAGAAGCCGGAATTGACGCGATCTGGAATTTTACAAATGTTAAAATCAAAGTGCCCGATAATGTCCTTGTTCAGCAGGAAGATCTTACCTCAGGCTATGCGCTTTTAGGTGTTATGATGAATACCCGTATTCAGCAAGCGAGCGAATAGTAATTATTTTCTCCTATTTTTGATCATGGGACTTTAAGAATGTATTATTACGTATTAAGGTGCCATAACCATGTTTTATGAATTCCTTCGGATTATCGAACCAAACTCAGACGACACTGTTTTATAACCGCCTTGTAAAGCGATATAAACACCTCAAGAAATATGCACGGCGGTTAGGCATCTTCGCCTATCGCTTGTATGATAAAGACATTCCTGAAATATCTGTTGACGTCGATCTTTATATTGAAGATAAAACCGATCGCATATTTGCGGTACTCACCGAATATGAACGGTCTCCCCGTAATAAAGAAGGTAAAACGACAGCCTCTCTCTCGGAGTTGACGGAAGCGTTGTGCGCTGCTTTACAGATTTCTGCGGCGCAGGTATACCAGAAATGCCGAAGACGGCAGCGCGGTGAAGCTCAATACGAAAAGATTGCCGACAGCGGAAAGCGGATTATCGTGCGGGAAGGTAAGTGCCGCTTCTTTGTCAATGTATCCGATTATCTCGATACCGGACTGTTTCTTGATCACCGTCCGGCTCGGCTTGCCGTTGCCGAAAGCGCCGCCGGAAAGACGGTATTGAATCTATTCTGCTATACCGCTTCTTTTTCCGTTCATGCGTTGGTAAATGGAGCGCGGCAGGTTTGTTCGGTTGACTTATCAAAAAACTATTTGCAATGGGCGCATGAAAATGTTCAGCTGAACGGTGTCGCCGATCCCGACCGCTGCCGGTTTGTGCAGAATGATGTCCGTCTTTTTTTGGAGCAGGCAGCAAAACGGAAGGAGCGCTGGGATATCATTATTTGCGACCCGCCGACGTTTTCCAATTCAAAGCGGACACCTCAATTCTTCGATGTGAACCGGCATTGGCAGGATTTAATCCGCAGCTGCTGTCAGGTATTGGCGGAAGAAGGTGTTTTGTACTTTTCTACGAATTCGCGGACACTGCGTTTTAACACGGCGGAACTTTCGGATAATCTCTCCGGCAGCATGGGAGCGGATAAGTTTGTTTGTCAAAATACGCTCTTTACCGTGCAGGATATCAGCACACAGTCGATACCGGAAGATTTTCGGAATAAAAAAATTCACCGGTTGTGGAAGATACGGCGCAGTACAACTTTTTCCTTTGAAAATATGCGAGCATCTACTTCGTTACTTCACAAAAATTAGTCCTCTTAACACAACAGATATTCCGTAATTAACCGGATGGGGAAGATCAATGACTAAACAGCCTTTATTATCCCGTGTAGTTGCTAAAAAAACGCCCTGATGCGATTGCCTCGAGGTCTATTCCTGTACTTGCTAGCCAATTTCGGCGGTATATGCTATAGTAAACGGAGAGTATGCTTGAACTAAAACCTATTATCATAAAAGAAGAAGATAAAAACGATGCCTATTATACTCTGACATGGACAGCTTTGACACGTGCCGACAAGTATAAAGTTACGACTTCCGTTCCCGCGATAGCCGGTATGTACGAGTTGTATTATATGGATACACATAAGCGGCTCAATTTACTGGCGATCACGCATGCGTGGTATGGAGGCTTGCGGAGTAATTTGCGGCAAGCGATCGATCCGTACCATACGCATGACCTCGCAATGCGTGCGCTGCTTGAAGAATCCCCACTGTACTACCGATACTCGTGCTCTGATTCCTTTGGCGATCTTTTGGATGCCGTATGGTTTTTGCATAATGTGTATTTTCCCGATGATGTGCGGGTACAGCACTCACAGCGATATCGAAAAATTTTTTTACGAGAACAAGCTCCCGATAAAATATATTGGTTGGATTAACCTATGAGTAAACTTACAAAAAAAGAAATCGGTGCGCATGTTGCGCTCTTGGTTGCGGCAATATTTTGGGGGACTACCTTTGTCGCTATCAGCAGTACAAGCAGCTATTTCCCTCCTGCCTTTTTGGTCTTTTTGCGGTGCGCCATCGGAGGCGGGGTGTTGATGCTGGTTTTTATCAAACGGTTAAAAAACTTGTCCCGATCATACGTTACCGTTTGCGCTTTTCTCGGCTTTCTGATGACCATTGGGTATTTGATGCAAAATCTTTCCATTGCTGCAGGATGCCCGCCGGGGCGCTGCGGTTTTTTGGTCGCGACCTATTGCGTTATCACTCCGTTTATTGCATGGTTCGTATGGAAAAGAAAGCCGAATATTTATCACGTTATCGCTGCTGTTGTCTGTCTAGTCGGTATCAGCTTCATTTCGATGCCGAACCTTTTAAAAACTTCCGATGTCGGTTTAAATCTCGGTGATTTCCTCGCTCTGATAGGCAGCGTGGTTTTCGGCGCCTACCTTGTATATCTCGGACGATATGTCGACACCATGGATCCGATTTTGCTCACGATCGGAAATTTGTTTTTCGGAGCCATCTATGCAGGTTTATATACCTATTTTTTTGAAGACAGTGCTAAAATCGTCTGGAACGGGCAGTCCGTTTTTGCCGCTCTTTATTTAGGTATTATTTGTATGTCGCTGACTAATATACTGCAGGCAATCGGTCAACGGGAGGTTATCGCATCGACAGCTGCGCTCATATTCTCTCTTGAGTCGGTATTCGGTATTATCCTTGCCATCGCATTCTGGCATGAAGAGGTAACGGCTTCGCTTTTAATCGGGTGTGCTTTTATTTTTATCGCTATCGTAATTTCCGAAACCAAGCTGGGATTCCTCAAGAAAAAATTGAGCAGTAATGTATTCAGAAAAATTTTTTCTCAGATAAAAGTTAAGTAATCCGATGACCGAAAGAGAGTGGCAGGCTTTTTCCGCCTTTAGAACCGATTTTAAAACGTCATGTCGGCAATGGCTTACCCGCTGTGGCTATGAATATTCAGCCCCTAATGAAGCAGTGTCATCCGTAGAAAAATCGGCTGGGCGAGGTGTGCTGCATTTGTTACAGCAAGCAGCAGCGGCGGAGAACAAAACCCCTGCCTACCCGCAGGAAACCCCCATTGTCTACAACCATAGTTTGGACGAACTACAAGGCTCCGATCAAATAAAACTGATTATCGTTAGTGATAATCCGGGAAAAAACGAACAGCTGCATAAAAATCAGCGCTATTTGGTAGGTCAGGCGGGGAAGGTCGCGGAAGGCTTTTTTCGCCGCAATCCCGAACTCAACATCGATTTTAGGCGAGAGGCTATCATCCTCAACAAAACTCCTATTCATACGGCAAAAACGAAGGAGCTTAATTACTTACTCAAAAATGGCGGTGAACAATTCCGCAGCCTTTTTGAAGAAACGCAACAATGGCTCGCTTCCCATACCGCTGCCCTGCAGAAAGCACTCGGTTGTCCGCTTTGGCTGGTGGGGTACGGCGAATTAAGAAAAAAATCTCTTTTTACCGCTTATGCGGATGAGCTGCAACGGCAATACGGCGGAAAATCCGATGCGCCGGTCTATGTATTTCAGCATTTTTCGATGAACTGCTTTGCTATCGATTTTAAAAAACTGGGTGATCAGCATAAATCTGCGGAAGAAAATCTTCGCATAATAGGCTTACTGCATCGTAAAGCGATCTTGGGGTGGTGATGAGGAGCTCGGGGCAAATACAGCAGATTCTTTTAATCAACAACCCCGACGCAAGCGTCGGGGTATTAAGCTCTCCGCACGAATAACAGCCCGCAGAATAGATAGGCTGTTCAACCAGAGTTTCGCCGTGTTGCGTCTCAAATGGTCTTACAGCCTATCTATTCTGCGGTATTCGATTCGTGTATCTGATGTGGTTGCCTTGGGGTAGTGATAATGGTAGCAAAAGGGTATAGCGTAAGAAAGGCGGAACCGAGAGATTTGGCTGCGGTTATGCAGGTGGAACGGCAAAGCTTTGAAGAAAACATCGTTGAGGACGAAAGTGTATTTGCCGATCGCATCGCATATACTTCCGGTTGCAATTATGTTCTTGTTAAAGCTGATACGCAATCGGTGTGCGGTTATTTTACGGCTGAACTATGGGATGCCTTACAGATGGACGTCGGCGCGTTTGCACTCGGACATTCGGTACGAGAACGTCATCAGCCTGCAGGAACGGTGTTGTATATATCTTCTTTTGCATTGTTGCCGGAAGTACGCGGACAAAGCATTGCCGAAAAATTTTTTGCTTCTGCTATAGAACGCATCGCCGTCGTTTTTCCGCAGGTGGAACAGGTCGTCTTGCTTGTGCATGAAGATTGGCATAAAGCAATCAGGATTTATGAAAAACAAGGCTTTATCCGCACACAAATTTTAGACCGGTTTGCATGGTTCGGGGACAAGAGGGCTTTTATCTACGAAAAAACGATATAAAAAGACTCTAATTCCCCCTAGAGCGAATGTGATAAATCATGTCCTTGTAGGACGAACCGGTAGGTTTGCCGTTTTTAGAGGTTTTCCCTAAAATGCCCTCTGTTCATTCACCATGATCTTAAACTGGAACATAAAGGGGAAACTACTTGACAAAAAATAAATTAAAGACCATTTTTAGGCATGCTTAAATCTATCTTTAACGATGTGGGTATGCAGCTGCCGGAACAGATACGGAAGGCGGCGGTTGAATATCTTCCCGCCTTTCTTGCAGCGGAGGAGGCTGAAGTGTCTGCCGTACAAGCATTGCTTATTGCGAGGGCTTTTGATGCGAGCGGGTCCTTCGAACAGGTATTTACAGGTACCGAGCCGATTACTCGGCACTATCAAATCAACCTTATCCGTAGCTTTGAAAAAAATGTACAGCTGCTTGTCGATAAGATGTGGGTTGAAAAAGCCGACGAAGATGTAAAAGAGGATATTCTATATCGCCTCCGCTGTTTTTGTGAATCCATGCAGCAGGCAGAAAATCCGGCTGCTTACGCGGACTTGCTGCCTGAATGCCTCGGCGTTTTGCATGATGTGGTATTATTGCTTTTCGGTCGGCAAATCGACAGTGAAGGTTTTTTAGAGTACGCCATTCGTATAGATCCCGATTTCGGACTTTTTTGGTATTATCTTGAATGTCTAACGGTGCAACCTAGGCTTCCGGCAGAGAAAGCCCGCTTAGCTATCTTTCTTGGTATTTATTTTCTTGCTAATTTTTAAGTTGTATTCCATCCTTATTCCATTGACACGCTCATTTTAACAGATTGACAGAGACCAATTACCGGTGTATGTTACGGATATTTTCGCAGAAGATTTGGGGAGAGTCCATTTTACTCGTCATAATTGCGGAGGAGAAAATATGCAGAGAAGATTTATCGCAATCCTAATGCTGCTTTTTATGATATTTTGTGCCACTACGGTTTGTTTGGGATGTGTAAAAAGTACAAGAAAAAATGCAGAAAAAACTGTTTTAACACTGGGATCATGGCGTACAGATGATTTGGGAGCATGGACTCGCTTACTTGCCGAATATGAAAAAGTAAGCGGCGTATCTATTCAATTTAAGCCGATCAACCCACCCAATTACAATACAGAGCTTCGTATGCAGTTGGATAGTGGATCCGATCCGGATTTAATGTTTGCTCGCTCTTATGCAATCGGTATGGAATTGTATGAGAAGGGTTTTTTGGTAGATATAAGCAATTTACCATATTTAGAAGAACATTTTTCCGAAAGCAGTAAAGATGCATGGCGAGGCTCTGACGGTAAATCTTTCGCAGTTCCTGTTGCTGCCGTGGTGCAGAGTATTTATTATAATAAAGATATTTTTGGAAGAGTAGATCTCGCTATTCCCACCACATGGGAAGAACTTTTGCTTGCCTGCAAAGATTTAAAAGATGCCGGATATACCCCATTTGCAAACGGACTTGCCGATGGATGGGATATCAATGAATGTTTTATGATGGGATTATTACCGAACTTTATCGGCGGCGAAAAAGGCAGGCATGAATATGAAAACGGCTTGCGTCCTTTTAACGATGGTGATATGGTTGCAGCCTTTTCTGCAATGAAGGATATTGCCCCCTATTGTTTCGAAAATTTTGAATCATTAACGTATGCTGATTCAAATATGCTTTTCGCAACGGGTAAAGCGGCTATGTATGCTGACGGTTCCTGGACACTCGACAGCTTTAAAGAGTTACCGTTTCAGTGGGGAAATTTCGCATTTCCACCTCCGGCCGGAAAACAGCCTGAAATTTGCTTCCATGTTGATGTAGGAATAGCGATGAATGCGAACGGAACGCATCAAAAAGAGGCTTGGGATTTCTTGTCGTGGCTTTGTACAGCCGAAGGAGCCACCGTTGTCGCAAAATATTTGCCGAGCGGTTTTTATTCTATGTTCAATGGGAGTATTCCTATCGAAAGTTCTCAAGGTGCCGAAATTTATGCACTTCTTACCGGGCGAGGGCAGGATGTTCGCTTTGTATGGCCAAGGTTGATGAACGGAACGCCTTCCGGCTATACTTTGCTGAATGATGGTGTAGTTGCCGTTATGAAAGGAGAAAAAACTCCCCAGCAAGCTGCCAATGCTTTAGCGGAAGGGCTTGCACAGTGGTATAAACCCTAACCTGTGGTTATACGCAGTGATGAGTTTAAGGTAAACAGACACTGTAGCTTGTAAGTACGCTACAAATTGAACAACTTCCAAAGGTGACACTTTGTGCAGTTGTTCAATCAGGAAAGTCTCTTCTATGATAAGCTTAGGCTTTAACCCTACTCTTTGCTGTTACACACGGAACATCGATACGCAACACTGTAACCGATGCCGCCATCTGTTCGGTTATTTCAAAATCTCTGCCGCTTTGCGTTTTCATCATAAGCTGCAATCCGAAAATCTTTTCTGAAATATCTTCAACAATAACTACTATTCCGTCTCCCATAATGCTTGCATATTCCGAACCGTATTTACACGGAACATCGCCGCCGGAAACAATTGCAACATTCGTTTCAAGTTCAATAAAAACACACGGGTTCTTTTTGATGATATCGAGTTTCCGGCCTTCTTTTGCGCAATGCACATAGAGAGTTAACTTACCGCCGGTAAATACAAAACCGTACTGCATTGGTACTACATACGGACGGCCGTTATCGATCATCCCGATATGTACTACTTTTGCCTGTTCAATAATCAACTTTATTTGTTGATAGTCGGTTACTTCTCTGTCAGATCTTCTCATAGGTAAGACTCCTTGGCACATACTATATACCATAAACTGTCTATTACCAAGACTTACCACACGTTCTTACTTTTGAGAATACTGAAAAAAACAACCTTGGAGATGGCGACGAAAGCAGGAAATGGAATTTTGGAAAGCGAGATCGTACGGGGAATATCGATACCGCTGCCCGAATTTCAGTTGGAATATGCTGTGGAAGCTGAATTACATATTGAATTTGCTCTTATGCTGCCTAAAAAGCGAGGCGAAAAAACACAAAGCGAAATAACCGATAAGCTGAATATTTCATATCAGTAATAACAATAACTGAAAATCCGGAAAAGACGAACCTGGCGCTGCGAATCGCAAAGTTACAAAAAATATTCGGTTATAGATTTGTGAGTTTTTAAAAATCTTGACTTCTTATCCTGTCCTTGACAGTATCGTTAAGTTTCAGTATATTCGGTCACAGTGAAACCTTAGTAAGACTTATATAATACCGCTCGGTATTATATAAACGGTTATCATAAAGATAATTGCACTATGCAGAACTTCCTACTGCAAGTAAAGGGGTAAGGTTTCATTAGGAGACAATATGAAAATCTTACAATGCGGATATGGTCATATTGGGCAAGTTTTATTTCAAGACTTCCAAAAGATGGCCACGGCTTCAAAAGCGGCACTTTCAGTGTACGATCCTTACAGTCCAAATTGCCCATACAAAGTTAATGATTTACATGAGCATTACAATTTTGCTTTTGTCTGTGTTCCAACCGATAAAATGGATAGCGGCTCCGCAGATATTTCTATCGTTGTTGATCTTTGTAGCCGAATCGATGCGGATGTGATTATTATAAAATCAACAATACCGGTAGATATTATTCGCTTTTTGCCTCAGAATGCTATTTTCTCTCCCGAGTTTACCGGTACTACGCCTCATTCAGGTTTACACAATTATGTAGTACTGGGCGGTTCACGTGGTTTATGCAACAAAGTAGCATATCTTTACACATTAATTCATAGTGCGGATTTTGAAATTATATATACGGATATAAAGACTGCCATTATTGCAAAATATATGGAAAATTGTTTTCTTGCTCTGAAAGTCACCTTTTGTAATGAAATTGCCCTTGCTTGTAAAAAAGAGGGGGTGGAATATGAAGATGTAAGAAATATTTTTATCAAAGATTCACGGATTAATGCCAGCCATACATTTGTATACGAAGAAACGCCTTATTATGATTCTCACTGTTTTAATAAAGATATCCCGGCGTTTAACGCACAGTTCAATTTACCGTTGATGTGTGCCGTAGAAAGAATTAATACGGATATGAAGAATGCTGTATTGAATAGAGCCGATGGGGTCAGCCATGAATAAGACTGATGACATAAATAACATTTTACCGGTTTATTACAGCATATTTATTACCGGTCTCCTTATCTCTAATGTACTAGGGTCAAAAATAGTAACGATTTACGGATTACGGATGCCTTCTGCAACTATAGCCTATGCCGTTACATACTTAATGACGGATGTCGTCGGAGAGTTATACGGAAAAAAAGCGGCTGATCGACTTGTGAAGATAGGTTTCATCTGTCTTATAATAAGCTTCTTACTGATCCGTTTAGCATTAATACTTCCGTCAGATAATGATACTTCCGCATTTAATCAAATTTTTAATTCTACTACCAGAATTATTATTGCAAGTTTATCGGGATATTTAATAAGTCAGAGTGTTGATGTGTTTATTTTCCATAAGATAAAATCTTATTCTGAAAAATATAAGTTTCTTCGAAATAATATAAGCACTATTATTAGCCAATTTATTGATACTGCGGTTTTCAGTTTTATTGCATTTTATGGTATTGTACCGAGAGTAGCTGATTTGCTGTATGGTGTTTTCTTTGCAAAAGTAATTCTTGCACTCTGTGATACTCCTTTTTTTTATCTACTGACAAGAAGATCGAAACAGCGGTATCAATGTTTCTGCCAAAATTTAGGAAGAAACAAGATGGTCAATATGGATTTATCGATTAAAAATGCCGATGACAAATAATTATAAAGTCGGAGTGCTTATTGCAACATCGATGGGGAGAAACGAGCTACTGTTCTCGCGTGCGCTTCCTTCAGTTTTGTGCCAGACGAAAAAAGCTGACTGTGTTTTAATTGTTGATGACAATACCGACGAAACGGTAAGTGCTGAAGTGCAACATCGTATCAGTATGCGTAATGATGCCAATATTCATTACATCAAGAATACTAAAACATCAGGAATGAGCGGTACCGGAGCATGGAATTCCGGAATTGAATGGTATAATGCTCGATTTTTAGATACCGACTATATTGCTATTCTGGATGATGATGACAGTTGGGATATACGGTATTTGGAAAAATGCAAAAATGCCATTAGTGTTGGTTCATATGCCCCTGATTTATTGGCAGCATATCTGAAGCGAAGCGACTGCAAAACGGCGAATATCTTTAGTTATGAAGATTTGGTCGTTAACTCTTTTCTATGCGGCAATCCGGGAATACAAGGCAGTAATATGTTTATTCGTCTTGGAATACTGAATTGTATAGGAGGATTTGATGAAAGCCTTCCAAGCTGCACGGATAGAGACTTGATGATCAGGATACTTAGATGCGTATCAAAAGAAAATATTAAAATAATACCCGAAGTACTTGTTAATCACTATGCTTGGAATGGTTCCATAACATATAACAAAAAAGAAGAAAGAACAAGGGCTTACTTTGTTTTTTGAAAAACATATACTGCTTTATTCGGAAGAAGTATTACGCAAGGCTTTGGATCGTGCCGAAAGCTTATTTTCATATACTAATCGAACGAATATTTTGAAGTTGTTTAATCTTATCCGGAATAATGCCGGTACTGAAAAAAATTGTTATCGGTGTTGCGATTCATAACGGTCGAAATACGATAAGACGATGCCTAACTTCAATTCTTGAACAAAAAAATATCAATGCACAGATATGGATTTTAATCGCTGACGATAACTCGACCGATTGTTGGGAAGAAACTGTAGAAGATTTGTTGATAAATCCGCAGATTATCATCACAAAAGTACAATATCAGAACGTATCAAAAACACGGAATCATCTTAATAAGTATATTGCAAAGTATTTTGGTGCCGTAAATTTAATAGGACGATTGGATTGTGATGATGAATATGCCGATCAATTTGTTCTTTCACACATTGAAAATTTAAAACGGCAAACCGATGCAGATGTTATTTTTGCAGGTAATTATCTGCGGCAGAATAATATGGTTATTGATCGTATTAATAAAGCGAGCAAGAGGCTAAAAAATCCACAGTATCTTTTACAACGATTAAAAAGTATGGCAGAAGGATTCGCCGATTCCGAATTACCGTCTTGTAATATCTTTCTTACATTAAAGAGTCTTGAAGAATATCCTGATATTCCCAGTGCAGAGGATCATTTTTTATCAGTAAGAATATTACTCAGTCATAAACAATACAATATTGCTTTCGCCGAAGGTGTATTATTGACGATCTATAATTTAGATGGAAATATGACTGCGAATAATAAAAAAAAAGATGATTATAAACAAGCCAGAGAAAAACTTTATCAAGAAGGGATACGTTTATGGAAAATACTGAACGAAAAGAAAGAGCTCAAAACATATTAGCACGATATGGCTTGAAAAATCTTACGTATCTTGGACAAGGTTTTGAAGGTGTTGTGTTTCACAACGGACAGCATGTGTATAAAGTTGTTCTACCATGGTTCACGGGTGGAAATAAATGGTACACATATCAACATCTTACATTCTTTTTCGAAAAAGAAACATATAAGTCCTTTTATCAACTGGAAGAAGTGATTGAATTTGAAGGATTGGTTATAGAGAAATACCCATATGAACCATCAAAGCCGGTCACAGCATTTACAGAAGATGATGTGATTAATTTCTTAACCGAGTGTTGGCAAAAAAAGATTGTCATTCGAGATTGTAAAAAAGAAAATTTTATTCGCGTCAACGGTATTATAAAACTAATAGATTTAGACGGATGTCAATATTATAATGATAGCCTGTTCTTAAATGCTTGTGTACGAATGTATATCTTTCTTCATGAAAATGATAACCCTGATTTAAAAAAACTACAACGAAGTGCAATTAATAATTTTGATCTTCCTGAATTAAAAGATTGTCGTACTTTTATAAATAAGATATTTGCAAATATTATGTATGAGGAATCAAAGACAGTCATTAATTCATTCGAGGTTGTTAAGAGAAAAGATCTTATTTATGAGAGTTATTCAATACAGCAAATAGATAATCTTGAACAATTGTTTTTTAATAAAATCAAACAGCATTTATATCTATGTGATATTCAGATAAAGGATATACGACTTTCCGACAATAATACGTTTGTACCGGAGGCCATCATTGTCGGGTATAAAAAACTGCAACCGCTGCAAGACAAGGTTTCTCTATTGATTAAAACCTGCGCACAGGATGTTGAAATAATTGAACAGAATATAAAACATATTGTCAGGCAGCTTTCATGCCCAAATATATTCCATGAAGTCATTGTCTCTATCGACTCAAAAAAAGATAATTTTATTCGTCAATTTACCGAAAATGCCGATTTTGAGAAAGTTATTAACATAGTTGATACTTTAAAGAAAGAAGGCGTTATCGATAGATATTTTATATTCAATCCCGATTACACAGAGCGTATTAATTGGGATTGGTTCGGTTTGTCAACGAATCACACTCATTCGTCTTCAAATGTACCGATAAGTTCCCAGCTGTACGCTTTTGAGCAGTGCAGCGGCGACTATATTTTTCAAATGGATAGCGATGTGATGATTGGTCGAAGGGATATTGATCATTCGTATATGCAGGATATGCTTGCTGAACTTAAGAAAAATGAAAAAGTGATTTCCGTTGGATTTAATATTTGTAATTCACAGAGTAAGGCTTACTTCGGATTTGAGAACGGCGGATACGTGCCGGAAGTCAGAATGGGGCTTTTTGACAAGCAAAGAATGTTTAGGCTTCGTCCATTTCCGAATACATTAGATTGTGACGGTAGATTACAGTTAACATGGTATCGCTCGCTTGAAAAATTACAAAAAGAAACAGGATACTGTTCTATTCGAGGGGGGGATAACCGAACTTTTTATGTTCATCCTCAAAACTATCGGAAGAGTAGCGCGTATAGTTGGATGAATATTCTTGATAGAGTAGAACAGAGTATCATTCCGGATATTCAATACGATCATTTTGACTGCGAAGGTTCATTTTACGATTGGTGTACTCCGAAACGCAATGAGACAATGGTTGTACTTTCTTGTTTTAAAAATATTACTGTCGATAAATTTCTTCGGATGTGGTGTTCCTTAATAAGTCAAAGTTTTCAAGATTTCGGTATTTTGTTTTACGATGACTGCTCCGATAATGGTATGTCGCTTTTTATTGAACAAATAATTAAACCGTACCAGAATCGTATTACTTTCATAAAAGGGCGAACTCATTTACCTAAATTACAATGCGAATACATTGCGATTCACAAGTATTGTAATAATCCTGATTCTATTATTGTTTGCATTGATACCGATGATGCATTGATAGGACGTGAAGCATTATACGATGTATATAAAAAATATGAAATGTGGGGTGTTGATATGACTTGTGGACGGGTTCATCAAACCTATCGGTTGCAACCACATTATCGCTATCCGGTAAATTTTATGGAACCAAGAAAAAATGGCGGTAATGTCTGGCAGCATCTTAAAACATTTCGAAAATATCTTTTTGATTCAATTCCGATGTCATATTTTAAATATAATAATGTAGAATTAAAATATTCGCAACAAAAATGGTTTGAAAAGTGCGATGATTATGCCATGATGATTTCTATGGTTGAAATGAGTTCATCTCCTTTCCAAATGGATTTTATCAATTATTATTATGAACGCGATTATGAGAAGCGAAATGCGGATAGGGCTTTAAAAGAACAATGTATTAAAGAAATTCTTAGTAAAAGACCATTGACGGCCGCTACGTTGTATAAAAATAGAAAGATATTCAAGCCGAACCAAAATAAAATTGAAATAGATATTACTTTTGATTGCAATCTGAGGTGTGAAGGATGTAATCGTTCTTGCGGACTTGCCCCATCAAAAGATTATATGGCAATCGAAGATATTGGCGCGTTTATCACCGAAAGTAAAAAACTACATCGACGCTGGAGGCTCATTAATGTTTTAGGCGGAGAACCTACTTTACATCCCGATTTTATTGCTATTCTTAAAATGTTGCAAACAGAGTATGCTGATGTTTATAATAACGATGTGATTATTCAAGTTGTCTCAAACGGATTTACGGAGAATTCCAGAAGATTATGTAAAGAAGCGGAACAATTTCAAAACGTGCGTATAGATTATGAATCATTTAAAACTAAAAATACCGTTGACTACTTTACTCCCTTTGCCGATGCTCCGGTTGACGACCCTGATTTTAATAGTGCGGATTTCAGTAAAGGTTGTTGGGTAACTTCATATTGCGGTATAGGACTCAATAAAAACGGTTATTTTGCCTGTTCCGTTTGCGGAGCAATCAGCAGAGTACTAAAAGACGGTGGCGGTATACCTTACTTAAAGGATGCTACGGAGGAAACATTAGTCGGACAATTAAAAAAGTATTGCCGATATTGCGGAAATTTTAAACACTATGCAGAAAGCGACGGTGATTTTTTACCCCGCTGCGAAAAAGCTCCTTTCAGAAATATTATTTCTCCGTTTTGGGAGAAAGTATATGGAAATTACAATGTTGAAAAATAAAAAAGTAGTATTGATAACGGGTGGCGCGGGATTTATAGGATCAAATGTATGTTCGGCACTATTAAATCGGAACTGTCATGTAATATGTATGGATAACTTATTTTGCAGCACATTAAAAAATATACAATGCTTTAGCCATAATCCTGATTTTGAATTTATTGAACATGATATAACACAACCGTTTTCATTTTATGTAGATGAGATATACAATTTTGCTTGTCCGGCATCACCGAAATACTACCAAAAAGATCCTATCTATACAATGAAAACAAATGTTATCGGTGTCTTGAATATACTTGAACTTGCAACGCAACATCATGCAAAGATATTGCAAGCTTCGACATCTGAAGTTTACGGTGATGCACTTCAGCATCCACAGCAAGAGGATTACTGGGGAAATGTTAATCCTGTCGGCATCCGGAGCTGTTATGATGAAGGAAAACGGGCAGCAGAAAGCCTTTGTGTGGATTATTATAGACAATACAAAACGAAAGTTAAAATAGCCAGAATATTTAATTGCTACGGGCCGGGAATGCAAATGGATGACGGACGCGCTATATGTAATTTTATCGTACAGGCGCTACAGCATAAAGATATTACCATATACGGTACGGGAGCACAAACTCGAAGTTTTTGCTATATAGATGATTTAGTACGCGGTTTGCTTGCATTAATGGAAACTCCGGTAAAGATAACAGTCCCTATTAATCTTGGAACATCTGAAGAAATAACAATTAATGAGCTTGCTATGCACATACTCAAACTTTGTGAAACTAATGTAACCTGTAAATATATGGCATTACCTACGGATGATCCAAAACAGAGACAACCTGATATATCACTGGCAAAAAAAGTATTGCAGTGGCAGCCTGTTATAAAGCTCGACAAGGGATTAGAAAAAACAATAGCGTATTTTAAAGACTTGCTTGCAATATAGATACTCTCAGATATGGACACGTGGGCGGTTCTGCTATGTTGAGTATTTTCAGTAGCAATGTTTTGCCTTTGGCAAAACTTGCAAGTTTAAGCGGCAATGCCGCTTAAACATTGGCACGGATGCCGCGTGTATTAAGTAGAAACAAGTTTGACACCGGTCAAACTTGTGTTCAGCGAAGTACACGGATGTACTTCGCTGAACGAGCAACGAAGTAGATACACACATCCAGCGCTTTTGCAAAGAGACGGTATAGATGCTAGGAGCGTACAAAAAACACCCGCAGGCACGGTAAAAAATGTACGTCCTGTACATTTTTTACCTACGTGTTTGCTGCGCAAACACGCTGCTGCGTAGAACCACCGCCGTCCATGTCCATAAAACTTTACTTTATACAAAAGTATGTTATACTGGAGGATATGGAAGTGCTCGGTGTTTACGCAAGGACAAGCAGGGATAGCGGTGAGTTTTCTACAATAGACCAGCAAGTTAAAGCTGGAATTGATTTCGCTAATCATAATAACATGAAGTACAAAGTATTTCAAGACAAAGGTTTCTCTGGATACAAAATTGACGATAGCGAGGATAAAGACCCTTTCGCTAACCGACCAGCTTTTTCAGAAATGATTGAAGCAATAAAACTCGGTACCATCAACGCCGTATGGGTCTGGGAACATTCGAGGCTCTCAAGAAATCAATACGCTTCCGCCGTTATCTTTAATCTCTTTTTGAAGCATAAAATCCGATTATACGAAAAAGATAAAGAATATGATTTATACGACCCGAACGTTCAATTATTAAGAAGTATGTTGGATGCGGTTGCGCAATATGAAAGACAGTTGATTGTACGGAGGACGACGCGGGGACTTTATAACGCTATTGATAGCGGTAAGCGGAGCTATACGTCATTTTTTGGCTACCGTAAAACCGTCAAGAATGAAAAAGGAAATTACTTATGGGAAGCGGTACCGGCTGAAATTGACCAGCTAAAGAATTGGTTTAAGCGGTTCAAAAATGGGGAATCTTTACGCAGTATTATCGTAAGCGAAGCGGATTTTAAAGATACTACCCGCTATAAATTGACAAGGACTAGCCAGTTATCCCGCTATATGCAGCATTTTGATTATACCGGATATACTCTCAATACTAAGGGATTAGACTATCTTAAAAAATTTGATAACTTTGAAATTGATTCACTTCAAATGCTCCGCAATCCCGATTATTGGGTTAAGTCCAGCGCCTACCCGATAGAAATATTTACCCGTGAGGAATGGATAGAGAATAAGGAGCGGCTAAGAGTACACCGCGGGAAGCGAAAAGAAGCCAAAAATCGTAAAGCTGAAAAAGCCCTTGGGACGGGAATAATACAATGCGCTTTGTGCGGTTCCAAGTACTTCCATCAAATACAAATACAGAAACGGAACGGGAAAGAACAGCACTACTTATACTATTTCCACCATAAAACGATAGCCGGAGCCTGTAGCCAAAAACCCAAATCAATAGTACAGCATAAGATAGACACGATACTCAAAACATTTGTCCTCTATAATATCCTTGCTTCCGATGGGGAGACAAAATTCTTAAAGGAACAATTATTCCAAGAAGAAATTGAAAAGAAAGCTATAAAAGAAAAGCTCAAAACCTTGAAAGCTAATCGCAAAAAACTGGAGATACAAAAAAACAAGTTGAAAAAAGCCCTCGAAGCTGCCGAGGACGTTGGTACTATTACTGTCCTAGCGAAGCAAATTGATAACGCGGAAGGGGCTATCAGCGAAGCGGATAAAAATATTATTGACGCTGAAATTGACCTTGAAAATAAGAACGCCGATATGGAGAAAACTCAAGCCCAGCTATTATATTATTCCGCTAAAGATTTGCTAATACAATTTTTTGAAAAATGGAATATTGAAGAACAGCGTAATCATTTATTACGGGTAGTAGACAGCGCAACTTTAAACGGTACGAAATTGACGATTATATCGGGAGGGGTTACCTATATTTTTAATACGACTAAACACTATCAATTTCCACAAAGTATGTATCAGGAATTACTGGAAAAGGGCGGGAAGAATATTGACTATCTCATAAGCCATCATAAAGAAGAGCTGACCGATGAGGAAATGTACATCGCTACAATGCGTCGTATTTTATTGAGTGGGATAGTAAACGGTTTATCCAGCTTTGATATGATAAGCAAACGAATAGTATTTTAAGAGAAGAAGCCCCGCTAAAAGGGGGGCTTACTTCACTATTGCTTATACTTTTCTCCTTTTAGCGTATCTTCCTTCAATGAGATTCTCCCGCTCAAGAAGCGCAATCTTGACGCTTGCGACGCAGGCTCCACGGGGACTATGACATTCTACAAAGTCTCGAATAGAGTTCATAGTTTCACATGAGAGCTGAAGCGGTTCAACGTTTTCAAAATGAGCTTTTGATAGAACTATAAAATGTTTGTTTCGCCCAATATGCGTAGAGGTATCAAAAAAGCCTTTTCCATTACCATAATCAGCTATCAAACAAGTTTTCGCTAACCGCTTCATTTTTTCATGGCTGAGAATCACTATCTGGCTCGTTGTTTCAAAAACAAGAAGGTTAATATTATCATTGATAAGCCACGTCTCATCTTTATAATCCGTCAGCTCCAAAGATATAACTTTGCTTAAATTCGGGTCTTCTGAATACTTATAATCCACGTTGATTTTTAAGTTTCCCGATTCATAGCAATAATCTCCGAATTTTTTGTTATCCAAGCCATTATAATGGGTTTCGGAAAATTCACATCCATAAGTATCTTTTAAGAACCTTTTAACGCCGTTTCTTGCGGCAGAACTAATTATCTCATTGTTCATAAGTAATTAGTTCCGGCAGTTCTTAAACTCTATCTCCAATAATATTCAAACGCTTGACCGGTACAGCTGGGGTGTTCCCGATTCATTGGTTCGTAGATATAGCTTTTAACCCAAGATTCGTTGAAATCGCTCGACTTCAAAGACTGGATTATCGCAACGGGATTAAGCCCTTTATCTACGCTCCCATTTATAATATCCAACGCCTTTTGATAGTTTTCATTTACCGGATACTTTCGGGCGCAATTCTCTAGCTTCTTGCGGTAATCGGTTTGCCCATTATGGGCGTATACTTTCAAGTTTGCGAGTATCACTTTTTGGGCTTTTTCCTTTTGGCGGGCTTCCATAAGAGGCTTTACGTCAATAGGAGTTGCTTTTAAATTCTTATATAACAACTTTTGCTCTATATTGCCCCGTTTCATATTGAAGCAACGGGTTAGCCGTCCAACCGATGCACAAGCCGTATCAAAAAAACGAGAATCCTCACCGAAGAGCCGTTTTGCCGTTTCTTCCCAGTAGAATTTATAATCTTCTTTTATTAACTCACCATCCGTATGGGGAACCAGAACATGGATGGACTTGTTTCCGCTCAAAGTAACGGAAGCAATATGATTCGTAGTATCGATACTCTTTTTAATAATATCCCACTGTTTTTTAAGTTGTTTACCCAAATCGGTTTCTTGTCCTTCATCTTCGAGGTAGTCAATCTCATAAACAAACATTTTCGGGATAACGTGTTCCGCTTTTCTATCGTCGGCGGTACAGCTTCCGTTTACCATAAATTCATAATTAGTCCCGTGTTGTAAGGCGGTTTCCGGCTTTGTATATTTATCCTTACATACGTGAAGATGGAAAGCGTCGATAAATTCTTGTACTTCTTTTTCTTCTTCCGTCAGGTTTGCGTCTACCGGTTGTCGATTATAACGAACGTCTTTTGTTTCGGCGGTTTCATTCGTTAAAGTTTCTTCAAGCGGTTCAATATCCTCAATGGCGGCATTGATGATGGCTCTATGGGCTTTTAACCACTTTTCCTGTATATCTTCTATATCTTCAAAAGCATCGGGACTTTCATTTTCGGCTAGTCCAATTTCAAGGATTTTATTCCAGGCGAAACTCCACGTCCTAAAGGGTTTTCCGCCCGTTCTAATCTTTTCCCCAAAATAAGTATTGAGCGTATCTTTTAAGTCTCGAAAGTATCTATCATTTTCTTCCGGCTTGCGTTCATTGAAAGCGGTTTCCCGTATGAACTGCCCCAGCTTTAGGTTACCGAGATATTCTTTTCCTTCAAACTCTACAAAATTTTCCAGTTCGTGAATAAGCAAAAAGAACTTACGGGGCAGCTTGGGCGTTTTAGATTTTACTACGTCCCCCAATGAAAAAGTATAACCAAACGGGCAAGATAAAAAGGCTTTTTCAATCCAATATTCCAGCCGTTCAGTAAACGCATCCTCATTACCGGAGTAAGGATAACAAGAAAAGTATTTTTTTAAGTCCTCTTGCGGGATAACGTTTTTATCGCTTATTGCCCCGTCCGTTGCGAATAATACTCGATTGGTGAGAGGAATATAGGCGTATCGGCGGTTATTATCCTCGTCCTCAAGATGGACGTTAGTTGAAATAATATGCGTTGCCCGTGCCCTTAACGCTATCGTCGCCTTTCCCTTTGGTTCATATATATACTCGTTCCTATCAATCTGATTATTAAAAATACCAACCGCCCGATTGCGCCATTCGGTTCGCCCAATATCGTTATGAATAACGAGATGATTATTAGCCGCTTGGGGGGAGTTAAACCGTTGACGGGGCAAATCGTCATCGGTTGATTGAAGCCCGTATTTTTTAAGAACGGACGCTAGCCCCTTCAAAAATACGCTTTTACCGCCGCCCCCACGCTTTAGCTGTTCAAAAATAACGCATACGTCTTGTTTGCGAGCGCCTTCATAACCGAGTTCATTATAAATATTCTCGAATAACTTTCGTATCGCCGTATAGGATGTCGCAAGTGAAGCGGCTTCCCAATTCGGAGAAAGGTACTTCATTGCTTCGATAAAAGTTCGGACGCTTCGTTTATACGGGATTTTGTGAGTAGTATTATCAATAACGAGCGCCGCTATATGGGATTCGATTTCTTCTTTATGGACTTCGTACAAGTCTTGCCCCGTTTTTCCCGCCGGAACTTTTTTAATCCCCTTAATTATGGTTCCGTCTTCCTGCTTTGTCTCAAATTCTTTTTCTAAGAGGCGGTTTCCCCAAAGCGTTGTATTATTTTCTTCTATAAATAAGCGCATTTGCTTATGAAGCGTTTCAAGCGTTAGCTCATCCTTTTTGGCTAGTTCTTGCGCCATTTGGTTGGTAGCTCCTTTTATTGAATCAGTAAACTCCGCTTGCGGGATATAAAAACCGCCTCCGAGTTTAAGGAATTCGCTTAAATCTATTTTCATTTATTCTCCTTTCGGGCATTGTTTGCCCATAATTATTTAGTTGTACGAAAAAGGCAAAAGTGCCCGTTTTTAGAAAAAATCTTTAAATATTTAGTTCAAGAGGGGCTAAAAATGGAATTTCTCTTTTTTATAAATTAACCCGTGATTCTTTCTCCTATATAATAACTGGGAGTTTTTCCCTAGAGTTTTCGCTGAAAAGTTTTTGCTACAGAAATCTTGAAAAACTTTAATTTTTTAGAGAGTTTTTATCGTTACAAAAACGTTAAAAGGTGTTACAAAAAGCGTTACAAAAACGTAAAAAGTGTTACGGAAACGTTAAAAGATAGGTTTAATGGGATTATTTGAGAGAGAAAAACTGTTTTTCTAGCGTCAAAGTGTTACAAGTGTTACAGAGGTGTTACAGTTTATTGATTGTATAAGTCTATATATAATAACGACTTGCTTATTTTTGTAACGATTGTAACACTTGTAACGGCATTTTTAAGTTGAAAAATAAAAGAGTATAAAAGAGTATAATGAGTTGAGAATCACTGTTACAAGTGTTACAACGTTTATTTAATTTATTAAGCCTATATGTATTAAAGACTCACGTAGTAACGCTCCTTGTAACGCTTTCCCATCCCATAGCTATTATTACGCTTTCAAGGCAAGTCTTATCTTCTAATCTGCCTTAATTAAACTCGGCCAACCTAAACTAAAAGAGCTTATCTAACCCGCCGGTTTTTAATACGGGCTATCTTTTTCATTTCGGGGTTATTATAGACTATATAAGAGATAAGGAAGTAGTTCATCCTTATCGAGCAATCTATTTTCATTTTGGGGACTGTGCGTTTTAGTTCAGGCGTACTGTCCCCATCCTTTTATAACTAACTTGTTATGAAAGTAAACCACAATGAAATCTATGAAAAGCTACAAGCCGAGTACCTTCAAGTAAAAGGTTCTAATAGCGCAAAAGAGTATGCGCTCCTAGCTAGAATGTACCTGATATGTCGGGAACTCCAAAGAAATTATATTCTTGATTATTGCCGAAAAAAGAATCTCACCTTTAGACCGGAAGAGCTTGAGGATAAGATTGAAGATGCGACGTTATACGTTATTGATAAGTATCTTTATAAAGAGGACTTCAAAATAGACCGGCTTTCTGCGTATGCGTACTTTGGCTTTCAGAAGGCGATGTTTAAGAAAGAAGTTCCAACGATTAGCTTAGAAAGTCTTATTGAGAATGGGGGAGAAATTCACCTTGCTGAAAAAGTTATGTAGGGAAGCCGGTTGTAATGAGTTCGCTTTAGAACGTTCTTGCTATTGTGAAAAACATAATCGAGAGATAATCCCGTTCCAGAAAGCAAAAAGAAGCAATGAAGACCTGTATCAAACTTCTACGTGGCGGGCTTTAAGAAAAGCTCATATACAACAACAACCCTGTTGTGTTCGGTGCGGGACTAATGAATCATTAACGGTAGACCATATTATCCCCCCGCGAGGAAGTGAAGCGTTATTCTTCAATGTCGATAATCTTCAAACGCTCTGCCGTGAATGCCATCGAGTAAAGACCGCTCAAGAGATACGGGCGCGGTTAAAATGAATGAAGCGGAATTATGTACAATTATTGTGAAATCGGGAACGTTACTTTATAAGATACCCGACCCCACCGGATTATATAATAGAACGATTAAGCGACCTTGCGATATAATCGGCGGGCTTGAATTTAACGGGAAATACTATCCGGCTTTTATAGAAGCAAAATATATGAATACGTTGCGAGCGTTCAACCTTAATCGGATAGAGCCTCACCAAGCGGATTTTTTAACCCAGTGGAGCAAGATAGAGGGAGCTTACTGCTTCATTATTCTCGGTATATCGGTAAATAGAGGCGATATTCGGGCGTATATCTTTGATTGGAAAAGCCTTTGCCCCCTTTATAAAAGTTTCTCAATTCATAAAAAATACCTTTCTCTTCTTCCCTATAACCCAATTCAAAAGAAACGTTTTTCTTGGAATACTATTATTACTACCGAAATTCTTGAGAATACTTATAAAAGAAATAACTAAATCATTATGAAGATAATGGATAAGATAAACCTTGCGGTGGTTAGTATTCTAACGATGGTAGGGGCGGTAGTCGTTGTATCGTTTCTCGTTATGGCGGGGACGAATATGGTACGCCTTGTTTTACGTCTTCCCTTTCTATTGACGTATGAACAATCAATAGTAATCGGAATGGGATTATGTTTATTTTTCGTTTCGGTTGGAATAGGCTTGAGAGCTGATTAGAAGTTGTAAAAGGACTAGCCCCATACTATGAAGTGGAGTTAGTCCTTTCTTTTTGTTTATCGCCTCGGTAGATATAAAGAGGCTAACGGATTAAAAAAATACGTAAACTTTTTTTCAGAATTAAGATTGAAATAACTGTTTAAGAAACCATAATAAGGGACTATGGATTCTTTCCCTTGTAAATCATCAAAGACAAAATAGTTCGGCCTCATTCTCTTTAATGTATTTTGCCCCGCCCGACCGGTTAAGTCTAAATTCTTAATAGCTTCATGTTTATAGATAAGACCGGTTAGTAAAGAAAGGTGGTGTTCTCCATTTCGGTTCAAACCCATCTCTGGCGTTTCTGTTTTAAGCATAAGAACGGGATACCCTTCATATAAATGGCTAATAATTTCCGATAAAGAAAAGTTAGCCTTGAAGGATACTACCGGTATATCGTCGGGGCAGCCTAGCCACAAGTTGAAACAGAAAGCATCTGCATGAAGCATGCAGTCCGGTATCGTTTTATCCGGCATCCCTAATGCTAAGTCAAGATAAAAATCTGGATTTATCTTTTCATAGTGAGCCATAACTTCTTTACTGGAATCGAGAAAGGCGAGGTAATCATGTTCAGGGCGGCCGCTTTTTATCGGCAATGGAATATTGTGTAATTCTGCCGCCCTACAAAAAAGAAACGTAGTATGAAGCGGGTTATCCAATGCTATTTTGTTTTTCGTGTTCGGGGCAACGCTTAAAAGCAATCCCCTTTCTGTAAATAAAAGTTGTTTCATAATTATATAGTTTAACCGTGAGAAAGTAGCGCTAATGGGTTTCTTCTATTATATGGAACACTTTTAAGAGGAGCTGAATCGCTCTAATTTATAAGAATATTTAGCTAAATATGTAATATTGGGATAGTATTTTTAATAAAAACGCTCTTTTTCAAGCAAAAATGAGCAAAAACCCCATATATACTGTCAAAAAATGAGTAAAAATAAGCAAAATCACCAGCCCCCGTTTCAAAAAAGATATGTCAATTCCAGACCTGCCGGTAGACTATATGAGTATGAATGAAAAACCACTAGATAAGGAAATAGCGTCCATTAAAGCGGCGATGAATAGCCCCGATTTATGCAAAGGAACAGCCTCCACCTATACGAGAGTTTCCGGATATTTTAGACCGGTTCGGGATTGGTGCGAGGGAAAAGCTCAAGAGTATCGGGAAAGAAAAGAGTACATCATTTAATGCCTCGACAAAGAAAAACGGTTGCGCAATTAAAGAAAGAAGGGACTTTCAGAAAAGACCGCCACGGAAAGCGAGAAGAGGCGGAGAACGCTATAACCGCTCTCTCTGTGTTCACCGAAGAAACAAAGCTTATTGCGCCTACTTCCATTACGGAAAAGTATTTGAAAGAGTATTACGAATACCATACTTCTCTTTTAATCAATCTTAAAATTCTCAATCCGGTAGACCTTCCCGAACTGGAGATTTTATATAATCTGATTCAACAATTACGGGATATTCAACGCGCCTTAAAAAAGACGGATATAGTTAAAGATTTTGACGCTTACGAACGGTTGACCAAGCTACAAGTATCAGTAAGTAATCAATGTAACAAGTTAGCCAATAAGTACTATATTAGCCCCTCTGCAAGAACGAAGCTCCAACTTGACCAGCTTGAATTACAACATAAGAGTATTGAAACGAAGTCGGCAATAGCGAAGCTACTGGATAAGAGGAACCAATGAAAGCGTACGAGGAACTAGTAGCCGCCTATTGTAAAGATATAAAAAAGCGGAAAGATACCAGCGGGGCGATATACTAAGAAAGCGATAGAAAGATATTTATCAGATAGGAAAAAAGAAAAGGAAGCGGGCTTCCCCTTCACGTTTAATAGTGAACGCTTTAGCGAATTCTGCTCTTTTGCCGAAAGTTTAATTATTCCCGATACTAAAAAAGCCTCTGGAATTATTACCGTGGCAATTATTTATCTACGCAAACCTCTATGGATTTTACTATAAGGATAATCTTGAACGCCGTCGCTTCCGTCAAGCCTATATAGAAGTGGCGAGAAAGAACGGAAAAACGACCGGCTTATTATTTCCTCAAATTCTCTATGATTTTCTCGTTACCGACGCCGCCGAAAGCTATCTTGTTTCAAAAGATACCGCCCAAGCGGAAAAATCTTTCCGAGAATTAAAGGCAATTATTAAAGCGGATTCAGACCTTACGAAAGTGAGTGAGTGTTTTACGAATAGCGTTTTATATCAGAATAGTCGAATAGCGTTTTTTTCCTCGGAGAGTACCGCGATAGATGGCTATAGAAATTCCCTATCAATTATCGATGAATTCCACTGCTATGATAATGATAAGATAGTAACGGCGTTTCGTTACGGTTCCCGCGCCCGACTAAATGGATTAGTCGCTATCATAACGTCGGCGGGACTCGATATAAGTAATCCCTGTTACGCGGAAAATAAAAAGTGTAAATCAATCCTTAATAATACGCTTACGGATGAGAGCTACTTTGGTATTATTTATGCGTATGACGAAAAAGATGACTGGAAAGATTGTAAAAACTTTATAAAAGCGAATCCCTCACTTGGCTGTATACTCAAGCCGGACGTATTAGAATCCGACTTAAACGATGCGTTGATAACGCCAAGCCACCAAGGGGATTTTAAATCAAAGACGTGCGGTTTCTGGGTAAACGAAAAAAGCAGCTGGATACCGTTAAATAAATGGAAACAGTACGAAGCAATAAACTATGAAACGCTTGAAACGCTTCCTTGTTACGGTGCGTTAGACTTATCAAGTGTCAACGATATGACCGCTTACTCTCTTTGCTGGTACTTAAACGGGAAGTATTATTTTAAACATCTATTTTATATACCGGAAGAAACCGTACAAGAACGCTATCGAAAAGAAAATATCAACTTCCTCGAATGGATAGAAAAAGGTTACGTGAAGACCACCGCAGGAAGTACTATAAACTATGAAGAAATTTATAGCGATATTGTAAAAGATGCGAGGCGGTACCGTATCGAGGAAATAGCGTATGACCGATGGCAAGCAAACTTTTTAATTGAAAAATTAAATAGTTCCTTACCGGAAATAACGTATATCGATTATGACCAGTCATTAAAGAATTTTGCCTCTCCGACAAAAGCGTATGAACGTCTTGCGCTGGAAGAAAAAATCATTGACCCGAATCCTGTTATTCTTTGGCAATTACAAAACGTTATGATAAAGCCCGATGTCAACAATAACTATAAACCGCTGAAAGAATATAAATCTTCAACAAAACGGATAGACGGTATCATTACTTCAATTATGGCGCGGGATAGATGCGAAGCCGCTCACAAAGCAGCCCCCGCCGTTTCATTCGATACAATACTTCATTCCTTCTAAGACTATATATATAAGGTATAAAAACGAATTATGAAATTATTCCAATTCTTTAGAAATAAAAACGCAAAGACGAAACCGAAAGCGCTTTATGATTATACGAGTATTATTAGCGCGTATGAAACGTACGAGGAAGCGGCCTTTTCCTGTATTGATAAGATAGCCAGTGCGTTCGCTTCTCTTTCGTATGGGGTGTACGATAAAAGGACGAAACAGAAAATAAACCATCCAATATATGACGTATTAGAGGAACCGAACCTTGACGAAACTCACTTTCTTTTTTTCTATTCCCTCATTAAAGATTATTACGCTGGGAACGTCTATCTTTATAAATATACCAATGAAGAAGGGCGCGTTATTTCGTTATTCCGCTTAAACCCCAGCGCGGTAATCGTAAGCCGAAACGAATTTAATCAAAAAATCTATACCTATTACGGGAAGCGGTATGATAGTGAGAAAGTTTTACATATTCCCTCTCGGTTCGGCTATGATGGAAAAAAAGGACAATCTATTTTTGAAGTCTGTCGCAAAACTTTCGAGGCTTCCCATAATTTAGATGATTATACGATAAACACCTTTGATAATTCGATGGGTAAGCGATTAGTCATTGATTTAACAAAAGCATATCCGAACGCAAGTGAAGATGAACAGCGGAAAATCAGAGACCGCTATATAAAAACGTATGGGGGAACCGAGAACGCTGGAAAGCCGATTGTAAAGACCGGCAATATTGAGTTTTCAACAATAGATACCGGCGTAAGCGATAACCGCGCAAACCAATTAACGGAAAATCGGCTTTTCCAACTTGAAACAATAGCGCATATTTTTAACGTTCCGCTTTGCTATCTTACCGGTAAAGACGTAGGGGATATAGAAACGGTAACGACACTTTTTATGACGCAAGCGATTCAACCGCTAGTAAGCGCTTTTGAAGAAGCGCTTCATACGTTATTCCCTCCTAGTGAAAAAAGAGCGGTATACGATTGAATTTAATTATAATTCGGTACTCAAGACTTCTTTAACGGCAAAAATTGACGCTTATACCAAGCAAGTAATGAATGGGATTTTAACGCCTAATGAAATTAGACGGAAAGAGAACCTCCCCTCCCTTGAAGCGGGAGATACGGCGTTTATTCCAGCAAACCTTATGCCGCTGACGGAAGAAAATATTACCGCTTATATGGCAAAATCAAAAAATTGAGATAGAGAATGCTGCCCTTGCCGGAACGACAATAGGTAAGGGTTCGGATAAACAATAAAAGGACTATAATAATATGAAGGAAAAGATTGTACGGAACTTAAAAACAAATTTTACCGCGCGGGAAGAAAACGGCGAGAGATGGATAATTGGTTTAATTCCCTATAATTCAAGAAGTGAAAACTTAAACTTTTGGGATGAGAATGACCCATGTTTTGAAGTGATAGAAGAATCAGCGTTCAAAAAAACATTAGCGGATAAAGCGGAAGTGCGGGCTTTATTTGCTCACGACGCAAACAAAGTATTAGGAAGTACGAAATCGGAAACATTACAGCTTGAGCAATCGAGTGAGGGCTTAATTTGTCGTTGTAAAGTTCCCAATACTACGTGGGGTAACGATGCTTTTGAGGTTATTAGTCGTGGAGACGTAACTACGATGTCATTCGGCTTTATCCCATATAAACAAGAAAGAAGGGGGAACGTAACGTATTTACAATCCGTGAAGCTAGAGGAAGTTTCATTCTGCGTAGCGTATCCCGCCTATGAAAAAACAACGTCATTCACGTCGATAAGGAGTTTATTAAAGACTATGGAATTAGAAAGATTGAATCAAATAATAGGGGGTGATGAAACAGTAACGGAAGAGGAAAAGAAAGAACTGAAATCCGTTATTGAAAAATTACAGACTATTATTAAAGAGGAAGAGAAAGAAGAGAATCTCGATAATCAGCAGCCCGATAAAAGGGAACAGCCGGACGGCACTCCCAAAGAAAACGGCACTGAACAGGAGGAACTTGAAAAACTAGCCCTTCTTTGTGAAATGGAACTTGAAAACTAATAAAGGAAAAACTATGGAAAAACTTATTGAAGAGAAAAGATTGATTGAAGTAGAGCTGCGCTCTCTCTCGGAAAAGGTAAAGGAAGGAAGTATAAAGTCCGCCGACGCTAAGGCAGAATTTGAAGCCTTACGGACAAAAAAACATGATATTGAAAAGCGGATGGCGCAGCAGACCGCTCCCCAGCAACGGGAGAAAAAGCCAGAGGGCGTATTTGCCGACATTGCAAAAGCGATGCAAGAAAAGCGGAGCATTACCCTTTCCGGAACTGGCGTCGTTAATACGATACGTGAAATCGTCCAGCTTATGGGAAGCAAGAAAGCGGTTCTTGAAAAAGTGCGCTACTTCTACGGAGAGAACGCAAGTACGGTTATCCCAATTTGGGGAACAGCTTTAACGCGCCCTGCGCCGGTTGCGGATGATGGAACGCTGGCAAAAGAAAATACAGCGAATTTAGGAAATACAACCTTGACCGCTAAAGCCTTTGGTATAAGTATCCCCGTCTCGAATGAAACCTTGAAGTTATCGGCGGCCGCTTTTGAAAGTGAACTGCAAGGCATTATTGCCGATACGTTCGCTGATTGTATGGCGTATGAAATCTTTAATGGAACGGGAACCGGCGGACATTTTTCTTCCGTTCTTTCCAGTACCGCCGAGACAATGAAAACCGCCGCCGTACAAGTGAAACTGTCCGACCTTGCCCATTTTGCCCTTACCGTTTCGGATAAAACGGATACGGCTTGTATCTTCTTACATCCGGCAGTATATACGGCATTTATTGCTGACGTTACCGATGCGCATAAGGTATACCGTGAAGATTTAATCAGAAACAAGATGATTGAAAATGTACCGGTAATTGTTACTTCTTATATGCCGAAAGAAATGACAACAGGTTCAAAAATCGCTGTAGCGGGAGACTTCCAAAACTACGCTGTTGCGGTTGCCGGTGAATTGAATATTGAACCGAAAAAGACCGCCGGTAGTTTAGTAACGACATTTGATGTCGATATGTATCTTGCCGGAAAACCTGCTCTGGATAAGAACTTTACCGTCTTACAAGTTAAATAAAGAAATTAAAAAATGAAACTAAGGGAAGTGAGTTTATAGCTTGCTTCCCTTTTTTATTTTAAGACTATACTAGTATGATAATAACGATTGAAGATTTACAAAAATTTACGAATGTGTATCCCGAAGATACTAATAGTCAACAAGGCTTATTTGTGGAATCGGCTTGTAATATTATCGCAAACTATCTTCATTATGAACCGGAAGAAAAAGCGTATACATTTTTTATCGACGGAACGGGAGAAAAAGAAATACAAGTGCCCGCCCAACCAATAACTGAAATAAAACGTATCGAAGTTGACGGCGTTATTCAAGAGGGCTGTTTTTTTGATAGAAACTGTATTTTTTCATCAATTCCTTTTCCGAAAGGGAAGCGAAATATAAAAGTTATTCTCACCGCCGGTTATAAAGAAATCCCCGCAATTATAAAACTGACCGCCTTGCGGATTGCCGGTATTCTCCAAACGGAAAGCAATAATAATATTGGAATCAATTCAAAAAGTTTCCAAGATAGTGGAACGCGAACTTTTATCAATACTACCAACTTTGATAAGTATTTATTACAAATCGCAGACTATAGGATATAAAATACAATGGTTCAAGTACAAGTTGAAATTGATTATAAAGAGTATGAAAGGCAGCTTAAAGATTGCAAAGATAAGATGCCGAAAATTGCCCGCCGTCTCGTTGGGAAGGTGAATGCCCAAGTAAAAAAAGAAGCCCGCAGGACTATGAGACAACGAGGCTTTAATAAACAAAAAGAAGAGGGCATTTATAAAAATCTTTTTTCATACGCTAATACCGATTTTACGGCAAAAATAGGGATAAAGAAAAAAGCGTTCTATGCACGTTTTGTCGAAAAAGGCGCACGGATAACCGCCCGTAATGGCTATCTCACTTTCAAAGTGAATGAGAAATTCGTAAAAGTAAAATCGGTAACGCTTCCGGCAAAGCCCTTTTTGGAACCGGCGATTCGGTATTACTGGAATACCGGCAAAGCTGACGCAATAATGGATACCGCTTTTCAAAAAGAACTCGATAAACTATTTAGGGATTAAGAATGATAGATTTTTTAGACCAGCAAGAGAAAATA